>CAXTCI010000216.1:6765-8313 GCA_964242325.1 uncultured Acetobacteraceae bacterium
ACTGCGTCTGAATGTTGTCTGCATGACAACTGACCCTATGCCCCCATCCTCAATGGTTGAACTGGGTTAGTTTGGCTCGTCAGCGAAGCCCACCGATGCGGCGGAACCTGATCCGTCAAATCCGTTGGAGAGCAGGCAGCTGGCCACAAACCGTCGGAAAGCTTGCAATCCAACAAAATACGTAAATTCATGACTCGACATTTTATTTATTTCAAGTCGCTGGCCACAAACTGTCAGAAATCTTACACTTCAACGAACTACGCAAGATTGTTGCTAGACACGTCGTTGATTTTGCCGAGATAAATTTTTTGGCACAACTTATGCAGGGTATCTTCTATCAACCAGGATATATAAAATGAGCCGTCTTACATCAATAGGGTCAATGATCCTCGTGCTGGCCGCAGTGATAGGAATGGGCAGTCATGCTCGGGCCGCTACGACAACTAACTTTGACGATGTGTCGGCACCATGTAACTTCTCATCCGCAAGCCCGCTCGCAGATTACTACGTCGGCCAGGGAGTTACATTCTCCGGCGCCGGCGGCGTTGGTGGCTCGATTCTGAATCAATGCGGCAATTTCGGGCTGACTGCTCGTAGCGGGTCCAATTTTCTCGCGTTCAACACCAATGCTGGCACCGCAGCCGAGATGATCTCGTTTGCGAACGCCGCAAGCGAGGTTGACATCTACGTCGGCGCCGGAAGCTCGTCCTCCTACACGTTGACAGCATATGACTCATTTAACTCGCTTGTTGCGAGCGACATTGTGACACCGGCAGGCGCCACGTATGCTGACGTTGAAGTCAACGGCACAGGGATTGCCTATGTAACCCTGTCATCTACTGCCAAATACTGGGTGGGAGACGACCTGACATTCAATACCACTTCGGTACCAGAACCTGCCACGCTGGCGCTGCTCAGTGTTGGCTTGGGTAGTCTGAGTCTTTTCCGCTGCAAGCAGGTCTGATCTGTGTCGTTTGCCCTGTTCGGCACGGCGATCCTGGGACTAGTGCTTGTGACGCGTGACCGTCGGAAAATCTGATACTTTCGCAATCTCACTACGGCTACTGCGGAGACGGCCGGGCGCCTGGCAAGCGCTCGGCACGTTGATCGACCGCGAAAAGGGGTCCAGTGGGTGTAGCTGCGCGCAACGATGAACGCCCCGACGCGAAGGCACCGTCAGGAAAGATGCGGCGCAGCCTGCAAGCTGGCGGTCATTTTCGCAACGGGTTCCCGTATGACATTTGGCCTCAGCCGACCTGCTTGACGCAGCCACAAGGAAACCGGCCGGATACCGTTGGCGAATTCATGAGCTAAGCTGCGAGTGCGGCGAAGCGCGAGGTGCGGGTGAGTGCGAGCGGGCGCTTAGCGAACCAGGCTCCGAGGCGGTCGAGGTTGATGGCGGCAGCCGTGGCCACGCCTTGCAGGCCCACCTTGGCGACGCCGCAGTAGCGTGCCCGGCGCAGGCCGAAAGCCCTCATACGGTTTCCGTTTGATTGACTCGCGTGTGGCGGGATTCTCAAGCGCGTTTGGCTTGGGTTAGGGTTGGTT
>CAXTCI010000217.1:0-8259 GCA_964242325.1 uncultured Acetobacteraceae bacterium
GCGCCCCCGGGGGGGGGCCGTCGCCGGGGACGGGCGCATTGGGGTACAGGGCGGCCGGGCGCCCGCCCGCGCGGGGGCCGGGGGACAGCAGGGCGGGCGGGCCGGGCGGGACCTGGGCGACGCCGTTTGCGGTCAGGCGTGGCCCCTTGCCGCCCTGCGCCGCCCGGGTCACGCGCACGCCGACCGCCATGCCGTCTGATAGGCCGGCGCCGCCCTCGCTGTCCGGCAGGAAGCCGTCCGTGCCGGGCAGCGCCACGAAGACTCCGGCCATTGCCGGCACCCTCGCCGATACCCGGCCGCGCAGAAGGTCGCCGACGCCGTCCGGGCGTCCTGGGCGCCAGATGGCGTAGTCCAGCGGCGCGCCGTCCCGCAGAACCGAAACACGCACCTCCCCGGGGCTGCACGCCGCCAGGATCTGGGTGGTCACGGCACGGGGTAGCCGCGTCCGCGCAGCACTTGCGACGCTTCGAACAGCGGCAGGCCGACGACGCCGCTGTAGCTGCCGGACAGGAAGCGTATGAAAACGGCGGCGCGGCCCTGGATGGCGTAGCCGCCGGCCTTGCCAACTCCTTCGCCGCAGGCGGCGTAGGCGTCCAATTGGGCCGGGGTCAGGCGGGCGAAGCCGACGACGCTGTCCGACAGCCGCGCGGACACGCCTCCATCGGGCGCGATCAGCATCAGGGCGGTCAGGACGTGGTGCCGACGCCCGGATAGCAGGGCCAGGCAGGCGCGGACCTCGGCCTCGTCCGCCGCCTTTGGCATGATGCGGCGGCCCAGGGCGACTACGGTGTCGGCGGATAGGGTGTAGGCGCCGGGTTCGGCGACGCCGCGGGCCTTTTCGGCCGCCATGCGTTCGGCATAGGGGCGTGGCAGCTCGCCGCGGCGGGGAGTTTCGTTGATGTCGGCGGGCGCCACGCGGTCCGGGGTGATGCCGGCCTGGGCCAGCAAAGCGAGGCGCCGGGGGCTGGCGGAGGCCAGGATCAGGGGGGCGCTGCTTGGCCCGGTGGAGGAGCTTACTTGGACCGGCCTTGCTTGAAGCGGTCCTGCTTGGACTGGCTCTACTTGAAGCGGAATGTGATCCGGCCCTTGCTGAGGTCGTAGGGCGTCATCTCCACGTTCACCCGGTCCCCGGCCAGCACGCGGATGCGGTTCTTGCGCATCTTGCCTGAGGTATGGGCGAGGATGGAGTGCTCGTTGTCCAACTTCACGCGAAACATGGCGTTGGGAAGCAACTCCATGACGGTGCCGCTGAATTCGATCATGTCTTCTTTGGACATCAGGTTCCTTGGTATTGTTGGGGGACGGAGTTTGATTTCACGGCGAAATGTGATGTTGGGGACGGGAAGGATCAACCCGGGGCTGCTGCTTCCTCTCCCACCGGGCGGGGGTTGGGGTGAGAGGGTCTTGGCAGCGGGACGTTGCCGGTGGCGCTTCGCCCTGTCCCGAGCAATTGGGCTCTGGAAGACCCCCTCACCCCGGCCCTCTCCCGGAGGGAGAGGGAGCAGGAGAGGACAGCCTGGCTGCTATGCTGCGTGCGTGGGCTTGCAAGCCTTCGGCTTCGGCCAGGGCTACTGCGGATGGGCCGACTTCGGACAGGGCGGCGGCACCGGACTCTACCCATGTGGTGCGCTTGATGAAGTCATATACCGATAGGCCCGACGCGAAGCGTGAGGTGCGGCCGGTCGGCAGCACGTGGTTCGGGCCGGCCACGTAGTCGCCCACCGCCTCCGGGCAATAAGCGCCCAGGAACGCCGCTCCGGCGTGGCGGATGCGGGCGAACAGGGCGCGAGGGTCGGGAACCATGATCTGCAGGTGCTCGGGCGCGAGCTGGTTGGTTAGCCGGGCGCCCTCCTCCCAGTCCCGCACCAGCACGACGGCGCCGTGGTCCCGCCAGCTTGCCCCGGCGATGGCCTCACGCGGGAGCGTCGGCAGCTCGGCCAGCACGGCGGCCGCGACGGCGTCGGCGAACCCGGCATCGGTGGTGATGAGGATGCTCTGCGCGGCCTCGTCGTGCTCGGCCTGGGCTAAGAGGTCCAGGGCGACGTGGCGGGGGTCGTTGGCGGCGTCTGCCAGGATCACGACTTCGGACGGGCCGGCGATGCTGTCTATGCCGACGCGGCCGAACACCTGGCGCTTGGCCTCGGCGACGTACGCGTTGCCGGGGCCGACGATGCGGTCCACCGGGGCGATCGTGGCGGTGCCGTAGGCCATGGCCGCGACGGCCTGGGCGCCGCCGACGCGATACACCTCGGTCACGCCGGCGCGGCGGGCGGCGGCGAGCACGAGGGGGTTCAGCACGCCGCCGGGGCACGGCACGCACATGGCGATGCGGCCGACGCCGGCGACCCGCGCCGGCAGGGCATTCATGAGGACGGAGGACGGGTAGGACGCCTTGCCGCCGGGCACGTAGAGGCCCACGGCGTCGAGCGGGGTCCAGCGCATGCCCAGGGTCAGCCCGGCGGCGTCGGTGTGCTGCAGGTCCGCCGGCATCTGGGCGCGGTGGAATGCCTCGATGCGTCGTGCCGCCAGGTCCAGGGCGGCGGCCAGCGCGGTGGGGATGCCGGCGGTGGCGGCGTCGATCTCCGCCGCGGTCACGCGCAGGGTGGCGGGGGTCAGGGTTTGGTGGTCGAATTGGGCGGTGTATTCGCACAGCGCCGCATCGCCCCGGCTGCGGACCGCGGCGATGATGGCGGCTACGGCGCCGTCCACGCGGGCGGTGGTTTCCCGCGCCTCGCCGAGCAGGGCGGCGAAGGCGGCCTCGAACCCGGCGTCTGCCGTCGAAAGGCGCCTCATGCCATCGCGGCCAGGGCCGTACGGAAGCGGGCAATCCAGGCTCCGACGGCCTCGGGCTGGGTTTTCAGCGCGGTGCGGTTGACGATCAGGCGGCTGGTGACGTGGGCGATCACCTCGGTTTCCTGCAGGCCGTTCGCCTTGAGGGTGCTGCCGGTCTGCACCAGGTCCACGATCAGGCGGCAAAGGCCCAGGCCCGGCGCCAACTCCATCGCGCCGTTGAGGTGCACGACCTCGGCCTGGATGCCGCGGGCGGCGTAGTGGCGGCGGGCGATGCCGGGATACTTGGTCGCCACGCGGACGCGGGACCAGGTGGCCGGGTCGTCGGTGCCCGCGGTTTCCATCGGCTCCGCCACGCTGACGCGGCAGCGGCCGATGCCGAGGTCGAGCGGGGCGTAGATCTCGGAGTAGTCGAATTCCATCAACACGTCGGCGCCGCAGATGCCGAGCTGGGCGCCGCCGAAGGCGACGAAGGTGGCGACGTCGAAGGGGCGGACGCGCACCACGTCGAGCAGGGGGTCGTCGGTGGGGAAACGCAGGCGACGGCTGTCCTCGTCATGCAGGTCGGGCGCCGGGCGGATGCCGACGCGGTGCAGCAGCGGCCCGCACTCACCCAGGATGCGGCCCTTGGGCAGGGCGAGCACCAGCGGCGCCTGCACGTCGGGCGCGAGGGCGGCGGCGGGGAACGGGGCGGTCATGGGCTCGGGGTGGCGCGGGAGGGCATGGCGGGGCGTCTAGCACCGCCGGGGCGGGGCCGGAACCCCGGATGCGGCATGGCGGGGTTGGCGGGTGCGGCAGACGGGAACCGGACCGCACCCGTTTGGGCAAGGCGGGTGGCGGACCACCCGCCGCGGCACCGCCTCCTATGTATGAACGAGCGGCATGCCCAGCAGCGTGCCGTCGGCGTCGCCGCCGGCCACGAGCAGCGCGTTGCCCGATCCCCCCACCGGAACATGCACCGTACCGTTTGAGTAAAGGATGGCCGCACCCCCCGGCTGCGGGGTGCCGTTGAGGTCCACGCCGTCAACATACAAGTTGCGGTCGGTATCGGGCGTCCCGCCCCAGGCGTCGTTGATGAAGCTGATCGCCAGGTCGTGCGCGCCGACGCTGAAGGCGCCCTGGAGGTCGAAGGTTTGATCCTGCGCCAGGCCGTGCAGGGCGGTGACCGTCTGCACGCCGCCGTACTGCTGGCCGTCCACGCTGACGATGAACTGCGCGTCGCCCATCCAGGCGTCTTCCGAGAGGTGCAGCGCGATCACGTCGGTCGCGCTGGGTGCGGCCACAGGCGTCGGTGTCGGCGCCGGCGTGGTGGCGGGTGCGCCGTACAGGGCTTGGATGCCGGCGACGTCGGTCCCATCCAGGGTCTGGTTGTTCGCGCCGACCGTGGCATACATGACCGCATTCGGGTCCGACGCGTGGGCGAGGCCCAGGGCATGGCCGATCTCGTGCAGCGCGACCTGCTGCAGCGTGGCTGGGGTGCCCGCGTAGTCGTAGCCGCCTGATCCATCCGAGTTGAGTGCGAGCTGGTTCGGGTCCTCCAGGCGGACAACCTCATCCGGCACGAAGTTTCCGGCGCTGGTCCAGAGCAGGTTGGTTTGGCCGATCACCCCGGTTGATGGGGTGTTCAGGTCGCCGAAACCGATGCGGATGTCTGCCGCCTGGCTGTCTGCAACCTGGGCGAAGGTCAGCGGCGTGACGGACGCCCATTGCTGCAACGCCCACTGGATTGAATTCTGGTAAGCTCCGGCAATGGAACTGCTGAAAGGATCGGAGGCATCACTGCTGTAATTGGCAGTTGCGAAGCTGTACGTGATGCTAGTGGTGGGCCACGTGGGCCCTTCAAGCGCATAAGCTGGCATCGTTCCTCCTTTTATTTACTACATAAGTTATAAGCGAACCAGGCGTATTGGCCTGCATTCTATGCTGCATGGCCGTTTTTCTGGCGCTCCTCTTGATGCCGAGTGCATCTATTCTTCGTTTGCCATGATGCGGGGCACACGTCTACCCTAGGTTGCATAATGTCAGCGTGTTGTGGCTTGGCCGTCATAGGGGCGGCACGGCGACGGGCCGTGCGCCAGGGTGCGTGTTGCATGACGGACGCCGCTGCTACTCTACGTCCCTATGCCAGGGCTGCTGATCGAGGGCGCGTGGCGCCCAGCCCGCGAACCGGCGACGGAGGCGGAAGCGGCATTGGCAGCCGCAATCCTTGGGTTGCTGCCGGAGGTTGCCCGCTTGCTTTGGAACGTCCGCAACGACCTGCCTGCCCGTGATTTGGCGAGGTCATGGTCGAACGGATGCGCCTGCTTGGCCCGGCAAGCTTGTGGCGGGAGGTCGAGGCATTGGAGTTGCGCCTAGCGGCGGCTGGGGCGGACCGACCGGGATGCCGACCTCGTTTCAGCAGGGGGGCTGCGGGCCATCGCTGCGGATCGCACCCCGGCCTCCCCCATTGTAGGCGGCGCGGCGTTAAACCGAGATTTGCCGCGTGACGATGCCGGACTGCACGTTGGGACCGGCTGGGTGTAGGTGATGCCGGAACGGCGTGGGCGGTGGCCTCTCGTTGGTGCCCCTCGCGGACTCTACCCCGCCACGCGCTCCACATCCGCCCCGCAGGCGGCCAGCTTCTGCTCCAGCGCCTCGTAGCCGCGGTCCAGGTGATACACCCGGTTCACCATCGTCTCTCCCCGCGCCGCCAGCCCGGCCAGCACCAGCGAGCTGGAGGCGCGCAGGTCCGTCGCCATCACCGGCGCACCGGACAAGCCGCCGGGCACGCCGCGGATGATGGCGCTGGAGCCGTGCACGTTGATGCGGGCGCCCATGCGGTTCAGCTCGGGCACGTGCATGAAGCGGTTCTCGAAGATCGTCTCCGTCACCATGGACGCGCCCTCGGCGACCGCCATCAGCGCCATGAACTGCGCCTGCATGTCGGTCGGGAAGCCTGGGTAGGGTTCCGTCATGACGTCCACCCCGTGCAGGCCGTTCATCCGGCGCACGAGCACGGCGTCGGGTTCCTCCACCACCTCGACCCCGGCTTCCTGCAGGATGCGGCTGACTGCGCCCAGGTGGGTGAGCCTTGCGCCCAGCAGCCGGACCTCGCCGCCGGTGATGGCGGCGGCGCAGGCGTAGGTGCCGGTCTCGATCCGGTCGGCGACGATGGGGTGGTGGGCGCCGTGCAGCCGGGGGACGCCCTCGATCACCAGCTTGTCCGACCCGGCGCCGGTGATGCGGGCGCCCATCGCGGTCAGGCACTCCGCGAGGTCGGTGATCTCGGGCTCCCGCGCGGCGTTGGCGATCTCGGTCCGGCCGTCGGCGAGGGTGGCGGCCATGAGCAGGTTCTCGGTCGCGCCGACGCTGGCGAAGGGCAGGATGATGGTGGCGCCGCGCAATCCGCGGGGGGCCTGGGCGTGGATGTAGCCGGATTCCAGGGTTACGACGGCGCCCATCTGCTCCAGGCCCTTGAGGTGCAGGTCCACCGGCCGGCTGCCGATGGCGCAGCCGCCGGGGAGCGACACCCGGGCCTCCCGCACGCGGGCCAGCAGCGGGCCGAGCACCAGGATGGAGGCGCGCATCTTGCGCACGATGTCGTAGGGGGCCTCGATGTTGGTGATCGCGCCGCCGATGGAGAGCGTCCGCCCGTCCGGGTCGCAGGCCGGGCCATGCTGGGACACCAGGGCGGCCAAGGTGGCGATGTCCGCCAGGCGCGGCACGTTGCCCAACACCAGCCGTTCGTCGGTCAGCATGCCGGCGGCCATCAGCGGCAGGGCCGCATTCTTGGCGCCGCCGATGTGGATGGCACCGTGCAGCGGGCGTCCGCCGCGGATGCGTATGCGGTCCATGGGTGCTTCTCCTACATCCGCGGCAGGGCGACGCCGCGCTGCCGCATGTACTTGCCGGCCTTGTCGGCGTAGCTGACGTCCGGCGGGCTGCTGCCCTGCAGGAACAGGAACTGGCAGATGCCCTCCTGGGCATGGATGCGCGCAGGCAAGGGCGTGGTGTTGCTGATCTCGATGGTCACCTGACCCTCCCATTCCGGCTCCAACGGCGTCACGTTCACGATGATGCCGCAGCGGGCATAGGTGCTCTTGCCCAGGCAGATCACCAGGATGTCGCGCGGGATGCGGAAGTATTCGACCGTGTGGGCCAGGGCGAAGGAGTTGGGCGGAATGGTGCAGGAGGTGCCGGTGCGGGTGACGAAGCTGTCGGGGCTGAACGCCTTGGGGTCGACGATTGCACTGTCCACGTTGGTGAACACCTTGAACTCGTCGGCGACGCGGGCGTCGTAGCCGTAGGACGACAGGCCGTAGCTGATGACGCCTTCGCGCTGCTGGGTTTCCACGAATGGCTCGATCATGGCGTGCTCGGTGGCCATGCGTCGTATCCAGTGGTCGGGCATTACGGGCATGGGCGGCGTTCCAGATGGGCAGGCAGTGCGTCTAGCCCAGCGTGGCCGCGGCAGCAAACGGCTTGCGGCGGTCAGGTGTTTGCGGGCGGTTGGGCATCCGGGTTCGGATCGGCCTCCGGCGCCTGGCGGGCGCGGGCCTGCTCCTTGCGGCGGCGCAGGTTCTCACGCAGCGCGTCTGCCTCGCGCTGGCGGCGCGCTTCGGCTTCCGCTTGGGCCCGCGGGGTCGCTGCGGGCTTGGGATCAGGCTTGGGCATGGCGGCATCGGGCCATCGCTGGGCCGGCCTCGTCAAGCGCGGATGGCTGGTGCGGCTGCATGCGCGGCTTGCATCATGCGCCGGGGCCAGGGTATAGCCGGGGCGTTGCTGTTGTAGCTCAGTGGTAGAGCACTCCCTTGGTAAGGGAGAGGTCGAGAGTTCAATCCCCTCCAACAGCACCACTTCCCTTCCGTGGATCAAATGACAGGGTTGAGCGATGACGCCGATCTGGATGGGGGGCGCGTAGCCTTCGAGCCGGGTTTGCGACGTTCACTGGAATTATAGGCAGGGCGTTCGTTAAACAATTATAATGACGGATACGCTTTTGTTAATCTCACTTATGGTTGGCGGGGCCGCATCGGCGGCATGGTGCCCGGCATTGCGTGCATCCTGGGTCCGCGGGGTTGCAGACCAACTAGATACCGCCGGGTGGAACAGGGTGCGGCCTATTTCGAAATGATCCTCGCAGTTGCTATTGTACTGGAGTTCAAACATCTGCTTCCGGCGGCGCTGGAACGCCGGTGAAAGCCCTGGGCGGCTGCGGTCGTTCATCGCGATTGCAACGGGGGCTGCGGCGCATGGGGTCTTCAGCATTATTTGAACGAGACGATATCTTCGGGATTGGCCGCCTTGGAGCGGATTCCGGCAGGTTGCATCGGAAGACCTGAGCGGCTTTTCCTTCGGAGGGACGGGAGGGCCGCAGCCCCGGTGTGATGCACCGGGGTAAGGGTCTGATACCTTCGCCCATTTGATAATGCTGCTGCGCTGGCCGTTTTACGCAGCTTCCCTGCGCTCCGCTCGTCTAACGAAGCCGTT
>CAXTCI010000218.1:0-8227 GCA_964242325.1 uncultured Acetobacteraceae bacterium
AGCGGATGCCGTAGGGCGGAAAAGCGCAGCGCCCTCCGCCGTCCCCTGGTGCATGCCTGTGGCGGAAGGCGTTGCGCTTTTCCGCCCTACAACATTGCGGCAGTGTTGATACGCCGACCGATCATCGCTGGCAGTTTCTTTCTGCTTTCTGGTGCAACGGATGTCTTGGCGCAAACGCCGGTTCGCCTCGATCCGCCACCCGCCATCGACAAGAGCGACTACACCCTGCTCAACCCGACACCCGACTCCGCGCTGCGCACCTTCAGCCCGGACCGGCCAACCCGGAGCAACGGGCCGCTGACGGTGGACGCCGGGCGCTTCCAGTATGAGACCGACCTGGTCAGCTACACTCACTCAAACGTAGGCGGCGTCAGCACGCGGACGTTCGTCGCCCTTGACCCTACCCTGAAGGTTGGCCTGACCTCTCGGGTGGACCTGGAGCTGCAGTTCAACGGCTATACCAGCACGCGGGTGCTGGACCCTGGCACCGGGTCCACGCTGTCCCAGGCCGATGGCGCCGGAGACTTCGTGATCCGTACCAAGATCAACCTGTTCGGTAACGACAGCGGCGCCGTTGCGCTGGCGCTAATCCCCTATGTGAAGCTGCCTACCGCCGCACCCACGCTGGGCAACAACCAAGTGGAGGGAGGCTTGATCGCACCGCTTTCCATCAAGCTGCCGGCCGGATTCGTACTCACGCTGATGCCGGAGGTGGACGTGCTGAAGAATGCCGACGACAGCGGCAAGCATACGAACTTCGTCGGCGTGCTGGACCTGGGTTACGCCGTCACCGACCATCTGACGGTGTTCGCCGAGGTGTATGGGGCCGCCGGCACGGACGCACATACTCCGCCGGCCTACACGGCCGATGCCGCGGTTGCCTACTTGCTGACCGAGACAATCCAACTCGACGCCGGGGTGAACGTCGGGCTGAACCGGGATACGCCGAACCTGCAGCTTTACTCCGGCATTTCGCAGCGGTTCTAGCGCCGGAGCGTTCGGCGCAATCCTCGGCCCTACCGCTTCTGGTTGTAAACGTCCACGCAAACGGCACCGAGCAGCACCAACCCCTTGATGACCTGCTGCAGGTCTATGCCGATCCCCAGGATGGACATGCCGTTGTTCATCACCCCCATGATGAACGCCCCGATGATCGCACCCGACACCGTGCCCAGCCCGCCATAAGCCGACGCGCCGCCGATGAAGCAGGCCGCGATGGTATCCAGCTCGAACCCGGTGCCGGCCTTTGGCGTCGCGGTGTTCAGGCGGGCGGCGAAGATCAGCCCGGCCAGCGCCGCCAGCACGCCCATGTTGACGAACGTAAGGAAGGTCAGCCGCTCCGACCGTATGCCGGACAGCTTCGCCGCCTTCTCGTTTCCGCCCACTGCGAAGATCTGCCGTCCCACCGTCGTCCGGGTGGTCACGAAGCCATACAGCGCGATCAGCACCGCCATGATCACCAATACGTTCGGCAGGCCGCGATGCGACACGATCAGCCAGGTTAGCCCGGCGATGGCCGCCATCATGACGGCGTTTTTGGCAGCGAACACCCCCGCCGGCTCCGCCTCGATGCCATGCGCCTGCCGCCGCCGCCGCCCACGCAGGTTCAGCACCAGGAGCAGCGCGCCGATCGCGAAGCCAATTAACAGGGACGACAGCCTGAGGCCGCCAGGCTCGCCCAGGAACTCCGGCAGGAAGCCGGAGGACAGGCGCTGGAACACCACCGGGAACGGTCCCACGGACTGGCCACCCAACACCGTCAGCATCAGCCCGCGGAACACCAGCATCCCCGCCAGCGTCACGATAAAGGA
Source organism: uncultured Acetobacteraceae bacterium (assembly GCA_964242325.1). Classification (GTDB taxonomy): domain Bacteria; phylum Pseudomonadota; class Alphaproteobacteria; order Acetobacterales; family Acetobacteraceae; genus DASWOJ01. Next base: position 1,812 of record CAXTCI010000218.1, read on the forward strand.
CGGTATGCGTATGTAGGCGACGAAGTAGCCCTGCGCCGCGCCGATCAAGGCCCCTGCCCCGATGCACAGCACCGCCGCGACCACCAGCGGCACTTGGAACTGCACCAGCGCGACCGCCGCCAGAGCGCCGATGAACCCGGCCACCGAGCCCACCGATAGGTCGATGTGCCCGGTGACGATCACCAGCAGCATTCCCAGGGCCATGATGGCGATGTAGCTGTTCTGCAGGATCAGGTTGGTCAGGTTCAGCGGGCGCAACAGGGTGCCGTTGGTCGCCAGCTCGAAGAACAGCATGATCGCGAACAGCGACAGCAGCATCCCGTACTGACGCAAATTCGCCTGGATAACCCCCCGAGTGGCCCGCGCCGTCGCGGCAACCGGGGGTGGAGCCGTTATGTCGCTCATGCCTGCACTCCCTCCCGCACCGGCTGGTTTCGCATGATCGCCCGCATGATCGCCTCCTGCGACGCGTCCGGCCCGGCCATCTCGCCCACGAACCGGCCCTCGTTCATCACGTAGATGCGGTCGCACAGGCCGAGCAACTCCGGCATCTCCGACGAGATCACCACCACTCCCTTACCAGATTCGGCCAACGCATTGATGATCTGGTAGATTTCATACTTGGCGCCGACATCTATCCCACGTGTCGGCTCGTCGAGGATCAGCACCTCCGGCCCGCTGAACAGCCACTTCGACAGCACGACCTTCTGCTGGTTGCCGCCCGACAGCGTGCCGGATTGCTGGTAGACACTTGAGCAGCGTATCCGCATCTGCCCGCGGAACTTGTCGGACACCCGCAACTCGGCGATGTCGTCCAGCACGCCGTGGCGGGACACGCCGGGCAGGTTGGCCAGGGTCACATTCTTGCGTATGTCCTCGCCCAGCAGCAGCCCCAGGTGCTTGCGGTCCTCCGTCACGTAGGCCAGCCCGGCAGCAATGGCCCGCGGCACCGTGGACAGGTCCACCGGCTTGCCGTCCATGAATGCCCGCCCGGTGATGTCCCGCCCCCAGGCGCGGCCGAACACGCTCATCGCGAACTCCGTCCGTCCCGCGCCCATCAGCCCGGCGATGCCCACGATCTCGCCATGGCGCACCCGGAAGTCCACGCCGCGTATCACCTCCCGCCCTGCCTGCTGCGGATGGTTGACGTGCCAGTCCTCGATGCGGAACGCCTCGCCGCCGATCTGCGGGTTGCGCGGCGGGAAGCGGCTGTCCAGGTCGCGGTCCACCATGCCGCGGATGATCCGGTCTTCCTCCACGGCGCCCTCACCGCAGTCCAAGGTTTCCACCGTCCTCCCGTCGCGCAGCACCGTGATGCGGTCCGCGACGCGCGACACCTCGTTCAGCTTGTGGGAGATTAGGATCGAAGCGATGCCCTGCCGCCGGAACTCCACCAGCAATTCGAGCAAGGCCGCGCTGTCGCGCTCGTTCAGGCTTGCCGTCGGCTCGTCGAGGATCAGCAGCCGCACCTTCTTGGACAGCGCCTTGGCGATCTCCACAAGCTGCTGCTTACCAATGCCTAGGTCCGCCACCCTGGTGTCCGGCGCTTCCCGCAGGCCAACGGTCTTCAGCAGCGCGAGCGTGCGGCTACGCTCCACGTCCCGGTCGATCACCCCGTAATGGCCCGGCGGACGCACCAGGAAGATGTTCTCGGCGATCGAGAGCAGCGGGATCAGCGCCAGCTCCTGGTGGATGATGATGATCCCCAGCGCCTCGCTGTCGTTGATGCCCTGGAAGTTGCGGAGGGCGCCGTCGTACTCGATCTCGCCCTCGTAGCTGCCGGTGGGGTAGACCCCGCTCAGCACCTTCATCAGGGTGGACTTGCCGGCGCCGTTCTCCCCCACGATGGCGTGGATCTCGCCGGCGCGGACCGACAGGTTGACGTCGCGCAACGCCACCACCGGGCCGAACCGCTTGGTGATGCCGCGCATCTGGAGGAGGTCAGCCATGGCGGGCGCTCCGCTAAGCAAACTTCTGGAGGTTTGCGCACAAGTGAAAACTAAATAGGTTCCCGCGGCTTGGTACGGCCGCGGGCTATCCATGTGACAGGCCGCACAAGCCTGCTTAGAACTGCGACGCCTTGTAGTAGCCGCTGTCCACCAGGATCTGCTTCCAGTTGGACTTGTCCACGATGACTGGCTTCAGCAGGTATGCCGGCACGACCTTCATGCCGTTATCGTAGGTCTTGGTGTCGTTGACCTGCGGCGTCTTGTTGCTCAGCAGCGCGTCAACCATGTCGGTTGCGACCTTCGCCAGGTCGCGGGTGTCCTTGAAGATGCTGGCATACTGCTCCCCGGCGATAATCGCCTTGACCGACGGAACCTCGCAATCCTGGCCGCTGACGATCGCCATCGGCATGCCGCCGCTGCCGTAGCCGACGCCCTTCAGGGACGAGATGATGCCGATGGAAATGCCGTCATACGGCGACAGCACCGCGTCCACCTTCTTGTCGTTGTAGAAGGCGCTCAGCAGGTTATCCATCCGCGCCTGCGCCGCGGCGCCGTCCCAGCGCAGGGTGGCAACCTTATCCATCCCCATCTGCTTGCTGCCGACCACGAACTGGCCCTTGTCGATCAGCGGCTGCAGCACCGACATCGCGCCGTTGTAGAAGAACGCGGCGTTGTTGTCGTCGGGCGACCCGCCGAACAGCTCTATGTAGGTCGGCCCCTTGATGTCCCGGGTCTTCAGCCCGGCCAGCAGCGACTGCGCCTGCAGCACGCCGACCTGGAAGTTGTCGAACGTCGCGTAGTAGTCCACGTTCGGCGAGTTGCGGATGAGGCGGTCATACGACACCACCTTGATCCCCGCCCGCGACGCCTGGCCCAGCACGTCCGACAGAGTCGTGCCGTCAATCGCCGCGATCACCAGCACCTTGGCGCCCTTGGTGATCATGTTCTCGATTTGCGAAAGCTGGTTCGGGACGTCGTCCTCGGCGTATTGCAGGTCGGTCCCGTAGCCGCGGGATTGCAGCACCTTCACCATGTTGTCGCCATCCGCGATCCAGCGCATGGAGGACTTGGTCGGCATCGCGACGCCCACCATTGCCTTGGACTGCGCCAGGGCCGGAACGGCCCCGCCTGCGGCCAGCGCAGCCCCGGCCATCAATGCGCGCCTGCTGATCTCCATGCGTCCTACTCCCTTGGCGCGCTGCGTTCTCCGCGGCGCTCGTTGTCCGGTCCAGGATGCAGCCTACACGTGACCCAGTGGTTTCGGGAAGGGCGCCAAGGGTTTGCCGAAAGCAAAAAGCCTCGATGCTGGGGGTATCCACCGGCATTGGACCATCATGCAGCGCCAGGTTGCTATCTTTGTGCGGCTTTAGGCATCCACCACCACACGTTGGCAATGCCGAAGCACGTCGCCATACCCCTCTTCAACCGGACAGACCTGGCCGCCCCCGATGCAGCAGCCATCAGGCTAGCTGCTGCTCGATGGAGCGGGTCAGCGGCGTGTCCACTTCGCCTGTGTGCTTGGTCGTCACGGTTTCCACCAGCACGATCCAGCATTCCTCGTCGGCGACCGGGTTGTGCAGCACGCCACGGGGCACGATGCAGAACTCGCCGGCTTCCAGCACCGTCTCGGCCCCACCCTCAAACTGGATGCGCAGCCGGCCGCGCACGACTTGGAACAGTTCGTCCTCATCATCATGCCTGTGCCAGGCGAGCTGGCCGCGAACCTTGGCGACCTTTACGTATTGGTTGTTCACGCGACCGATCACTTTCGGCGACCAGTGCTCGGTCACGCTGTCCAGCGCGGCCAGCAGGTTGACGGATTGAACCACGGTTTTCCTCCGGTCCGAACGCCCGCAGACCGGGCGCACAGGGTCTTATACCAGAGGGCACCGGCGCCGGCATTACCCGGCGCCGGACAGATACCTGATTGCTCAAGCGGGATGTCCCACGGGCGGCTCGCGTCGCCCGTGGGACCGCGTCGTCAGCCCTGAGCCGCGGGAACCGCGACGAACAAGCTGTGTCCGTCCCGCATTACCCGCAACGCAAGGGCCTGCTTGCTGTCCCGGCCGCCGATGGCCCGCACGGCATCCTCGGGCGAGCCGACCGGGTGGTTGCCGACACCCAGCAGCACGTCACCGGCACGCAGCCCGGCGTCGCTGGCCGGGCTGTCCGGGCGCACGGCGGCGATCACCACGCCCTTGGTGCCGGCAGGGACGTTCAGGCCCTCACGCGCTTCCTGGTTCAACGGCGCCAGCGCCAGGCCGATCTTGCCACCATTGCCGTGCGGCGCCTCCGCCCCGGCGTCGGCCGTCTGCTCGGGCAGCGCGTCCGCCTTCACGGAAAGCGTCTGCGCCGCGCCGTCGCGCTGAACCGCCAGTTGCGCCGTGGCGCCGGGGTGCAGGGCTGCGACCTGGCGGGCCAGGGCACGCGGGTCCTGCACCTCCACGCCGTTCACCGCGGTCACGACGTCACCGGGCTTCAGGCCAGCCGCTGCAGCGGGTCCGTCAGCCTGCACGTCCGCCACCAGCGCGCCCTCTGCCTTGGACAGCTTGAGTGCGGCGGCCATCGCCGGGTCCACCTTCTGGGTGGAAACGCCCAGGAACCCGCGCTCGACATGCCCGTGCTCTTCAAGCTGGGCGACGACCTGCTTGACGACGTTGGACGGGATGGCGAAGCCGATGCCCACCGAGCCGCCGGACGGGCTGTAGATCGCCGTGTTCACGCCCAGCACCGTCCCGTCGGTGCCGAAAAGCGGTCCGCCGGAGTTGCCGCGGTTGATCGGCGCGTCCACCTGCAGGAAGTCGTCATACGGTCCGGCGCCGATGTCCCGGCCCCGCGCAGACACGATGCCCGCCGTCACCGACCCGCCGAGGCCGAACGGGTTGCCCATCGCAACCACCCAGTCGCCGGGCCGTGCCTTGTCGGAGTCACCCAGAGACAGGAACGGCAGGTTCACGCCGGCATCCACCTTCAGCACGGCCACATCGGTGCGAGGGTCGCGGCCGACGACCTTGGCCTCCAGCTCGCGCCCGTCATCCAGCGTCACGACGACCTTGCTGGCGCCCTCGACGACGTGGTTGTTGGTCACGACATGGCCCTCGGCGTCCACCAGGAAGCCGGAGCCGAGCGCCTTCATCGTCCGGCTGCCGCCGTCCGGCTGGCCGTGGCCGTGGCCGGGCATCCCGAACCGGCCCTGCGGCATCTCGTCCTCGTCCGACCCGCGGGAGGCGGCGGACTGCATGGGGGCGGTCTCGGTGCTGGTGATGGTCACGACGGCCGGGCGAACGCGGCTGACCAGGTCGCCGAAGCCGGGCATGGCCGGGACGGGCTGCGTCGTGATCGGCGCCCCCGTGCCCTGCGTCGTGCCCTGGGCCAGGCTTGCGCCGATACCGCCGAGCGCGGTCCCGGCGAGCAGTGCCGCCGCAAGCATCGGACGGCGTATTTTGGGAAGCGTCATGGTGGGGTCTCCGGGGTTGGATGCAGCGGATGGTTCCGCCTGCACCCCACATGCCCCCGCAGGGATGGAGGGACGCCCTCCGCAATCATGTCGAATTTTTCAGGAAGCGCTCTGGCGCGGGAAAACAAGGGTCGCCCGCAGCCCTGGCGCCGCGTCATCCAGGCTCAGCGCCGCCCCGTGCAGCTTGGCCACCGCCGCCGCGAGCGCCAAACCCAGCCCGGTGCCCGGCGTGTTGCGGCTGCGGTCCAGACGGTAGAACCGTTCCAGCACCCGTGCCCGCTCGCCGGCGGGGATGCCGGGTCCATTGTCGGACACCTCCAGCACTGGGGTGTCGCCGCCATGCAGCCGGATCTTGCACACTATGCCGGGGCCGCCGTGCGTCAGCGCGTTCTCGACCAGGTTGGCCAGGACTTGGCGCAGCAGCGCGGCATCCCCCTCGACCCTGACGCCCGGCGCGATCTCCGCCTGTAGGACCTGCCCCGCCTCCTCAGCCACCGCGGCATAGGTTTCGGCGAGGTCCTGCACCAGAGTGGACAGGTCCAGGCCGGCGAAGCCGCCTCCCTTCAATCCGGCCTCCGCCCGCGCGATGCGCAGCAGGGCGGAGAAGGTCGCCAACACCCCGTCCAGTTCGGCCAGGCCGGCATCCAGCGTGGCCGCGTCCGCCGCCGGTTCGCGCGGGCGGGTGGCCGCCGCCTCCAACTGCTGGCGCAGCCGGAACAGCGGGCTGCGCAGGTCGTGCGCGATGCTGGTGGTCGTCATTTGCAGGCCGTCCACCAGCGTCTCAATCCGCACCAGCATGGCGTTCACCGCCGCCGCCAGCCGGTCGAACTCATCGCCTCGGCCCGCGAGCGGCAGGCGGCGCGACAGGTTGCCCGCCATCACGTCCGCTGCCGCTGCCGACACCACGGCCAGCCGCCGTTCCAGCCGCCGGGCCGCGATCCAGCCCAGCAGCAGCGCCGCCGCCGCCGCGAGCGCCCCGGCCACCGGCAGCGCCCCCGTCAGCGCCGCCG
>CAXTCI010000219.1:0-8090 GCA_964242325.1 uncultured Acetobacteraceae bacterium
CAAGGGACGGCATCCGGCGCGCCCTGGCGCACGCCGTCCGCGTAGGCGCCGGCCCAGTCGCGCGCGATGATCTCGACGCCTGGATGCTGACCAAGCCATCTGGCCAGGGTTTCAGCTTGCCGGTCAGGCAGCAGGTCCACGACCGTGTTGCGCTCCAGATCGACCAGGGCCGTTCCGTAGCGGTGACCCCGGCGCCAGGCCCAGTCATCGACGGCGAGGACGCGCGGCGTGGGCGGCGGCTCGCGATCATTGCTGGCCGTGCAGGCCATGCGCAGCAGCGTGTCGGCGCTGACCGGCATGGCCAGCCTTTCGGCCAGGCGCCGGCCGGCCTCGCCGCCGAGCGCATGGGCGAGATGACTCTGCAGGTCGCCCAGCCGCTCCGTCTGGCGCGCGGCTGCAGGCGCAACCCCGGCCAGGCGCTCGGCGAAGGTCTGGCGGGCGCAGGAGGGGTTCAGGCAGCGGAACCGCCGAGCTTGGACCTGCAGCGCCACTGGACGGCCTTGCCAGGGCAGGTCGGCAAGGGTGCGCTGGTAGCGGCTGTGAAGCCGCTGGGACACCTGGGCGCAGGTGGGGCAAACGGCCGACGGCTGATGCGGGCTGGATGTAATGACGACGTGATCGGCGGTGGACACGACTTCCACGACGGCGAGGCCGGCGGGGATCAGGGGCAAAACGCGCGTGGGCAAGGAAGACCTTCAACAAGAGGCTGCAGTGTCCCGCTTACTTGCTCATCCAACCCCGAAACGACAGCACGGGAAGTGCAGGAAAACCTGAATATCCTCCAGTTCCTTGTAGTGACCTGTGCTACGAGTGGGCCCACCTATTCGGGGCCGTGTGCGCCGAACACGGCGTGGGCGCAGCCCTGGTGCTGCCGCACGCCAACACTCATGCTATAACCCTGCACCATCGCAAAGAGATCCCCCGGAGGGACATGCCGCGAAGCGGCATAAAGGGCCGAGATCAGCCGCCAGGTCGCATCCGACGCCCATGCCGTGCTGGTCTGCGACGGCGCGAGTTTGCACAAGACCAGTGGGCGCCTGCACGTGCCGGACAAGGGGAATGTCAAAAACCTGGGGCGCTACGCCGCAAGCTGGATTGCTGGGTGAGCAAATCGTCCGTCCAGCACTGCGGCCCTGACCTGAAGCACGCGATGGGCGCCGCGGGGTGACCAGCGTATCTGCTGGCGCTTGTTCATGCGGGCACTCACCGGCCGGTTGACGGTGCCCTCGGCCCGTGAGGTCAAGATCGGCTTACCGGCTCGTTGCGCTGTCCATAGTCGGTCAGAGCGCCCTTGTTGGTGCAGCAGCAGGTCGCGCTGCAGCATGTAGCCGACATGGCCCCTGGCGCGCTCGACGCGCTATCCGGCGACGGAGACGCTGCCCATGCTAGGCCGCAGCAGACCGGCGATGACGTTGAACAGCGTAGTCTTGCCGCACCCGGACGGGCCCACGATCGCCAGGGTCTCGCCCGGCACCAGGGTGAAGCTGACATCCTGGAACGCCGGGACCGCCTTCCGTGCCGGCGTTGAACACCAGCCGACGCCGTGTGCATCCAAGGCCGGGTCAGGCACGGTGGATGGTGTCCCCCCGCACGAAGGCCGGTGGCGTCCACGCCGTGCCGCCGCGCTGCGCGAGCAGCCAGCCGAGCATCGTCTCGTTGAACTCGGCGGCGCGGCTGGTCGTATTGAAATGGCCGCCATCCGGCAGGATCGCCAAATCGCTGCCCGGGATCAGCCGGTGCATGTCTACAGAGTAATGCGGCGGCGTCAGGTGGTCGTCGTCTGCGCACACCACCAGCGTGGGGGTGCGAATCGCCGCCAGCTCGTCGCCCGGGCCGTACGCCACCAATGCGGCGATGCGGCTGGAAACGATTTCGCGTGGCGGCAGATTGGCGATCATCGCTGCCTCCATCGTGGCCAGAAGGTCCGGATGGGCGCTGACCCACCAGGGCGGATACAGGAACAGTGCCTGCGCCCGCACATAAGCCTCCGGCCCGGACTCGCGCAGGATGCGGTCGCGCACCTCGAAGCAGCGGTGGAACCACGGGTCGCGCCGGGCCCAGCCAGAAGACAGCACGGCGGCGATGACGCGGCCGGCGTGCTTCAGCATGAGCTCCTGTCCGATCGCGGCGCCGGTCGAGTGCCCGGCGAAGTGGAACCGGCCGATGCCCAGCCTGTCCGCCAAGTCCAGCACGTCCTGCGCCATCTGCCCGACGGAGTAGGCGATGTGGTCGCGGGAGCTTTGCCCCGTGCCGCGATGATCGTGCAGCACCACGCGGAAATGCGGCACGAGCGCATCCAGTTGCGGCGTCCAGAACGCGCCGACACCGCCCAGCCCGGCGGCCAGCAGCAGCGGCGGCCCGTCGCCATGGACCTCGTAATACAACTCGCCATCGGTGATCGGCATCGTCGGCATGGTCAGTCCCACCTCAGCCTAGCTTGCAGAAACGTCACGACCGCGTCCATCGCGAGTGCCATCGCCATCAACGCGAAGATGCCGAGCCACACGGTGTTCAGATCGTAAATCGACCTGGCTTAATAGACGAGATAGCCGAGTCCCTTGCGCGACGCGATATGATCGCCCACCACAGCGCCGATCAGTGCGAAGCCCACATTCAGCCGCAGCCCCGCCAGCACCCAGGGCATCGAGGACGGGAGCACGATCTTGCGCTACTGGATATTGCTGCCGTCCGGCTCGAAACCGTTCTGCAGATAGATCACGGCGATGCCCGCGGCCTTGCAGGCGTCGCCTACCCAACGCGTCTCGGCGATTACCGGGAGCGCACCCGGCACACCGAATCCGAGGCGGTCGATGTAGCCCCCGGCGAGCAATAGGCGTTCTGCATGTCGACCACGATCAGCGCCATCCGTTTGACCGTGACGGTCATCGGCTCGGGCCGGGTCGGAAGCTCGACCGTGCAGGTTATGCGGGATGGGCCATGGATGCGATCTCAACCAGGAAGTCGGGCCGCACCAGGTCAGCGCGGATGCAATAACGGGCAGGAGGACTCGCTGAGGAAGAACTCGGCATACACGGCGTTCACCGCGGCGTAGTCGCCGAGATCCTTCAGAAAGATGCTGTTTATTACAGTGTCAGCCATGGCGCCGCCCGCCGCCTCGATCACCGCCTGGATGGCGAGTAGGATATGCCATATCTGTGCCGTCACGTCGGCGACCTCCAAAGTCTCGCCGCCCGGCCCTATGGCGAGCATCCCGGACACGTAGACGGTATTGCCAGCGCGCACGCCCGGTAAGTAGGAGGCGAGCGGCGGGGCGGACCCGGCGGGGATGATCGGCGTCTTCGGCATGCACACCTCCTCGATCGGCAGCAAATCAGAACGCCAAGCGTCGTGATGGCCAGATGCCAGCCTGTCACCGACTGCATCCCGATGCTACTCGGATCGACCGCCATAGCAGCGGGCTCCGAGATCAGACCTGCCGGTTCGACCGAGGCCGTGGGGAGAGGCGGTTCCGATTTCTACCAGAAGCGGACCGCCCAAACCTGCTGCGCCCTGAGCGCTTGCTTGACTCCAATCAGACGGCCAGCGTTCCACGGTCGACGCATTTTCGCGCCTGAATCATGGTCTGAATATCCCATGTTCTTATCCCTTCTGGCCACCGTTGGCCAGAACGAGAACGGGTTTTCATGCTGCCTCGCCTGCAAGGCTGGCCGAAATCAGAAGGTCTGCTTCGGAGCGAGAAGCTCGTTGAAGCGGTCAGCCATTACAGCATCGGCATGCCACCGGTTACTGGTATCAGTGCGCCGGACATGTAGCTGCCTTCCCGCGCCGCAAGCAGAACGTAAGCGCCTGCCAACTCGGCCGGCTGCCCGGCACGGCCCAGTGGGGTCTTCTGCCCCAGCGACTCCATCTCTTCCGGTGACTTTGCGATCGGCTGGATTGGGGTCCAGACCGGCCCGGGTGCAACGCAGTTCACCCGGATCCCGTCGGGGGCAAGGAGGTTCGACAACCCGATCGTGAGGCTTGCGATCGCGCCTTTGGTGGCCGAGTAGACGATCATTCCCTTGCTCGCGACCTTGGCCTGCACGCTTGTCGTGTTGATGATGGAAGCACCGGGCCTCATGTGCGGCACGGCGGCTTGGGCGAGCCAAATCGGCGCAAAGACGTTGGCCTGGAACGCGCCCTCGAGATCGGTGACAGCGATGTCAGCCAGGCTGTCGTTGGTGGTTTGGGCGGCGGCATTGTTGACCAGCACGTCTAGCCGGCCAAACGCCTCCACGGTCTTTTCGATCAGCGCCTGGCACCAGGCCGGGTCGCGGATGTCACCCGGCAACAGCAGGCATCGCCGCCCAGCGTTTTCCACCCAGTGCCGGGTTTCGTCCGCGTCCGCTTGCTCGTCCGGCAGGTAGGAGATTGCGACGTCCGCGCCTTCGCGGGCGTAGGCTATCGCGACAGCTCGGCCAATCCCGCTGTCGCCGCCGGTGATCAGCGTTGCCAGGCCGGTCAGAAGGCCCTTGCCGAGATAGCTTTCCTCGCCGTGGTCCGGCTTTGTCACCATGTCGGCCTCGAGGCCTGGCCGTGGTTGATGCGGCTCGTTCGGGAAGCTGGTAGGGGCGCTCGTTCGGGGATCTTCGGTCATGGGGGAGGGACGCGCGAGCGGGACAAGCGTTCCATTGTGGTGGAGGGTTTGTGGCTTTGGTTCGGGTTCTTTGCGGTGGATTATCCACAGCGCGGACGCTCTCGGGAATGGTTCGAAGATGGTGATGTCGTCGGCCGTAGCGGCGGCCGCGAAAGGCGTCCCGATCAAATGTTGCATCTGGTTCAAGGTGAATCCTTTTTGCCCTGCCATGGCGGCTGAGAGCGCATGCTGCCTGGAATAATTGGGTCGAATCAGCGCGACCCAGCCATTGCCACGGCATCGGCACCGGCGGGCAGCCGCATCGGGCACGACGGGTCGGTCGCCGCCCGCCATACCGCCTCGGCCACGTCCCGGGATCGTGTGACCTCCGAAGACTGGTCCCAACCCGAGAAGACGTTGCGCACCAGTTCGGCATAAGCGTCGGGAAAGCCGTCCCGCATACGTGACCGGGCATTGTCGCCAAAGCTCGTATCCGGCGCCCGCCCCGGCAGCACCAACCGGACGCGCACGTCGAACTGCTCCAGTTCCAGCGCAAGCGACTCAGTGAAGGCGTTCACGGCTGCTTTGCTCCCGGTATAAACCGACAGGAGGGGCAGCGACCGCAGTGTCACGCTCGACGACACGTTGACGATCACACCTGCCCTGCGCTCGCGGAACTGAGGCAGCACCGCCTGGATCATCGCGATCGTGCCGAGCGTATTCGTTTCGAACACCTCACGCGCAGCCGCCATCGGCGTGCCTTCGAGCGCGTTGAGCCATCCGATCCCCGCATTGTTCACAAGAACGTCGATCGGCCCAGCGGCCGTGACAGCTTGTTCGATGCTGGCCGGGTCCGTCACGTCGAGCGCGATCACGCGCAAGCGGTCCGACGGCGGTAGTGCGTTCTCGCGGAGCTGCCGCATGGTGGCGACGACCGCCCAGCCGCGGTCGAGGAAGTAACGGGCGGTTTCGAGGCCGAAGCCGGACGAGCAGCCGGTGATCAGGACGGTTTGCATTGCAACCTCTCGCGTTGTGACAATGATCCCTGAGGTAGGCCGGAGACTTCGGACTTGCTATGGTTGCCCGTCCGGTTCTGATTTGCGGAAGTCCGAATATGCTCGATCCCCTGACCGAAGTCGTGACCCTGCTCCAGCCAGCCGCCACACTGTCCAAGGCCGTCGGCGGCGCTGGCCAGTGGCGGCTGCGTCGCACTGATGCTGGGCAGCCCTTCTATTGCGTCGTCCTGCACGGGGGCTGCTGTCTCGCGGCTGCCGGGCACGAGCCGATCGCGCTCACTCAGGGCGACTTCGTGCTGATACCCGCGGCACACGATTTCACCGTATCCAGTGTGCAGCCGCCGGCATCGGGCCACTACACGGAGCCGGTCGTGCTCAGCGGCGGCCAGATCAGGCTAGGTCGATCAGAGGGGTCGCCGGACGTCTTGATCCTCGTGGGCCATTGCTCCTTTGGATCGCCCGATGCGGCCTTGCTGGTCTCGCTGCTGCCACAACTCGTGCACGTCCGCGGCGAGGCGCGACTTGCCACCCTGGTCGAACTAGTGGGCGAGGAGACGCGTGGGGCAAGGCCAGCGCGCGACCTCGTGCTAGCCCGGCTACTGGAGGTGCTGCTCATTGAGGCGCTGCGGTCGACGACACAGAACGTGGCATCACCGGGCCTGCTGCGTGGGCTGGCCGATCCGCGGATCGCGGCCGCGATCCGTCGCATGCACGAGCGCCCCGGCCATGCCTGGACCATTGCCGAACTGGCGCAGGAGGCGGCGCTGTCACGATCCACCTTCTTTGACCGATTCCGGCGCGCTGTTGGCACCGCACCAATGGACTATCTGCTGACCTGGCGGATGGCGCTGGCGCAGAACCTGCTACGGCGCAGGCAGGGCGGCATCGCCGAGGTGGCGACGCGCGTGGGCTACAGTTCCTCAAGCACATTCAGCGTCGCCTTCGCGCGCCACGTCGGTGTGCCGCCAGGCCAATATGCGGATAGCCAGGCACGTGCATGAGGCGTCTTCCAAGTACTGGCCGATTCCGGCCTGTCCGCTTCAGAACGTGCAGGGCGGAAAAGCGGACGTCAGACAGTCATCAACGCAGAGGGCGGGCCCATAAGTAGATACGAGCTGCGACGGCTTGACGAGCTTCCGCAAGGGTCGGCTGCTCTCGGGGCGTCGCGTCTCGATGGCCGGGCTCATTGCAGGCGGCAGGTGTGGAAGCGCCCGGCCTTCATGATCGCAGCCATATGCGCGCCTTGATTCTGAAAAACGGCGAGATCCTGCAGCGGGTTGCCGTCCAAGATCAGCAAGTCGGCGAAGGCGCCCGGCCTGAGAGTGCCGATCTTGCCTTCCATGCGCGTCACCTGGGCGCCGACCGTAGTGGCCGACCGGATGATCTCAAGGTTGGATAGCACCTCGCGCCTGAGCAGGAACTCGCGGCTCTGATCGACCTGCAACTCACCCAGCAGGTCGCTTCCAAAGGCGACGGGGACGCCAGCTTGCTTGCAGATCTCAAGCGAGCGCATGCCGCCGTCGATAACGAGATCGTTCTTCGCCAGCATCTCCCTGGTCATCCCGAAATCGGCCGCCCTCTCCCTCATGGCATGGTAGGCGACCAGGTTGGCGATCAGGAACATCCCGCTCCCGGCCATGAGCGCCGCCGAGGCAGGATCGATGAGGTTTCCGTGCTCGATCGTGCGGACGCCAGCATGGGCGGCACGGGTAATGGCCTCGGGCGTATAAGCGTGGGCGCAGACGTAGCGGCCGAACGCGCGGGCCTCCTCCACCGCGGCGGCGACCTCGCCGTCCGAGAACTGCTGCGAGTCCAACGGGTCGTAGGGGGAGGCGACCCCACCGGACATCATGATCTTCACCTGGTCGGCGCCCTGACGCATCTGCTCGCGGGCGGCCTTGCGCACCTCGCTTGCCCCATCGGAGACACACATCGAGAAAGCCATGGCGTTGCAGCAGTGGCACCTGCGGCTGAACACGTCCGTCCGCCGCCGCGGGTCTGAATGCCCGCCCGTCGGCCCGATCGCCTGGCCGGCGATGAACAATCTCGGTCCGGGTATCGCCCCTTCATCGACCGCCTGCTTGAGGCCCCAGTCAGCGCCTCCCGTGTCGCGCACCGTGGTAAAGCCCCGGCCGAGCATAGCGAGCATGCTGGCGGCGGCACGGGCGGTGCCGAGCGTCAGCGGGACAGACTCGAGCGCGCGGGTGTTCACCGCGGTGAGCATGACGTGGACATGGCTGTCGATCAGCCCGGGCATCACCACGCGTCCGCCGCAATCCACCACGTCGGCGCCACCGGGAGTGAGGGCCTCGCCGACCTCGGCGACCTCGCCTCCATCGATCCGGATCTCCAGGCCGGATTGGAGGCTGCCGACTTCGGGTTCAAGCAGGGAGAGATTGCGGAGGAGGTAACCCATGGACTTTCTCCGGAGAACTTGTTCGAGGGGCTTTGGTGCACAAGTCAGGTTGTGGACGTGCGGCGGTAGCTGGACGCCGTTT
>CAXTCI010000220.1:0-8088 GCA_964242325.1 uncultured Acetobacteraceae bacterium
CAGGACGTTGGGCCAGGCGAGCAGCAGCAGCGTTGGGATGATCGGGCCATAAAGCAGCCGGCGGGTGCGGGGACTCATCGGCGCGGCACCAGGGGCAGGGGACGCCATAGCCGAAACCGGCGCAGGCGGCCGCGGTTGGCCGATCAGGACGTTCATGCGGCTGGTCCTTCCAGTGTGGGGCGCGCACGCGCCAAGTGCGTCTGCAAGGCTGGTGGTGCCGCCGGACCTGCGGCAATCGTGAAGTCCCGTTCGGTCAGTAGCCGGCCGGTGCAGCGGTCAACGACGCCAGGCTCGGCCAAGGTGCCTGTAACGACGACGCTGGCGCCCTCCGGCGCGAAATGGCGGTTGCCGAACGCCAGCAACGCCATCAGCAAGCCGCGGAAGTCGCGGCCTTGGTCTGTCAGCACGTACTCGTCCCGTGGCAGCCGGGCGCTGTAGCGACGGTGCTCCAGCAGACCGGCCTCGACCGGGGTGGCCAGGCGGCGTGTGAGCATGTTCGGCGCGATGCCAAGGCTTCTCTGGAACTCGTCAAGGCGCCCCAACCCGGCGAAGGCGTCGCGCAGGATCAGCATGCTCCACCACTCGCCCACATGCTCAAGGCCGCGGGCAATCGGGCGAGTCATGCCGCCGAAGCTCTTGCGTTCCATAAGGCGGGTATAGGACAGTTACTTGCATCATGCAAGTTTATCCTGTCTACGTAACAGAGGTCGGGCGCCGGGTCCGCAGAGGCCGCTGATGGGAGCAACACTCCCGGCGGCGCTCTCGTCACGGCGGACCCGGCGGGGGGCGCCCCCGATCAGGCCGGAACCACAGCCCTTTTCCCGGCATCCGCGGCCACGGCAGCCCCATGCTGCTTCAGCGGCCGGTTGCCCGCCAGGCGCCGCAGCACGACGTAGAACACCGGGGTCAGGAACAGGCCGAAAGCGGTCACGCCGATCATGCCGGCAAACACGGCCACGCCCATCGCGTGCCGCATCTCCGCACCGGCGCCGGTGGACAGCACCAGCGGTAGCACGCCCATGATGAACGCCATCGAGGTCATCAGGATCGGGCGCAGGCGCAGGCGGCTCGCCTCGACTGCGGCGGCCAGCGGAGTGCGGCCGGCGAACTCCAACTCGCGGGCGAACTCCACGATCAGGATCGCATTCTTTGCCGACAGGCCCACCAGTACGATCAAGCCGATCTGGGTGAAGACGTTGTTGTCGCCGTGCGTCAGGTAAACGCCGGTCATGGCGGCCAGCAGCCCCATGGGCACGATCATGATGATCGCGAGCGGCAGAGTCAGGCTCTCGTACTGGGCCGCCAGCACCAGGAACACCAGCAGCATCGCCACCGGGAATACCAGCAGGCCGGAATTGCCGGCGATGATCTGCTGATAGGTCAACTCCGTCCATTCGAACGCGAACCCCTTCGGGAGAGCCTCCTTCGCGATGCGGGCGATGGCGTCCTGCGCCTGCCCGGTCGAGTAGCCCGGCGCCGGCGCCCCGTTCACGTCCGCGGACAGGAACCCGTTGTAGCGCATCGCCCGTTCTGGCCCTGCGCTGGGCTTCACCGTCAGGACAGCGGCCAACGGTACCATTTCACCCGAGGAGGAGCGGACCTTGAGCCGGCCGATGTCCTCCGCGCGGGCGCGGAAGGGCGCATCGGCCTGTATACGCACGGAGTAGGTGCGGCCGAGCGTGTTGAAGTCGTTGACGTAAAGCGATCCAAGATAGACCTGCAGCGTGTCGAACACGTCCGTCACGGCAACACCCAGTTGCCGGGCGCGGACGCGGTCCACGTCGGCATAAAGCTGCGGCACATCCACGCGCAGGCCGGTGAACATGCCGGTCAGCTCGGGCGCCTTGCGGGCGGCGGCGAGGAAGGCGTTGGTCGCCTCGTTCAGCGCGTCATAACCCAGGCCGGCGCGGTCCTCGATCTGCAGCTTGAAGCCGCCGATGGTGCCAAGGCCCTGCACGGGCGGCGGCGGGAAGACGGCGATGAACGCGTCTTGGATCGCGCCGAACTTTTGGTTCAGTGACCCGGCGATGGCACCTGCGGACAGCGCGGGCGTCATCCGCCGTTCGAACTCGTCGAGGGAGACGAAGACGATGCCGGAGTTGGAGCTGTTGGTGAACCCGTTGATGGACAGGCCAGGGAATGCGATGTTGTTGACGACGCCGGGCTGCTTTTCGGCAATGTCGCCCATCCGCTTGATCACGTCCTCGCTGCGGTCGAGGCTGGCGGCGTCCGGAAGCTGGGCGAAGCCGACGAGATACTGCTTGTCCTGCGCCGGCACGAAGCCGCCCGGAACCGCCTGGAACAGCATGTAGGCTACGCCGACCAATGCCAGGTAGAGTCCCATCATCACCGACTTGCGCCCGATCACCCGCGACACGCCGCGGCCATAGGCGCCCGACCCCGCGGCAAAGAACCGGTTGAAGCCGCGGAAGAACCACCCCAGCAGCCCGTCCAGCACCCGTGTCAGCAGGTCCTTCGGCGCATCATGGCTGCGCAGCAGCAGCGCCGCGAGCGCGGGCGAGAGAGTCAGCGAGTTGACCGCGGAGATGACGGTCGAGATAGCGATGGTCAGCGCGAACTGGCGGTAGAACTGCCCAGTCAGGCCGCTGATGAAGGCCAGCGGCACGAACACGGCAATCAGCACCAGCGCGATGGCGACGATGGGGCCGGACACCTCGGACATCGCGCGGTAGGTTGCCTGGACCGGCGAAAGCCCCTGCTCGATGTTGCGCTCCACGTTCTCGACCACGACGATCGCGTCATCGACGACGATGCCGATGGCGAGCACCAGGCCGAACAGGCTGAGCGCGTTGATGGAGAAGCCGAACAGGTGCATCACGGCGAAGGTGCCGATGATCGAGACCGGCACGGCGACCAGCGGGATGATCGAAGCGCGCCAGGTCTGCAGGAACAGTACGACGACGATCACGACCAGGACGACGGCTTCGAGCAGGGTGTGGACCACGGCCTCGATCGAGGCGCGGACGAATTGCGTCGTGTCATAGACGACGGCGTAATCCACGCCCTCCGGCATGTTCTGTTTGATCTCTTCCATGGTGGCGCGCACGGCATCGGCGATCTGGATCGCGTTGGAGCCGGGCGCCTGGAACACCGGGACGGCGACCGCGGACTTGTTGTTCAGCAGCGACCGCAGGGAGTAATCGGCCGCACCTAGCTCGATCCGCGCCACGTCGCGCAGGCGGGTCACGGCGCCGCCGGGGGCAGTTTTGACGACAATGTCGCCAAATTCCTCGGGGGATTGCAGCCGGCCCTGCGCGTTCACCGACATCTGGACGCTGAGGCCTGGGACGTTGGGCGACGCGCCGATCACGCCGGCGGCGGCTTGGACGTTCTGAGCGCGGATTTCCTGCACGATGTCGTCGGCGGATAGGCCGTGCTCGGCCACCTTCTGCGGGTCGAGCCAGACGCGCATGGCGTAGTCGCCGGAGCCGAACAGTTGCACGTCGCCCACGCCGGTGATGCGGGCGAGGCGGTCCTTGACGTTCAGGACGGCATAGTTCCGCAGGTAAGTGATGTCGTACTTGTTGTTGGGCGACAGGATGTGCACGACCATCATCAGGTCCGGCGAGGACTTGATGGTCGTGATGCCCAGGGTGCGTACGGCATCGGGCAGGCGCGGCTCGGCCTGGCTGACGCGGTTCTGGACAAGCTGCTGCGCCTTGTCGGGGTCGGTGCCCAGCGCGAAGGTGACGGTCAGGGTCATCAGCCCGTCAGTCGTGGCCTGGCTGCCCATATACAGCATGCCCTCGACGCCGTTGATCTGTTCCTCGATGGGGGTGGCCACCGTTTCCGCGATGACCTTTGGGCTGGCGCCGGGATAGTTGGCGCGCACGACAATCTGCGGCGGCACGACCTCGGGGTATTCCGAGATCGGCAGGGTCCGCAAGGCGAGCAGGCCGGAGACGAAGATCAGGACGGAGAGCACGCCGGCGAACACGGGCCGGTCGATGAAGAACCTGGAGATATTCATTTAGGTGGTCCCAGTAGGACGTGCGCTCAGCGGGCGGCCAGCGAGGCGGAGGCGGTCATGGCGACTGTTTGCGGGGCAACGGTCGCCCCTGGGCGGATGCGCTGCAGCCCGTTGACGACGATGCGTTCCCCGGGCTTCAGGCCCGAGGTGACGAGGCGCAGGCCGTCCGCCATGTCGCCGAGGACGACTTGGCGGTAAGCCGCCTTGTTGTCATCGCCGACGACCATCACGAAGCGACGGTCCTGGTCGGTGCCGATGGCGCGTTCGTCGATGGCCAGCGCAGGCTCGGTGTGCGCCAAGCCGAGCCGTAGCCGCGCGAACTGGCCGGGCCTCAGCTTGCCGTCAGGGTTGTCGAAGACGGCGCGTACGCGGACGGTCCCGCTGCGGGCGTCAACGACGTTGTCCACCAGTTGCAGCTTGCCCAGGAACGGCGTTCCCTCGGAGCCGAGCGTGCCCATCTGGACGGGAATGCCGGCGATCTGGTCGGTGATGTCGGCTCCGCCGCGGGGGAGGTCGCCGCCGGGCTGACCGGCACTGCCGCCGGGCAGGCTGGCCAATGCGCGGGCCAGGGACTGCTCGTCGGCCTCGAAACTCGCGTAGATCGGGTTCACCGACACCAGCGTCGTCAGCACGGGCGCCGTCGGCCCAGCGGGCACGAGGTTGCCGGCGGTAACCTCGATCCGTCCGGCGCGCCCGGAGATCGGCGCCCGCACCTCGGTATAGCCGAGGTTAAGGCGCGCGGTGTCCAGGGCCGCCTGCATGGCGCGCAGGTTCGCCTCGCCGGCGCGCAGCTCGTTCACCCTCTGGTCCACGTCGCGTTGCGGAGTGAAACCGTTGCCGACGAGTTGCTGCGCGCGTTGCAGTTCCTTCGCGCCCAGGGCGAGGCGGGCCTGGGCGGACGCGACCTGGGCCTCGGCGCCCTGCACTTCGGCCGCATAAGGCGCCGGGTCGATGGTGAATAGCAGGTCGCCCTGCTGGACCAGGGCGCCCTCGCGGAAGTGCGCCTTGAGGATGGCGCCGGCAGCGCGCGGACGCACTTCGACGCGGCCGACCGCCTCGACCCGTCCGGAGAAGTCGCTCCAGATTGCGGTGTTCTTCTGCTCGACCACCGCGACCGAGACCGGGACGGGGCCAGGGGCCGCTGCGGCCGCAGGACCGGCAGTTGGGCCGGCCATGCCCGGCGCCAGCTTGTAGGCAGCCCCGGCAGCCACCAATGCAACGAGGCTGATGCCGGCCAGCCAGGAAAGGCGGCGGGAGCGGGGCCGCGATGCCTTGAGGTCGTCGGTGGTCGTGGTGGGCTTGAAGTCGATCATGCGGAACTCCCTGCAATGGTAGGGACCGGAACCAGGCCCGGCGTTACGGCGGCAAAGAAATCGGCGAGGTTATCGCGCACCACGTCGGCCCACTCCGGACGCCGCCCGGACGGGACGGGTCCCACCAGCGCGTCCGGCCAGTCGTGCGCCGTGATGGCCCGGGCATGGATGGCCACGCCTGCCTGCTTGAGACGGCCGGCGTAGCAGAGGCTCTCGTCGCGCATCGGGTCGTCCGGCGTCGTGATCACCAGGGCAGGCGGCAGGCCGTGCAGCCGCGATCCCGCGGACGGGGCGGCGTAGGGGTGCGCGGCGGCGTCCGGGCAGCCGAGGTAAACGGTCCAGCCATCCGCCCACTTGCAGCCGACCGGCCCGGCCTCCGCATCGCGGAACGAGCAGGTCGCCATGCCGGCATCAAGCATGGGTGACAGCAGGATCTGCCCGGCGATGGGCGGTCCGAGGCGGTCCCGCGCCATCATCGCAAGCGCCGCAGCCAGGTTGCCGCCGGCCTCTTCGCCGGCAACGAACAGCTTGGAGGTGCGTGCGGCCCATTGGGCGCGGTGATCGTGGAGATGCCGGAGCAGCGCATACATCGCCTCGACCGCGTCCGGGAACGGATGGGCTGGGCCGGTGGGGTAGTCTGCGGAGATGACGGCCGCCCCGGCCTCCGCCAGCAGGGAGGCGACCGGGCGCTCGTCAGCCACGGCGGTGAACGTTCCGCCTGGCAGGTGCAGAACGAGCGGTTGGGGCTGGGCCATGGCGCTTCGGTAGAAGCGGGCCGGGATCGGGGCGCCGCCGGCGCTGATGGTGAACCGTTCAAACTTGGGCTGGACCGGCATGGCCGATGGTCAATCCCTATTGCGATGCAGCATAGAGTGGGATTGGCCATAAGGTAGTGTAATGCCGAGTTTGGAATTACATTATCTACTGTTGTGGACAATGATGGGAGTGCCTGGAACGATGGACCAAGTGGCCGCCTTGCGAGCGTTCGTCCGCATCGTCGAGAGCGGAAGCTTCACGCACGCGGCTGCCAGCTTGGGGGCGCCAAAGGCAACCGTGAGCAAGCTGCTGCAGCAGTTGGAGGCCCATCTCCGCACGAAGCTGCTCAGCCGGACCACGCGGCGGCTCGCGGTGACGTCGGACGGCGCGGCCTATTATGAGCGGGCAGTCCGGTTGCTATCCGACCTGGAGGAGCTGGATGCAAGCGTTACCGCGTCGCAGGGCCGACCAAAGGGACGCCTGCGCATTGATGTGTCGGCGTCCATCGCCCAGCAGATCATCATTCCCGCGCTGGGCGGGTTCTTTACCCGGTATCCCGACATCCAACTGGATGTCGGCACGTCGGACCGGACCGCGGATTTGATGGCGGACAACGTGGATTGCGTGATCCGAGCCGGGGTCATCGGCGACCTGTCGTTGGTTGCCCGGCGGATTGCCGAGATGCACATGACGACCTGCGCCGCCCCGGCCTACATCGATGCGCATGGAATGCCGGCGGACCCGCACGCGCTGGCGCAGGATCATGTGAGGATCGGCTACCTCAAGCAGCGCCTGGCCGAGCCGCATCCGTTCAGCTTCGTGCGCGCAGGCGAGAGGCTGGAAGTGGCGGGGTACTACCAGGTGGCGGTCAACGAGGCGCAGACGTACGTGGCCGCCGGGTTGGCCGGGCATGGCATCCTGCAGGCGCCATACTTCATGGTGCGGCCGCATCTGGAGAGCGGGGCGCTGCGGGAGGTGCTGGCGGACTGGGCCGTGCCGGCAGTGCCGCTGCACGTGGTATATCCGCCAAACCGACATTTGAGCACGCGGCTACGCGTGTTCGTTGATTGGGCTGCGGCGCTTTTCGCCAGGGCGGAGCTGGTTCCGGCTCGGCGGTTGGGTAAGACCGGGTGATCTAGGGTTTGGAACTAAGGACCGCCGCTCGTCAGGCGTTGAGGTGTTGGAAGCCGCTTGCCGCCAGGGCCGTCTCATGTCGATATGCTGAGACGGTGAGTTTTTCTTGTTTCAGGATAGAACGCGCTATTTCCCGACTGATACCAACTGCCCTATTTGCTGACCGTTTTGGCCCAGATGCGACGGGTGATGGAGGCCAGGCGTTCGGGCGTGCTCATCAGCTTGTTCCACGCGTCGCAGCAGGCATCCACGATGGCGTTGTAGCTGTTCCACACGCGGTGGCTGAGGAAGTTGGCGCGCAGGTAGGCCCAGACCTGCTCCACGGGGTTCAGTTCCGGCGCGTAGGCTGGCAGCGGCAGCAGGCTGATGTTCTCCGGCACGCGCAGCTTGGGCGAGGTGTGCCAGCCGGCCTGGTCGAGCACGAGAGCGGCATGCGCGCCCTCGGTGACGTGGCGGCTGATCTCGGCCAGGTGGATGTTCATGGCTTCCACGTTGACGTGCGGCAACACGACGGCAGCGCCCGTGCCGCGTTCTGGGCACACCGCGCCGAACAGATAGGCCGAGGTGCGGCGACGGTCGCGCAGCGCACGCGGGCGCGTGCCGCGCGGCGCCCACACGCGGGTCAGCGTGCCCTGCTGGCCGACACGGGCCTCGTCCATGAACCAAACCTCGACGGGCTTGCCCTGGGCTGCCGCGGGCAGGCTGGCGGCTACAAGGCCCGCAAACCCGTCCTGAAAAGCGCTTGCGCCTCGGGATTGCTCTTCGGGTGCTGCGGGCGCACCGACAAGCGCCGGAACGCCAGCTTGCGCAGCAGCTTGCCCACCGTGCGCTCATGCAGGCTGACGCCCCACTCGCGCCCAATCCGCTCCTGCAGGTCAACACAGCGCCAGCGCA
>CAXTCI010000221.1:0-8028 GCA_964242325.1 uncultured Acetobacteraceae bacterium
TGCTGCACATCGACAGCCCTGGCGCTTTCGCAAAGCGAAACGCCGGCATCAAGTGCCACTGCACCGCAACCGGCGCGCGCGGTGGGGGAGAAGAGGCCATCGGGCGTTCGCGCGGCGGGCTGACCACCAAGGTCCACCACGCCGTTGATGGCCTGGGCTTTATCCGCCGCCAACTGACCTCGCCGGGTCAGCAGGCCGACTGCAAGCAGGCGGAAGCGCTGACAGCGGGGCTGCAGCCGCTCTCGGTGGTGGGCGACAAAGGCTACGACAGCGAAGGCGCGCAAGCACTGGCGCGCACGCGGCATCGGCGCCTGCATCCCGCCCAAGCGCAATCGCATCGTGCAGCACTGGTATGACACGGAGCTTTACCGCACCCGGCACTTGGTCGAGAACTCGTTCAACCGCCTGAAAGACTTCCGTCGCCTCAGCCTGCGGTTGGACAAGACAGACACTAGCTTCCGCGCGTTTGCCGCCTTTGACGCCGCCATTCTCAACTGGCGGCTGAAGGTGACACTTTGTCCCTAGACCCTAGTTCTTGGGCGTAGGGCCAAAGCCGCCGACATCAGCCCACCCGTGCTGGGACTGATGGAATGAAGGCGGCAGGATTTCCTCAAGCCGAACTTTGCGTCCCGGGTCATCGGAGGTGGTCAAATTCATTGAAACTGCTTGCGTCGATACATGCACCACGCCAGTACCAGCGCAAAGAGTGCCTGAACGACGTGCTGATCTTCCTGACAGCGGCCAAGGCCGGCATACCGGTGCTGACCGCGAACCGGGACGAGTTCGACCTGATCCAACAGGTCGCGCTGGCGGGACGGTTCGTGCATTACTGATCTTCAAGTTTCATAAATCAAGTTCCATACGATTGATTCTACGATCAATGCGTGTAGACGCAATATAGAGGTTCTCCCGCACGACGCGTGCTGTTGTGCTGGTCAGGCGGCGTGCAGCACGCGGCTGCGCAGTAACGGAAAGCCTGCGCGCCTATACATCGTGCGCTTGATCAGCTTGAGGCGGTTCACCTGCCCTTCGACCGGGCTTGTCGTCCAGGGTGTGTCCAGCGCGGCCTGCACCGCTGGCTTGTCCCGCTCCAGGCTGGCCGCCAGCCCTGCCAATGCAGTGCCCTTCATCGCATCCAGCACGTCGGCGAGTGGCTCCTTTGTTTCCCGGCGCAGCAATCGGATCAGCCGGCCAGCGGTGCCGGATGCTGCGACCAGCTCCGGCGTCTGCACCAACAGGCGTTCGCAGGTCTGCTTGTGACCATCCGGGCAGCCCTCGCTGCCGTAGGCCAGCATGCGGGTGACCGCATGGGCCGACGGCGGCGTCCAGCACGGACCCGATGGCGCTGCGGAGCCTGGGGCATCCGGGCGGGCCTTGTTCCAGTGCCCGATCCAGGTGCGCAAAATCGTGGGCCGGCCTTCAAAGCCCAGCGCACGAAGCTCGCGCCACAGCAGGCGCGCGTTGCGGCATCCCTCCGCATAACGCCCTTCAAGGTGGCTTCGGAACGGGTCCAGGATGCTGCCTCCGGGCTTACGGTTCCGCAGCGGCGCGTGCCCCGCCGCAAATCAGGTGGCGAGCGTACGGGGTGCAGTGCCGAGCGCCGCGGCGATGTCGGCCAGCGTGGCACCGTCTCCGCGCATCCGGACGGCCTCATCGTAGGTGGCTTGCCGCTGTCCCCGGGCCTCGGCCCGGCGGCGCTCCAGGGCCGTGGGCGTTGGCCCTGGCCTCGGCTTGGGCTCGCCAGCCCCGTGTTCGAGCGTGAGGTCTGCGGCGACGTCGCGGATGGCCCGGCGCAGGGCAGCGCCGTGGCGCTCCACGACGTGGCGCAACGCGTCGCCGATGTTGCGCAGCAGGTGCCACCGGTCGGCGACCTGAACTGCCTGGGGCGCTCCCTCGCGCGATCCATCGGCGAAGGCATCGGCGCGGTCGCGGGCGATCACCTCGACGCCGGGGTGCTCGCGCAACCAGGTGGCCAGGGTGCCGGCCTGCCGGTCAGGCAGCAGGTCAACGACCTTGTTGCGTTCCAAGTCCACCAGAACCGTCCCGTAGCGGTGGCCGCGGCGCCAGGCCCATTCATCAACGCCCAGCACCTTGGGTGTCGCCGGAGCCGGCAAGGGCGGCTTCGAGATCAACCGGAGCAGCGTGTCCGGGCTGGTCGGCATGGCCAGCCGCTGGGCAAGGCGCGCGCCAGCTTCTCCGCCCGCGGCTAGGGCGATATGGCGTTGCAGATCGCCCAGCCTACAGGTCCGCTTTGCCCGGCGCAGTGCGGTCCCGGGCAGCGGCTCGGCAAAGGTCTGGCGGGCACAGGCCGCGTCCACACAGCGGAAACGCCGCGCACGGACCCGAAGCTCGACGGCACGGCCTTGCCAGGGCAGGTCCTGCATGCGGCGCCCGTAGGTGCTGTGCACGCGCTGGGATGGATGTCCGCAACCCGGGCAAGCCGCCGTGTCCACTCGTGATGCGGCAATGATCGTGATGCTGTCGGGGGATGGCAGGACCTGGATGACGTCCAGGCTGGCCGGGATCAAAGGCAGAAGATGCTTGGTCAACAATCTTGCTCGGTCGTTGAGGTGAGGTGTTGCCAACATGGGTTCACGCCCGCGACCACCGCTCAGGCCAGCACGCTTCGTGCGGGAGAACCTCTACCTGGCACCGACAAAATCGAGGGGTAAATAGGTTCTACCCTGAAATGCGACACCCCTTCTTTTCAGGCATTTGGCAATTGGCTGCATGTGGATCAGTGCGGGCGCGAGACCCAGGGGAAGCTGAATCTTTCAACGTTTTGTCGCGCTGATCAACGCCGAGCCCCGCCGCTGATTTACAACTTGGGTGTGCGACCAACGCTGGTCCACTTATCGCGACACATTATCTATCAGCTCACCGGCAGCTTTGGGCCGTCATCCGCTGTCGCGCAGCACCAGTTCGAACCCAAGGTCTATGCGTCGGGGGCCGGACGGGTCCAACGTCAACGCTGCCGCGGCTCGGCCGATCGCCTCGCCATGCACGCGGATCGTGCTAAGGCGCGGGGTAATCAGCCGTCCCATTTCCAAGTCGCCAAGCCCGATGACGGCGACGGCAGACGACTGGCCAGCCTGGTGTCCAATGCCCGCATCGCGCAACCCGGTCAGGAAGCCGATGGCATGCGCGTCGTTCGCTGCGAACACCGCATCAACACCGCGCAGACTTCCCAAAGCCACTGCGCCGGCTGTGGCGTTGCGGTCCAGCACCAGGCGTTGCGGCGCCGCAAGGCCGGCAACAGCGGCAGCATCCCGGAAACCCAACCAGCGCCGGGTCGCGCGTGGGTCGTTGCCGCCGATGAACGCCAGGCTGCGGCGGCCGGCCTCGGCCAGATGCCGTGCCACTGCTTCGCCCGCAGCGTAGTTGTCGAACCCGGCCACCGCATCCACCGGGTCAGCTGGCAGATCCCAGGTCTCTACCACTGGGATGCGGGCGCGCCGCAACAGCCGATCGCCCTCCGCTGTCGCTGGGGAGCCGACCATGATCAGCGCGTCCGGACGACGGGCCAGCAGCGCCGACAACATCCGGTCCTCCTGCTTGTCGTCGTAGCGGGACTGCGCCAGGATCACCGCGAAGCCCAGCGGCTCCAGCGTGTCGGACAGGCCCTGGACAGTATCGGCGAAGATAGCGTTCGCGATCGTCGGCACCAGTACTCCAACCGAGCGCGTCCGGGCGCTCGCCAGCGATCCTGCGACCAGGTTTGGGACGTAGCCGAGCTCGCTCATTGCGGCCTCAACCCGGGCGCGAGTCCTGGGCGCTACCAACTCCGGCAGACGCACGACCCGGCTGACAGTGATCGCCGACACGCCGGAGCGGGCGGCCACGGCAGCGAGCGTCGGGGCGGACAGGAGCGAATCTAATTTCATCGGCTGCAGCAGTAGCGGCAGCGGGAAAGGAATGCACGAACGAGGTTGCGCGACCGAGAATGACAGCGCTATCATTTCCAGCACGGTGCCAAATAAGGTTCCGATGGAGGACAGCGATGATCTCGAACGACGACGTGAAAGCGTATCAGCGGGACGGCGTGCTGATCGTGCCAGAGGTTCTAGGAGCGGAAACGCTTACGCGAATGCGCTCCGTCGTGGCGGAGCTGGTCGCCGCCTCCGCGGGCACGACCGAGCACACCAGTGTTTATGACCTGGAGCCCGGCCATACCCCAGAGCACCCGAGGGTTCGCCGCATCAAGACGCCGCACAAGGTCCATAAGCTGTTCGACGAGATCGTGCGTAGCCCAGCCGTGCTGGATATCCTCAAACGCCTGATCGGGCCGGGGCTGCGGCTGCACGGGTCGAAGCTGAACATGAAGTCCGCACATTTCGGGTCGCCGGTCGAATGGCACCAAGACTGGGCGTTCTACCCGCACACCAACGATGACGGACTGGCCATCGGCGTTCTTCTGGACGACACCGACCTGTCGAACGGTCCCATGCTGGTGACCCCTGGCACGCACACCGGACCGGTCTGGAGCCACCATGGCGAGGACGGTCGGTTCGCCGGGTTGATCGACCCCGACCTGATCCAGGCGGAGATCACACGCGCGGTCCCATGCATGGGGCGCGCGGGCAGCATGTCGTTCCACCACGTACGCGCCCTGCACGGCTCGGCGCTCAACACGTCGGACCGGGCGCGCAACTTGCTGCTGTATGAGATCGCCGCTAGCGATGCTTGGCCGATCATGGGTGTGAAGGACTTCGACGAGTTTGACAGCCGCCTGTTGTCGGGCGGGTCGGTGGTGGCGCCACGCATGACCGCCGTCCCCATCCGCGTGCCGTTGCCACCGCCGCTGCGCCAGGGCTCGATCTACGAGACGCAGGCCGCGGCCAAAAAGAGCTACTTCAGCCGCGCTGCCTAACCGGTCAACCATATGGCCCAGCAACTCCGCGTTCTGCAGTCGCTCTGGGCCATGGAGCGGCGGAGTTCAGGCATGGCGGAGTGGCCTGTGCATACACAGCTGGAAATGATCCGGGACGCCGGCTTCGACGGAGCCGGCGTCCGCTTTGTCGATCCTGTCTTCGCGGCGGAGGTGACCGGCTTCCTGCGCGATCACGGCCTGATCTGGCAGGCGCAGTGCTACCCATCCAGCGTGGATGCGCTGAAGCCGGTGCTAGACTTGGCGGCGCGGCTCGGCGCCGACCATATCAACTTGCAGCCGGATATTCGGCCCACCCGGATCGAATCTTGCATTCCGTTGCTGGAGGGCTGGCGCCGCCTAGCGGACCAGTCAGGGATCGCCGTGCACGTCGAAACGCATCGCGACCGCATGACGACCGACCTGCTGTTTACACTGCGCCTGCTGGACTGCTTCCCCGACCTACGCTTGACGGTGGACGTGTCACACTACCTGGTCGGACGCGAGTTTGCTTGGCCGGTGGACGACGCCAACCACGCGTTGGTGCACCGGATCCTGGATAATTCCTGGGGCGTCCATGGCCGGATCGCCAGCCGCGAGCAGGTGCAGATCTCGCTCGGCTTCCCGCAGCACCAGGGCTGGGTCGGCCTGTTCCTGGGCTGGTGGGCGTATGCGATCCGGTCCTGGCGCCGCCGCGCACCACCGGACGCCATCCTGACCTTCCTGTGCGAGTTGGGACCGCCGCCCTACGCAATCACCGGCCCGGACGGCGCGGAGCTATCCAACCGCTGGGCGGACGCACTGGCGATGAAGGACATGGTCCGCGAGCTGTGGAGTCAAATCGCACAAGAGGAGTCCTGACACTACGACAGCCCAACGCTGCCAACAAGATAACGGAGGAGACCATTTTGGACCCGATCACCCGTCGCTACACCTTTGGCCTCGGCGCCAGCTTGTTTGCCGCATCGTCCCTGTCCGCCCACGCAGCCGTGCCCATGGCGGATATCCCGCCGCCGAAGCTGCCGATCGAAACGGGCGCCAAGCTGCGGGTGCTGCGGCCCGCGAAGTTCGTGGACCCGGACGAGGCGGTCTTCACGGCCAACACCAAGAGATGGGGTGAGCAGACCGGCGCCGAAATTCGCGTGGACTACCTCGCCTGGGACAACATGGCGGCGCAGACGGCCGTCGTCGCCAACACTGGTGCTGGCCCCGACATCGTCGTGGGCTTTGGGCCGGACGCGCAGATCTATGCCGAGAAGCTCGTGGACGTGACCGACGTCGCTGAATACCTCGGGGCGAAGTACGGCGGTTGGTACCCGCTCTCGGTCCTGTTCGGCCGCGCGTGGAAGGGACGGAACTGGCTCGGCATCCCGATGGGCGGCACCACCGGCCCGGCCAACTACCGCGTGTCATGGTGCAAGGACGCAGGGTTCGACGGCATCCCAAACGACCTCGGCAGGTTTCTAGACCTTTGCAAGGGCCTGAAGCGGATCGGCCATCCCTGCGGCTTCGCACTCAGCCACGCGCCGGGCGACGCGCCGGCCTATGCTAACTGGCTGTTGTGGGCGCATGGCGGCCGGCTGGTGGACGAGGACGCCAAAGTCGTGCTGGACACGCCGGAGACGCGGGTGGCGCTGGACTACGCGCGGGCGATGCAGGAGACGATGATCCCTGGCACGATGTCGTGGAACGGCGCTAGCAATAACCAGGCGTTTGCCGCCGGGTCGATCGGACTGACGCAGAACGGCGTTTCAATCTACTACGCGGCCAAGACATCAAAGGACCCGTCTCAACAGGCCATCGCGGCCGACATGGACCATGCCTCCATGCCGTTCGGCGCAGCAAAAGCGTCGCCAGAGCAGTGTTTGGTCATGAACGCCATGGTGTTCAAGCACTCGCGCTATCCGAATGCTGCCAAGGATTACCTGCGTTTCATGATGGAGGCGCCGCAATACGACCCGTGGCTGACCGGTTGCCTCGGTTACTGGTCGCAGCCGTTGAAGGCTTATTCTGGCAGTGCGGTTTGGGACTCGGACCCGAAGCTGGCAGTGTTCCGCAACGCGATGGAAACGCCGTTCCATGATGGCTACGCTGGCCCGGTCAACGCTGCGGGCGGAGCGGTGCTGAACGACTGGGTGCTGGTCGACATGTTCGCCCGCGTCGTCACCGGCGACAGCAGCGCTTCGGACTCGATCAAGCAGGCAGTGCGCGCCGCACAACGCTATTACAGGTAGAACAGGCGTGGGATTCCTACCCAGGGTAAGCGTTGAAGTTGGTGGTGGACGCGGCCGGGCGTGGTTCAAATGTAGCTGATCGGCTCGCGCGAGGAGCTTGCGTCATGACTGTATCCGACTTGGTCAACCTTTCGGATCTGATGGACGGTGCCAAATGCTTCGCCTTCGTGCGCCAGCTCCACTGGCCGGAGGGCATCCGGCGCCCCGCCTTCGACAGCGATGCATTGACCCGCGACGGCCACGATGACACGCAGCCCTGCCGGCAACGATACCGGTGCAAGGCATACGGTGGGCGCTTCGAGGACCTGACCGGACTTGATGCCGCCTTGCGGCATCTCCCTCCGGGGGATCGCTGCGCGATGGTGCTGGCCGGGCACCACCAGCCGCTGCGGGTGTGGGTGCTGTGCCTTTACTTCATGGGGCTGAACCTCTTGAACCGGCAGATCGCCCTGGAGCTGGGCCTGGATGCTTTGGATATGCAGGCCATGAAGGAGCAACTGCGCCACGGGCTGGTCGCCAAGGCGCTGGCGTTGGAACTGACGGACGAAGTCGAGCCGGATGCAAGGGTTTCTAGCGTGATCGACGAGGTCTACGTCGTGGCCGGGCACAAAGGGCGCCGAAAGAGGTGGCCAAAAGGGGCGGCTCAGGCGCTGCCGCAAACTGGCAGGTGCGCCGGGCCGCGGCACGCTGGAAAAGGACAAGCCGCCCGTCCTCGGCTTGATCCAGCGCGGTGGACAGGTCGTGCTGCGTATGCTGGCCAATGTGCAGCAGAGGACAATCAAGCCGGTCATCACCGCTGCGGTCGCCCCGGGCACCCTCGTCCATACGGACGAGTATGCCATCTATGCTCGCCTGCCAGCCTGGCGCTATGGGCACAAGACAGTCTGCCACGCTCGAGGCGAATACGCCCGCGACGAGGACGGGGAC
>CAXTCI010000222.1:0-8010 GCA_964242325.1 uncultured Acetobacteraceae bacterium
CGCCGCGCGGCACCAGGCCGGCGAAGCTGAAGCAGATGTCGGTCGGCACGTTGGCACTCATGCCAAGTAGTTCGCACATGATCCGTCCCAGGTTACGCCCGGGCTAGCGCCAGAGATAGAGGTTGTCGTGTGCCTGATCCTCGCCGGTCAGGCATCCGGGGGATCGGCCGTAGGCGAGGGGGGACGGCGGCAACGCGGCGCGCACGAAGTTGTCGAACACGTTGGGCGGCAGCGCCACCCGGGGCGCCAGGCGCTCGTGGTGCTCCTCCGCCACATAGAAGCGGTTCAGCGCATCGAACCACACGAACCGGTAGCCCGCCGCGAGCAGCAGGTCCTCCCAGGCGGCATAGTTCGGCTGCAGGGTGCACGGGTCCAGCGCTTCGACCAGCACGACCCAGGGACGCCACCGGGTGAAATCAGCGCCCTCCAGCACCGCGCGCTCCGCGCCTTCGCAGTCCACCTTGAGGAAGTGGACCGGCCCGGGAACGTGAGCCTCACAAACCTCCGCCAGCGTCGATACCTGCACCGTCCGTCGCACGACCTCATAGCCATGCACCTCAGTTGCGGACGCGGCCAGCGCCGGATTCAGGGTGGAAAGGCCATTAACTTCCACGTCGAAAAGCTCCGCTGTCCCCGGCGCGGCGCCCAGGGCGGCCAGCAGGTTCACGTCGCGCGGGCGGCGCGCTTGCAGGGCCGCGTGCCGGCTGGGCAGCGGCTCGACGTTGACCCCGTGCCACCCGCGCTCGCTGAAGGCACGCGTGACGGAGTCGAGGTCGGGATCCCAGGCGCCCACGTCCACATAGAACCCGGCCTCCACATCGCGTAACGCCCGCCACAAAGTCACGTCCTCGAAGTTCTGAGCATAAGAAGTGAATGTCATCGCCGTCGCAGCCTGACCTGGCCCCTCGGCACAACGGTCGCCCCTGGCGCCATCGCCTTGATCTCCCCTTGCAGCGCCGCCCGGCGCTCGTGGATGGATACCAGCACCGGACCCATCGGCACGCCAAGGTCCACCAGCACGGCTTCAGAGAGTTGAAGGCTCGCCTCGATGGTTTCCGGCACCGCGTCCGACGCGCCCAGCGCATACAGCCGCGCCGCGTGCCGGCCATCGCGGGCGCGGGCGACGATCAGCAGGTCCGGCCGGGCAGCACGGGCGGTCTGCACCAGAGAGTCGGCACGGGCGCGGTCGTCAATCGTCACCACCAGGGCGCGGGCATCCGCCAGGCCAATCCGTTGCAGCAACTCCAGCCGGGTGATGTCGCCGTAATAGACTGCCCTACCTTGCCGCCGCTGCACCGCCACCCGGTCGGCGTCGCTGTCCACCGCCACCCAAGGCAGCGCGTGTGCGTCCAGCAGCGCCGCCACCGTTTGCCCAACCCGACCGAAACCGGCCAAGATCACCCGCGGCGCCCCATACCCAGGCGCCTCCGGTGGTAGCAGGTCCGCCGCAACCTGCACCGGCCGATGGCCGGCCAGCAGGGTGCCGAGACGGGACAGCAGCGGAATGGCCGCCATCGTCAGCGCCGCCACGATGAAGGCGAAGCCGCCCAGCGCCGGGCCGACCAGGCCGGACGCCTGGGCCAGCCCGAGGATAACGAAGCTGAACTCGCCCCCCGGCCCCAGCAGCAAGCCGGCGGGACCGCCGACGCGCAGCCGCAGCCCGAAGCCGCGGGCCAGCACCGCCGTCACAACCGCCTTGATCGCCACCAGTCCCAGCGCCGCGCCCAGCACCGGCAGCGGGTCCCGTGCGATGCGCGCCAGGTCGAGGCTCATACCGATGGAAATTAGGAACACTCCTAGCAGCAGGCCCTTGAACGGTTCCACCGTGACCTCGATCTGCCGGCGATACTCGGTTTCCGCCAGCAGCAGCCCGGCGATCAGGGCGCCCAGCGCCATGGACAGCCCAGCCGCGTCAGCCGCCACGCCGGTGCCCAGCACCACCAGCAAGCAGGCGGCCATGAACAGCTCCGGGCTGCCGGTGCGGGCAACGCCGCGGAACAGGGGCCGCAGCGCGAGTCGCCCGCCTCCGACGATGACCGCCACCATGCCCACCGCCTTCAGCACCGCCAGGCCAAACCCGGCCCAGCCTGCGCCGCCGCCAGCCGCTCCCAATCCGAACAGCACCGGCACCAGCATCAGGTCTTGGAACAGCAGCACGGCGAAGCTAACGCGGCCAACTAGGCCAGTCATCCGCCGCTCCTCCGCAAGCACCTGCGCCACCACTGCCGTGCTGGACATCGCCAGGGCCAGCGCCACGACCCCAGCCACGGCCGGCGGCACCCCCAGCAGCATCGTCGTGCCCGCCACGGCCAGGGTGCTGCCGGCCAGTTGCACCGATCCCAAGCCGAACACCAGGCGGCGCATGGTCTTGATGCGCTCCCAGGACAGCTCCAGCCCGATCATGAACAGCAGCAGCACCACGCCAAGGTCGGCCAACGGCTCGATCCGTCCGCGGTCGGCGATGGTGACCCAGCGCAGCGCCGGCATGCCCTCTGCCAGCATGCCGAGCCCGGCGGGGCCGACCGCCATGCCCACCAGCATGAAGCCCAGCACCGGGCTGACCCGGATTCGATGGAACAGCGGGATCACCACGGCAGCGGCGCCCAGCACCACCAGGGCGTCCCGCATTCCCCCTGCCCCCGCCATCGCCTCGGCTGCCATACATGCTCCCCGCAACAAATTATGTTGCACTGCACAAAACCTCGTCCGATGGTCACGTATAGGACGGAGGCCCACCGATGATAGAACACCTTCCCACGGACATGAGCCGGCTCGACCTTGCGGCGTTGGCCTGGTTCCTGGCGGCGTGGCTCGGCTATGGCCAGGCGATCCACGCCATGCCCTGGCCCGGCAGCATCACCGCCCGCATGGGCCAGGTCCGCCGGGCCTGGATGACGACGATGCTGGGGCGGGACAACCGGATCACCGATGCCTCGCTGATCGGGCACACCGTCCACAGCGCGACGTTCTTTGCGTCCACGACGATGGTGGCGATGGCGGCGCTGCTCGGCTTGCTTGGCGGGTTCGACCGGACCTATGCGACGGTGCAGGAGTTGGCCTTCACTGCCAAAACTGGGCGGGTGTTCATGGAAGGCAAGCTGGTTCTGCTGCTGCTGGTGTTCGCCCACACCTTCCTGAAGCTGAGCTGGGCGCTGCGCCAGCTCAACTACACCCTTGCGATGATCGGCGCCGCGCCGCCCAAACCGGGCGTTGCTCAGCGGGACCGGATTGCCCAGGAACTGGGCGCGCTGCTGTCCCTCGCTGTCCGCAGCTTCAACGCCGGCATCCGCGGCTACTACTTTGCGCTCGCGGCTCTGACTTGGCTGGTGGGGCCGGAGGCGTTCATGGCGGCGACGTGCGGGATCGTGGCGATGCTGGTATGGCGGCAATTCGCCTCCGGCACCGCAACCGCGATCCGCCGCAGCCATGCGGCGGTGCTGGGCGTGGAGGAGGCTGCATTCGCCGGGGCGGTGCAGCCCAGGTAGTGCTTGGTAAGCGGGTGCGCGCTGATGCTACGCGCGATCCATGAGCGCCGCCTCTAGATCGCCCCCTGGAACGTGTTGCATGCGGCAATCGTCCCCTGCTGCAACCCGGTCCCCAGCCAACGCGTCCGCTGCTCCGATATGCCGTGGGTGAAGCTGTCGGGAACAACGGCCCGCCCGGATTCCCGCGCGATGCGGTCGTCGCCGATGCTGCTGGCGGTGGGCGCAGCCTGCTGGATGTCGTTGGCGTCCAGGTTGGCATGGCGTTCATTCGTCTTGTTGACTCAAACGCCGGCGAGGCAGTCTGCCATCAGCTCCGTCCGCACCGATAGGTTCTTGGCCACCGCCGGGTCTTGGGCAGCCCGCTCCGCTGCTCTATGACGTCCCTACGTTTGAAGCAGCAGATCGTTCTTTAGGCGTCCCGACGCGGGGCAATTCGTCAGCCGCCGGCGCCAGGCCATAGGGCGCGAGCAACGCCCAAATATGTCCCGGCACCATCGTCCGCAGTCGCCGTGGGTGGGCGCGGCGCAGGTGCAGGACGGTTTCGGCCGCCTTCATCTCGACGCGGGTGCGGGCGAACTCCAGGCCACGCGGGCCGATGCGCGGCATCAGCCAGCCGACCACCGGGCGCAGCCAGTCCGGCATGGACCGCAGCGGCAGGCCGCCCGCCGCCCGCGCCACATTGGCGATGAAGCCGCGCACTGCCCCGGCCCGCTTGCCTGCGCTGCCCGGCGCCGATAACTGGACCTCGTCGCCCAGTGCCGCCAGCAGTTCCTCTCCACGCTCGTTGCGGACCAACAGCCACTGCTCGCCTTGCCCGCCCATGTAGCCCACGGTGATGTCGGCCAGCACGTTGGTGTAGTCCACGCAGGTCCGGCAGGTCAGCGGGAAGAAGTCTGGCGGCAGCTTGCTGATCGGCAGTTGCAGGAACGGGATCAGCCGGGTGCGGCCGTCGGTGAAGCGAAGCTCGACCCGGTAGTCCGCCCGGAATTCTAAATACGTGATCGTGCCGGGGTCCTCGGCCAGCAGGGCCAGGAACTGGTGGAAGCGTTCGGTGGTGGTGTTGTCGGAACAGGGCGTGCCGATGACGAACAGGCGGTCGAAGCCCAGCGTGGCCTCAATGGAGCGGAGCGCATGGACCTGGCAGGGGATGCCGATGATGGCGACCCGGCGGTAGCCACGGGCGCGGGCCGGCTCAAGCAGGGCAAGCAGCGGCGCGAAGCCCATACGCATCCCGCGGCATTGCGCCATGCCCGCGGCCTCCGTCACCAGCACAGGGACCGGGCGCCATGTGTCATCCGGGTCGGGGGCCATCGTCAGCACGGCATCCACCGCGCCGGTTTCCAGCAGGCGCTCGGCGATGCGGGTGGTGATGCCGGTCCACTGCGCGCCCTGCCGCGGCAACCGTAGGGAGGCGCGGAGCATGCGGCGGAACGGGCCGAAATGCAGCTCGTCGGGCCGGGCCGGGTCGCGCGGGCGGCCGTGGACGCGGGTTTCCAGGGCGGGGTAGTCCGGGGCGATGAACTGGCACGCCGTGCCGCACAGGCCGGGCGTGTTGGTTCGCGATAGGCCGCAGTCTGTGCACAGGCCACGCGGCGCGGCAGGTGGGAAAGGCGGCACCGACACCGGGCCGTTCACATCGTTCATTCCACCGCCCCCCGCAATGCCGCCCCGGCCGCCAACGGGCACAGCGGCAGCGCCCCGGCCAGCACCGCCGCCAGCAGCAGCAAATGCGGCCGGGGCGTCAGGCCGGACTGTGCCGCCTCCGCCGCAGCCGCACCGAAGATCAGCACTGGCATCGCCAAAGGCAACACCAGCAACGGCAGCAGTACTCCACCGCGCCGCGCACCGAGCACCACCGCGGCACCCATCGTGCCCAGCAGGGACAGCGCCAACGTTCCAGGCAGCAGGCCGGCCAGCAGCACCGGCACAGCGGCGGGGTCCAATTGCAGCATCACGGCCAGCGGACCCGCCGCCAGCAGCAGCGGCAGCCCGGTGCCGAGCCAGTGCGCCAGCGCCTTCACCGCCGCGACGCCCGCCGCCGTCAACCCGGCCAGCATGAGCTGATCCAGCGACCCGTCCTCGAAGTCCGCGCCGAACAGCCGGTCCAGCGGCAGCAGAGCCGCCAGCAGCGCGCAGACCCAGACAATGCCCGGCGCAATCCGTCCCAGCGTTTCCGGCGCCGGGCCGATAGCAAGCGGAAACAGCGCGCCGGCCAGCACGAAGAACAGCACCGCCGCCAGCGTGTCGGCGCTATGCCGCAGGGACAGGCGCAGTTCCCGTTGCAGCAAGGCTAAGGCGCCGGTCATGGAACCGCATCCATTGCGGTCCGCTTGCAGTGTGGTGATCTAGAGGCCAGCAGGGCAGCACTGGCGGTCCCTGGGCCATCGCGGCGCTGTGCGCCTCGCGATGACGGGTCTGCGGATGCTGGGGAGTCGTTCAAGCCCTGGCTCACAGCCGCAATTCCGCCGCGGCCGGCAACGGCAGCGGCAGGTGCGTCGCCGTTACCACCACCCCGCCCCCGGCACGGTGGGCCGCTAGCAGCCCGCCCAGCCGTTCGACCGCCGCCGTGTCCAGCCCCAGCGTCGGCTCGTCCAGCAGCCAGACCGGCGCGGGAGATAGCACCAGCCGCGCCAGCGCCAGCCGCCGCTTTTGCCCAGCGGATAGCAGCCGTGCCGGCAGGTCAGCCAACGGCAGCAGGTCCAGCGCTGCCAGGGCATCCCGCGGAGTCCCCTGCCCCGTCCGCGCGGCAAAGCCCAGGTTCTCCGCCGCTGTCAGGCCGGGCTTCACCGCGTCCTGGTGGCCCAGGTAGGCCACTGGCCAAGGGTCCGCAGCCTCCCCCATCCAAAGCACCGCCCCAGCATCCGGCCGCTTCAGCCCGGCCAACACCCGCAGCAGCGTGCTCTTGCCCGACCCGTTCGCCCCCAACAACAGGAGCGCTCCGCCAGGCAGCACCGTCAGAGACACACCGCGCAGTACCAGGCGCTCCCCGCGGAAGGCGCTGATCTCGCGTGCCTCAAGCCCTGCGCTCACCGCCTCCGGCACACCGCCTCCCATGCTCCCGGGCGGTTCTATCCGGCATCGGCTGACATGGGCACCCCCGGCTTGAAGATGCGAACAGGCTTGGACCAGGCAGCCCCGCGGCCTATGATGCCAAACACGGATGATCCCAAGCTGCCCGGACAAGACCCGCCTCATGGCTGGTTGACGTGCTAAAGAGTCGGAGGCTGATGAGGCGGCAGGCCGCACCTCGCCGTGGCCCGAAGCCTTGGCCCGCCTCGGAGCGCTGAACGCCGAGCTAGACTCTGAGCAGGTGAAACGGCAAGCGTGATCCAGCTAAGCCAGCGGGCGGAGCGGCAAGTTGCCGAGTTGTCCCGTCACTATGACCGGCTTGGACGTCCAAAGGCGCGCCGGTCGCTCCTAACAGCGTTGCGCCAGGCAGCACAGGAGATAGAAGCAAATCCAAGCTTAGGCTTGCCTGCCCCACGACCATACCTCTCGCTTGCCCTACCAGGCCGGGCATGGGTCAGGTCAGGCCGTTACTGGGCCGCTCACAGGACAACCACCCGCCATTGATCGTAGCTGTCTTCTATGACGGAGCCGATATCCCCGACCGCGTGTGACGCCGCCCGAAGCGGCGTCGACCCCGCCAGCACATCCCTCGGCGCACGAGTGCTCAAACCAACCCCGCCCTGTGGACGCCACGCCCTCGCAGGGTTAAACCGCGCACATACATGACAGTTGAAACGCCGCCCGCCCGTTCATCCCAGCGCGCGGCCCAGCACACGAGGCAAGCGCCATGAAGATGATCGGCCAGGATACCCTAAAGACCCGCCGCACGCTGGACGTCGCAGGCAAGCAGTACGACTACTTCTCCGTCCCTGCCGCCGCCGAGGCGCTGGGCGAGCCCACCGACCGCCTGCCCGTCAGCCTCAAAATTCTGCTGGAAAACGTGCTGCGCTTCGAGAATGGCGCCAGCTACACCACCGACGATGCCCGCTCCATCGCCGAGTGGGCGCGCAACGGCAGCAGCACCCGCGAGGTGCCGTTCCGCCCCGCCCGCATCCTGATGCAGGATTTCACCGGTGTTCCCGGCGTCGTGGACCTCGCCGCCATGCGCGACGGCATCATCAAGCTCGGCGGCCAGCCCGGCCAGGTGAACCCGCTGATCCAAGTGGACCTGGTGATCGACCATTCGGTCATGGTGGACTATTCCGGCACCACCGACAGCCTGCACAAGAACATGGACGCCGAGTTCAGCCGCAACGGCGAGCGCTACAGCTTCCTCCGCTGGGGCCAGACCGCGTTCCAGAACTTCCGCGTCGTGCCGCCCGGCGCCGGCATCTGCCACCAGGTCAACTGCGAGTTCCTGGCGCAGACTGTCTGGACCGCCGAGATCGACGGCAAGACCGTCGCCTATCCCGACACCCTGTTCGGCACCGACAGCCACACCACCATGGCCAACGGCATCGGCGTGCTGGGCTGGGGCGTCGGCGGGATCGAGGCAGAGGCCGCCATGCTGGGCCAG
>CAXTCI010000223.1:0-7968 GCA_964242325.1 uncultured Acetobacteraceae bacterium
GATCACCTCGTCGATGCGGAACAGGCGCGACACCGCCAGCAGGTCGGCGATGCCGCTGCGGCGCCCGGCCTCCGGCTGCATGGAGAACACGCCGACGAGGCGCATCTCGCCCACGCTGCTCTGCAGGAGCCGGCGGGCGAGGTCGTCCCCGGTCCCGCTCAGGTCCAGCACCGCCACGGTGCGAGCCAGCTTGCCCCGCTGCCGCCATTGCCGCACCTTCGCCGCAGCCGCGGCCCGGACCAGGGCGATCCCGAACAGGACCGCGACATACCAGCCCACCGCCCAGGCCCGGGAAAAGCCGTCGGACACCTTCGCAAGATAGGCGACCACCAGCAGGATGACGAAGACCAGCGACCAGCCCTGCATGGCGCGGCCGACTTGGGCGGCAAGCGGGGGGGTGACATGCCGCGTGTAGCAGCCGGCCAGCGCCATCGAGTTCACCGTCAGGACCGCCGCGAGCAGGGTGGTGACCGCGACCTCCTCCGACATCGTTACTGCGCCGTGGCGGATCAGGTAGGCGGCGACGGACGACACCAGCACCACCACGGCGTCGGCGGCGGCCATGGCGCCGCCCAGCAGTTTCACCGGGCTGCTGCCGGGCGAAACCGCTCGCGCGCCGGCCTGGGCCTCGATCCAGGTGTATGCCGCGGGGGTATGACTTGCTGTTCGCATCTGCTGTTACCGTGCCGAGGGGGAGCGTGCGAGCTGCCGCGCTCCGTGAGGGACCATCGGCGCCCGGGCAGGCACCCGGGCAGGTGCCCGGTCGGGCGCAGCCAGTGCGGTGGCGATGGCGTCGCCGAGCTGGCTGCCGAACTCCTGGGACGGCGAGGAACGCACGAGTGCCCGCGCCTGCTCCCGCATGTGGTCGAGCTGCCCGGCGGGAAGGTCCAGGGCGCGCTTGACGGCCTGGACCACGTCGGCAGGCCGGAGGGGATCGAACAGCCAGCCGTTGACGCCTTCGCGCACCAGTTGGCGGACGATGCGGTTGCGGGTGCTGCCCAGCACCGGCAGCCCCGCCGCCAGGCCCTGGGCCACCTGCGCCTGCTTGTCGTCGGCAAGCGAGGGTGCCACCAAGAGGCCGCATTGCCCGAAGACCCGGGCCAGGGCCGGCCTATCGAGCCGGCCGAGGAAGCGCTGTGACAGGTTGGCAGGCATTGGCTGCGCGGCGAGCACGCCGGCCAGGTCGCCGTCCCCGGCCCACCAGATCTCCATGGCCCGGCCCGGCTGCTGCTCGGCGCAGGCGGCGATGCCCGCCAGCAGGTCGGCGGCGCCCGATTGCGGCGACAGGTCGCCCGCATGGACCATCCGGTATGCTTCCGGCGTTGGCCGGGCTTCATCGCAGTCCAGGAAGGGCTCCAGGTCGAACGGCATGGCGACGGCGAACACGCGACCGACGGAGCCGGCAAGCTGCTCCATGGCATGGGCGACTGCGCCGCCCTCGGCCAGCACCACGTCGGCGCGGTCCAGGACCAGCCGTCCGCGCAGGCCGGACGCCCGCGACGTGTCTGCCAAGCACAGGACAAAGCGCGACTGTGGCCACACTGCCCGGTAAAGGGCGGCCTGGAGAGCCGCCGCCCCGAACTCGCCGGACACGACGACGTCCGGACGGAACGAAAGGAGACGCGCTAGCACGCCCGGTCCGGAGCGCATGATGCGGTGCTCCGTGATGGCTGGGCACCCGCCGATGCCAGACCACCAGGCCGGGCATGTGTCGAGGTGATTGGTCAGGATTGCCGCCTTCACGCCCATCGCTTTGAACCTTCCAACGGGGACGCGAGTCCCGGACGAGCCATCGGTGGGACATCGGCAACGTTTCTTAACCGTTGCTTACACCCGCACCACTTGTTAACGGATCGATACGGGAATTAGCGAAAAGCATCAAACAACCTTTGGGACAACTCTGAATAGACAGAATTTTCACGCAGTTGTGATTAGGTGCCATTGGTATGGCACTTCGGTGCGCAGCACGGAGGGTGGTTGCCGGCGGCGCTTGCGGCTGAACCGTGGGCGTAACGCCAAGCAGGCTTGCTCGGCCTGGCACATAGATAGCCTGCGGCCGTGCCGGGCCGTGTAAGCCTGAGCTTTGCTTAGTCTGGCTGACAGGCAGGAACCCACTGCCTCACCGTCGCGGCGGCCGCGCTTTGGATGACGGCCTCGGCTGGCAGGTGGCTGCCGTGGAAGATGACAAGTACGATGGCGGCAGCCGCCGCGATGGGCAGGCCGGATTTCTCTTGCAGGTGCCGGCCGCTCAGCCGGGCGAACGCCACCGCTCCTGCTCCGCCGATGATCGCTGCCACGACCACTTCGGACATGGAATGAGCGCCGAGCAGCAACCGGGTCGCGCCGATGATTACGGCAACAGCCAGCGCCACGGCCAACGCCGCAGAGATCGGCCAAACCCGCAGGCGTCCGGCTTGCAAGGCGATGATGCCGCTGCTGACCACGGCAGCGGACGCCACATGTCCGCTGGGGCTGCGCAGCGCGAGCTGGCCTAGGTCGAGTGCCGGAAGCAGCCAGCCGCAGGCGTAGCAGGCGATTTTGAGCACCAGCAAGGTTCCGAGCACGCCGGGTATCACCAGCATCCAGGCACCGGCGACACGCCAGCGCCGTTGCGCCAACAAGATCAGGAATACGACGACCGCCAGGGGCAAGATCACTGCCTGATCGCCGAAATCGGTTACAAACGTCAGGGCTGTAATATACACGGCAGGGTAGCTAGCATTGAGGCACCCAATATTCAATTAACGCGAAAACGTAACTTCATGCCAACAGACCAGGAGTGAATGGCGTCCGAGACGCCTCATAGCTCCGTCTTCCGAGGTGGGCGACGTTTGCGCAGCGAAATCATTGTGCGAAATGCCGATGCTGAGGGGGCGAACGCCCGCTCCGCCTCGGCTCCGGGCAACCATGCCGAACCAGCAGCCAGCGTCGTCGCGATAGGCGATAACTGACCCGGCTTGTTGAGTTCTCAAGCGGGACGCAGGTTTGGCGGGTCGTTGCTGGTTCAGTTGCGTTTCTCTCGGTTTGAGAACGCAACGTCACGCTGCCTGCGGCTAGACGGATTTCAGCGCAGCATCCGATATCACACTCTCGTGATGTAGCAACAATTTGGATCGGATTGGCAAACTATCCCTTTCAGATGCGTAAGATAAAGCGCAGTCTCGCCTATAAATTGTAGACGTCACGCGTGGCTTGTCGCATTATAAAGATGATTGGTAAAATTCGTGCGGCGTTCACCGGTGGTTAAAGTCTGGTGAGGACAGATCGCGAAAGGGGAGGGAGCGCGAGTAGCGAGCAATGGTGGTGGGTAACGTGAATGCATCAAGTTGAAGTTCTGATCGTCGAGCCTGTCCATCTTGTTGCCAACGGACTAAAGCACCTGCTTCTCAACTCACCTTATGTCGTTGTGGAGGAAGTACAGGCCAGAATTGCGGTGTTCGCCCTCGATGACAGGGCCTTGCCGGGTCTCGTGCTGCTCGGCCCAGGTACGGTCCCGTTGACCGAGCCAGCCAGGAACTGGGTCCAATGGAACCGGACCGAGCCGCGCCGCAGCCGCTTTGTCGTGCTCGCCGACATCACTGATTCCAGCTTGGTCCGTCGCTTGGCCTTATCAGGCATTGATGCCGTGCTGTCCCAAGACATTTCGAGCGAGGTTTTGCGGCGTTCGCTCGATTTGGTTATGTTGGGACAAACATTGTTCCCGCCGCCGTCTCCGCATCCCGCCTGGGAAGCGCCGCCAAGCGAACCATCGGTGCCAATCCCATTTCCCGTCATTGCCGGACGCGGCTTGGCCTCTGCAAGGCCGATGAGGGAACGCGACGTCATCCTGTCCCAGCGCGAAACGCAGGTCCTTCGCTGGCTTGTGGACGGGGCGTCGAACAAAGTGATCGCCCGGGAAATGCAGATCACTGAAACGACAGTAAAGGCGCACATCAAGGGCCTGCTGCGTAAAATCCGGGCTACCAACCGGACGCAAGCCGCCATTTGGGCGCTTGAGAACAAGATGCGGGTCGTAGACATCTCAGACGAACCAACAGTCGTGGCGCCGGTCGGCACGGCTGGCCGGTATGCAAGTCTTTGACGCCGTGGATGCCTTGAACCCCAAGCCTGGATTGGCAACGCGGCGGCACCTGCTGATCCGTCGTGAGCCATGCCAAGCAAACCTTTGCAGGTCCGGCGAACAGGTGACTTGCTAAGCAGTCTTGTGCAACCGCAAGTTACTTGTCTGACAGTCCGCGCAAGCCCGCCCAGAGCGTCCGTGACCGTCCGTCACCGCGTTGGGCCATGTTTAGGCCCTTGCCGCCGCAACGGGTTGTGCCGGTCCGTCAGTCCCGGAACATCCTCTCCTCCAGTAGGTAGGTCAGGCCGCGCGACCAGCTTTCGTCGGTGTTGCCCCGCATGTCCACGCTTTCTGCCTTTAGCGTGCGGCCCGTGGCGGCATCTTCCACCACCAGGTTTACGTTCAGGATCAGGTTGCTGACCTTCTGCACCCAGCCATAGGCCACCTGCTGCGCCCCCAGTTCCCGCGCCATTTCCAGCTCGCAGCCGTTGCAGCCGCGTATGCTGTCCACGCCGGCCAGCTTACCTTGGACCGGCGCGATGTTCACCAGCGTGTAGCGGTCCTGCAAGCCATTCAGCAGTTGCACATCCAGGCGTTTCAGCCGGGCCAGCTCCTCTGGGGTGGAGGGGGCGGGAGAGGTGTTGGTCAGATGGAAGCCGAACACTGCCAGCCGTGGCCCCTCGGCCGCCTCGGCCGTCACCGGTACTACCGCTGTTACCGGCGCCACGGCCAGCAACGCTAATCCCGTGATGAAAGCGCGAAGGTTCATCTTTATCTCTCCCGGAGGGGACTGCGTCCTGCAGTACTCTTTGTTAGGTGAAGCCTACCAACCCTTTCCCGTTTCCGCCAGGACGAGGCACACTCCGCCCATAGCAGCAGGGGCAGCCCATGAAGGTCACCATCGAGATCGAGTGCACCCCGGACGAGGCCCGGCAGTTCATGGGCCTGCCCGACGTGAAGCCCATGCAGGCCGCGCTCATGGCCCGCATGGAGGCGCAGATGAACGAGGCGGCCGACCGCTTTTCCCCCGACGCCGTGCTGCGCTCCTGGATGTCGTTGATGCCGGGCACGCCGGAGGGGATGCGCGACGCTTTCAGCCGGCTGTTCCAGGCGGGAATGGGAAGCGGCACGAAGAGCTAGCGCCGGGTGCGGTCAGGTCCGGGCGCGCGGCGCTAGGGCCTGAACCAGCAAGGCTCCGTTCACAGGCTGAAGTGCGTCGGGCTTGCACGTGGGCCGGTCTGAGGGCCGGGCGTCAACTCCGGAGAAGGCCGTTTACTGGCTGCAAGCTGCCGCCCGGGAAGACGCCCGCCAGTGCCGCCGGCGGCACGCCTAGGTGCCCCGCCAGCAGCCCGGCGGCCACGGCGCGCAGGTCGGCGGTCGGCTGCAGGTCGCGGTCCTCGAACAGGCGGCCTGCACCCAGGCCGGGCCAGTCTGCCCGAACGCGTCCGCCGGCGACGGCGCCGCCCAGCACGAAGGCCGCGCCGCCTGTGCCGTGGTCGGTGCCGCCGGTGCCGTTCACCCGGGCGGTGCGGCCGAACTCGGTCATCACCAGGACAGCCGTTTGATGCCAGGCGGCGCCCAGGCCATCCCGCAGCGCTACCAGTCCGGCGTCCAGGGCGCGCAACGGCGCCTCCAGCCGGCGGGCCTGGCCGGCATGGGTGTCCCAGCCGCCGGCCTCCATCGCTGCGACGCGGGGGCCGTCCGGCGCCGCCATCAAGCGCCCGGCTGCGCCGGCCAGTGCGGCGAAGGCGCCGGGGCCGGCGGCGGCGGGATGGTCCATTCCAGCCAGGGCGGTGGCGGAGAAGCCTCGGTCGTGCAACCCTTCGGCGACCGCCGGGCCGAGCAGCGGGTCGCCGTGCATCAGGTCGGCGATGCGCGCCA
The DNA here is from genome assembly GCA_964242325.1 of uncultured Acetobacteraceae bacterium. Taxonomy (GTDB): domain Bacteria; phylum Pseudomonadota; class Alphaproteobacteria; order Acetobacterales; family Acetobacteraceae; genus DASWOJ01. The sequence continues at coordinate 5,942 of CAXTCI010000223.1, forward strand.
GCAGCTCCGGCGCGGGCGCCGCCGAGGCCGTTGGGGCGTATGTGCCGACGTTGGCACTGCCGCGCAGCAGCAGCGGCACTTGGACGCCTAGCGCCAAGGCTCCGGTGGGACGGCCGGGCATCGCCGCGATTGCGCGGTTTAGCCAGCCGCTGGCTAGCCGGTGCTCCGCGCCGCTTTCCATGCAGTCCTGGGCGTCGAAGTGGCTGCGGGTGCGGTAGGGGCCGGCTACGGCGTGGACTGCCAGCAGCTCGTTGTCCGCGTACATGCCGTGCAGCCCGGTCAGCGCCGGGTGCAGGCCGAAGAAGCCGCCCAGGTCCAGCACTCCGCCGGGTTGGCCGGGGGCGGCGCCTACCAGCCCCGGACGCAGCGCGGCTAGATCTGGGTCGCCGTAGGGAACTACGGCCGCCATGCCGTCCAGGGCGCCACGCAGCAATACTACGACTAGGCGGTGCTCGGTCGGTGCGGCGGCCAGGGCCAGGGAGGACCGGCCGAGGGTGCAGGCCGTGGCCAGGCCCAGTAGGGCGGAACGCCGGGTGATACGCATCGAGGGATGGGGCATGGTCAGCGCCTTTGGAATTCGGGTGAGGTCAGCAGCAGGGTCAGCGCGTCTTGCCGGCTGCCGGCGTGACGCATGGCATCCCGGGTTTCGGGGCGTAGCAGCGGGCCGAGCGCGGCTTCGGCGATGGATGCCGGGTCTTGGTCGCCGGCTCGGCTGGCTATGGACTGGGACCAGTCTATGCGGCGCATGACGGCCTCCGGCGCGGCCCACTCCGCGGCGGCGTCGGGCCAGCCGTTCGGGAGGGGGGCGTTCCATAGGGGCTGGCCCAATGCTTGGAGCGCACCGCGCAGGGGCGGGCGCTTGTCTGGTGGCAGGTCGAGCGCTCGCAGGGCGGCGACGGCGAAGTCCACCGGGGAGCGTAGTTTTACTAGCGGCGTCCAGGCTTCCGGCAGGTGCAGCAGGGCCGTGCTGGCGGCGCCTAGGTCGCCGCCGGTGTCGCGCAGCACGCCCTCGATGTTGCGCACGGCGTCGGGCGGGGGGTCGTCGGCGACGAAGTGGCGGACCAGCTTGGTGGCGAGGTGGCGGTGGGTGGCGGGGTGCTGGGCGAGGAAGTCCAGGGCTGCGATGCCTCCGGCCTCGCCGGGGCCGAAGCGGCGGCCCATCAGGATTTTTTCGCCGGGCTCGTGGGCGCCGGGCCGGAATAGGAAGCCTGGGAACAGGCGCTGCTGGTCAATGGACCAGCCGGTCAGGATGCGGGCGAACTCGGTCACGTCGGCCTGGGTGTAGCCGGCGTCGGGGCTGACGGTGTGCAGCTCCAGGCACTCGCGCGCCAGGTTCTCGTTGAGGCCGCGGCGGCCGTTGGCGTTGCGGGCGGCGGTGCTATTGGGGCCGATGGAGCCGGCGTTGTCCAGGTAGATCAGCATTGCCGGGTGGCGCATTACCGCGAGCAGCAGCCCGGCGAAGCCGCCGGTGACATTGGGACGGATCGCTTCGCGCAGGTAGGGGCCGATGACGGCGCTGACGCCGCCTGCGCGTACGCTGACGGTGAAGTGGTTGAACCAGAACCATACCAGGCGCTCGCGGAACGGCGCCGGGGTGGTCAGGATGTTATCGGTGTGGGCGGCTACGTCTTCTTCCAATAGGGGGCGGATTAGAGATTCCTCGCCCTTCAGCTTGAGCTTTCTTTGTTCTCGCAGGACGGTCAGGCCGTCCGCTGTGCTGGGCAGCCTGGGGTCGAAGGCGGCGGGGTCGGGGGACTCGACCTGCTGGGTTAGCCAGGCCAGGGGGTCGTCCGGGAGCGCCTCCGTGCCACGGCGGCCTAGGCCGAAGCGGATCATTGCCTGTGCGGTGCGAGTGTCCATGCGGGATGGGTAGCATGGGGTGGGCACGGCTTAGGTGACAAAGGGTTGCAGAGTGGTAACGGGGAGCGTGGGGGGTTGAGGCAGGGTTGTGCGGCCTGGCGCACGCGCCGCCGGTGGGACCGGCCACGGGGGGGGGTGGGGGTTGTTTATGTGCGGGGTGGGGGGGG
>CAXTCI010000224.1:0-7938 GCA_964242325.1 uncultured Acetobacteraceae bacterium
ATCCCCGGTGGGCCGCCGGGAAGCGCCGATGAGGACGGGGACCGGTTCATCGAGATATGGAACCTGGTGTTCATGCAGTATGAGGAGGGGCCGCCCGGCGTCCGTGCCTCGCTGCCCCGCCCCAGCATAGACACCGGCATGGGGTTCGAGCGCTTCGTCGCGGTGATGCAGGGGGTACACAACAACTACGACATAGACATGATGCGCGCCCTGGTTCTGGCCAGCGCCGACGTGACGGGGCAGGCGGTGGACGGGCCGTTCCAGACGAGTCACCGGGTCGTGGCGGACCACCTGCGCAGCGTGTCGTTCATGATCGCCGATGGCGTGCTGCCCTCCAAGGACGGGCGCGGCTACGTGCTGCGCCGGATCATGCGCCGGGCGATGCGGCATCTGCACATGATGGGCACCAAGGAGCCGGTGTTCCACAAGTTGGTTCCCGCCCTGGTGCGGCAGATGGGAGCGGCCTATCCGGAGCTGCCCCGTGCCGAGCCGCTCATCACCGAGACGATGCGGCTGGAGGAGGACCGGTTCAAGGCGATGCTCGACCGCGGGCTCGGTCTGCTATCGGACGAAACGGGGCGATTGGGCGAGGGTGGCGCGCTGCCCGGTGCCGTGGCGTTCAAGCTGTATGACACCTTCGGCTTCCCGCTGGACCTGACGCAGGATGCGCTGCGGGAGCAGGGCAGGGCGGTGGACGTCGCCGGGTTTGACGCCGCCATGCAGGAGCAGCGCACACGCGCCCGCGCCGCCTGGTCAGGGTCCGGCGACGCGGCGACGGAGCGGGTGTGGTTCGACCTGCGGGAGCGGCTGGGGGCGACGGAGTTCCTGGGCTACTCCACTGAGGCCGCGGAGGGGCAGGTGTTGGCCTTGGTCGTGGATGGCGCTGCCGTCGAGCAGGCCGGGCCGGGTGCGGCGGTGTCCGTCATCCTGAACCAGACGCCGTTCTATGCGGAGTCCGGTGGCCAGGTAGGGGATTCCGGGCGGCTGACCGGGCCGGACGGGCTGGTGATCCGGGTGGACGATACGCAGAAGCGGCTGGGGGACGTTTTCGTCCATGTTGGCGCCGTTGAGGCTGGGACGGTCCGGGTCGGCACGCCGGTGGTGGCGGAGGTGGACCATACCCGGCGCGGCGCCATACGCGCGCATCACAGCGCCACGCATTTGCTGCATGCCGCGCTGCGCCATCGCCTCGGCAATCATGTGGCACAGAAGGGCAGCCTGAATGCCCCGGACCGGCTGCGCTTCGACGTGAGCCAGCCGACGCCGATCACCCGCGAGGACCTCGCGGTGGTGGAGGCCGAGGTCAACGCCCGCATCCGGGAAAATACCGAAGTGCAGACTCGCCTGATGACGCCCGAGGCGGCGGTGGCGGAGGGTGCGATGGCGCTGTTCGGGGAAAAGTACGGGGATGAGGTCCGCGTGGTCTCGATGGGGGATGGCGGCTACTCGGTGGAGCTGTGTGGCGGCACCCATGTGCGGCGGACCGGCGATATCGGCCTGTTCCGCGTGGTGGGGGAAGGTGCGGTGAGCGCCGGGGTGCGCCGGGTCGAGGCGGTGACGGGCGCCGCGGCGTTGGCGGCGGTGATGGAGGGCGACCGGCGACTGCAGGAGATTGCCGGGCTGCTCAAGACGAACCCGGCTGACGCGGCGGAGCGTGTGGGCCAGTTGGTCGAGGATCGCCGGCGGCTAGAGCGGCAGGTGTCGGAGCTGCAGCGCAAGCTGGCGACTGGCGCGGCGACGGCGGAGGTCGAGACGGTGGCCGGGGTGACGCTCGCCGCCCGCAACCTGGGCGATGTGCCGCCGCGGGACCTGAAGGGCATGGCTGAGGCAATCGGCAAGCAGATCGAGAATGGTGTGGCGGCGGTGGTGTCCACGTTGGATGGCAAGCTGAGCATCGTCGTCGGAGTGTTCGGCGACCAGATCGGGCGGGTGAATGCTGTGGACCTGGTGCGCGCGGCCAGCACGGCGGCTGGTGGGGCAGGGGGTGGCGGGCGTCCGGACTTGGCGCAAGCCGGAGGGCCGGATGCGGGACAGGCTGGTGCGGCGCTGGATGCGGTTAGGGCGAAGCTGGCGGCGTAGGGCTGCGCCGTTCCTTTTTTCTTAGAGAGAAGGGTGGGGCGTGGCTGTTGAACGAGGGGGGCTTCGCTCCTGGGGCACTTCGTCTGCCTTGCGCCGCCGCAAAGACCCCCTCACCCCGGCCCTCTCCCGGAGGGAGAGGGAGAAGCAGGAGTTATACTCCATACTTCTTGAACCAGGCGAGCATGTGGTTCCAGCCGTCTTCGGCGTCGGCCTTGCGGTAGCTGGGACGGTAATCCGCGTGGAAGCCGTGCGGCGCGTCGGGGTAGACGACGATTTCGACTGTCTTGCCTGCCGCCCGCGCCTTGGTCGCCGCGGCTTGCACGTCGGGGACGGCGATGCCGGTGTCTTGGCCGCCATACATCCCCAGCAGCGGCGCCTTGATGTCGGCGGCGATGTCGCCGGGGTTGGTCGGCTGGATCGGGGAGGGCTGGCCCTTGATCGGGCCGTACCAGGCGACGGCTGCCTTCAGGGTCGGGTTGTGGGCGTCATACATCCAGACATCGCGCCCACCACGGCAGAAGCCGGTGACGGCCAGCCGCGCCGGGTCGCCCTTGTTCCCCGCGGCCCACACGGCCGTCGAGTCCAGGTCTTCGAGCATCCGGTCGTCTGGCGCCTTGCTGATGACGTCGCGCACGATGGCGTTCACGTCCGTCATGGTCGAAAGGTCGCCGATGCGCGCATACAACTCCGGCGCCACAGCTAGGTAGCCGGCGTGGGCAAGACGGCGGCAAGTGTCCTTGATGTATTCGTGGACGCCGAAGATCTCCTCAATCACCAGCACCGTCGGGAACGGCCCGGCGCCGGCGGGACGGGCATAATAGGCCGGCAACGACCCTTCGCTGGTCGGGATCTTGGTTTCGCCGGCGTCCAGACCGTCCGAGCCGGTGTGGATGACTTGCGCCTCGACCGGCGTCACCGCCAGGGTGAGGCCGCTGATCAGGCCAGTCATCATCATGCCCCGCCGGGCCAGCGGGTAGCTCCTCAAGCCGTCCAAACCGTCCATGTGACGTGCCTCCGCCGGGCCAGCCGGGACCGGATGGGTCCGAAGAAGGCTGGCCGCGCTGGTGAGACCTTGCAGGGGCAAGCTTGCGTGCGCAAGCCCGCCCCAGTGCCGGTGTCAGGCGGCCTTGGCGATGCCCATGGCGGCTTGCAGGTTCTCGTCGATCTTGCTCAGGAAGTCCTGCGTGTTCAGGTAGGCCTGCTGGCGCCCGATCAGGCTGGCGAGGTCCTTGGTCATGAAGCCGGACTCGACCGTTTCCACGCACACGCGCTCCAGCGTATCGGCGAACGCCGTCACGTCGGGGGTGTTGTCGAACCGGCCGCGGTAGGCGAGGCCGCGCGTCCAGGCGAAGATGGATGCGATCGGGTTGGTGCTGGTTTCGCGGCCCTTCTGGTGCTCGCGGTAGTGGCGGGTCACGGTGCCGTGCGCGGCCTCGGACTCCACGGTCTTGCCGTCCGGCGACATCAGCACGCTGGTCATCAGGCCGAGGCTGCCGAAGCCCTGGGCCACGATGTCGCTCTGCACGTCGCCGTCGTAGTTCTTGCAGGCCCAAACGTAGCCGCCGTTCCACTTGAGGGCGGCGGCGACCATGTCGTCGATCAGCCGGTGCTCGTAGGTCAGCTTGCGCTTATCGAACTCGGCCTTGAACTCGGCGTCGAAGATCTCCTGGAACACGTCCTTGAACATGCCGTCGTAGGCTTTCAGGATGGTGTTCTTGGTGGACAGGTAAACCGGGTAGTTCCGGGCAATGCCGTAGTTGAAGCTGGCGCGGGCAAAGCCCTCAATGCTGGCGCGGGTGTTGTGCATGCCCATCGCGACGCCAGGGCCTTTGAAGTCGAACACGTCCAACACCATCGGGGCGCCGCCGCCGGCGGGCTGGAACTGCAACGTGACCTTGCCGGGGCCGCTAATCTTGGTTTCGGTGGCGCGGTAGATGTCGCCGTAGGCGTGGCGGCCGATGACGATGGGCTGGGTCCAGTGCGGCACCAGGCGCGGCACGTTGGAGCAGATGATCGGCTCGCGGAAGATGGTGCCGTCGAGGATGTTGCGTATGGTGCCGTTGGGGCTGCGCCACATCTTCTTCAGCTTGAACTCGGTGACGCGGGCCTCGTCCGGGGTGATGGTCGCGCACTTCACGCCGACGCCGTACTGCCGGATGGCGTTGGCAGCGTCTACCGTCACCTGGTCGTCAGTCTGGTCGCGGTATTCGATGCCTAGGTCGTAGTACTTTAGGTCTATGTCGAGGTAGGGGAGGATCAGCTTGTCCTTGATGAAGCCCCAGATGATGCGAGTCATCTCGTCCCCGTCCAGCTCGACGACGGGGGTCTTGACGGTGATCTTGGCCATGCGGTCCCTCGGTGGATGCGGCCTGGGCGGGCCGTGCGGATGATCCGCGTCCTATCGCATCCGTGGGGCGTGGCAGCAAGCTTGCCCTATGGGGGTGCCGTGGGCTGCTCCCTCTTCCTTCGGAAGAGGGTTGGAGTGAGGGGGCAGGCAAGAGCCGAATTTGCCCACGCTAGGGCTGCAGCGCTTCGGCACCCGCGGTGTGCCGCTCCGCAGCCAAGACCCCCTCACCCCAACCCTCTCCCAGAGGGAGAGGGAGCTACGCATCCCAGCGCGGTCCGCACTGCTGCGTCGTCCGGCAGTTCGCCCAAGGGGAACAGCCGGTTCACGTGACCCATCTTGCGGCCGGGCCGTGCTTCCGCCTTGCCGTAGAGATGCGGGATCAACCCCGGCGTCGCTACAATCTCCGGCCACAGGGCCGTTTCCTCCGGACCCACCAGGTTCTTCATCACCGCATCGGCATGGCGGCGACCGGGCGGCAGCGGCAGGCCGGCGACGGCGCGCACATGCATCTCGAACTGGCTGCAGGGGCAGCCGTCTATGGTCCAATGGCCGGAGTTGTGCGGACGCGGCGCGATCTCGTTCACCAGCACCCGGCCGTCCCGCACGAACATCTCCACCGCCAGCAGGCCCACCAGGCCCAGCCGGTCGGCGACCCTCCAGGCCACGCGTTGCGCCTCGGTCGCCGTTGCCGGGGCGACGCGGGCCGGGGCGAGCGTCAGGTCCAGGATGCCGTCCCGGTGCCGGTTCTCCATCACGTCGTAGATGCTGCCGCCCCCATCGGCACCGCGGGCGACGATGGCGCTGACCTCGCAGGCGTAGTTGATGAAACCCTCCAGCACGAGCGGCTTCGGCTCCAATGTTTCCCAGGCCGGCAGAAGGTCGTCGGCGTGGCGCAGCACGGCCTGACCCTTGCCGTCATAGCCCAGCCGGGTCGTCTTCAGCACTGCGGGCAGGCCCAGCGCCGCCACGGCCTCGTGCAACTCCGTCAAGCTCCCCACCGGGCGCCACGGCGCCGTTGGGACACCGGCATCGGCCAGGAAGGATTTTTCGGCCACCCGGTCCTGGCTGATCCGCAGGATCGTGGGCGAGGGATGCACATCCCGGAGCGACGCCAGCAGGTCCAGGCCGGCGGCGCTCACGTTCTCGAATTCGAAGGTGATGACGTCCACTGCGTCGGCGAAGGCCCGCAGCGCCGCCGGGTCCTCGTAGTCGCCGAGGGTGGTGTGGGCGGAGACCTGGCTGGCGGGGCTGTCCGGCTCGGGCGTCAGGATGTGGCAGCGGTAGCCCAGCCGTGCCGCGGCGAGCGCGGACATGCGGCCCAACTGACCGCCGCCGATGATGCCGATGCTGGCGTTGGGCGGCAGCGCCATTACGGCGCGGGGTCGGACGGCACGTCGGCGACTGCTGCCGTCTGCTCCGCCCGCAGCGCATCCAGGCGGACGGCCAGCTTCGGGTCCGTGGTGGCCAGCATCGCCGCGGCTAGCAGCCCGGCGTTCACTGCGCCGGCCCGGCCGATGGCCAGGGTACCCACGGGGATGCCCGCCGGCATCTGCGCGATGGACAGCAGGCTGTCCATGCCCTTGAGCGCCTGGGACTCCACCGGCACGCCCAGCACCGGCAGCGGCGTCCAGGCCGCACACATGCCGGGCAGGTGCGCGGCGCCGCCCGCCCCTGCGATCACCGCACGCAGCCCGCGGCCCCGCGCGCCCTTGGCATATTCGGCCAGGCGGTCGGGGGTGCGGTGAGCGGAGACAATGCGGATCTCGTGCGGCACCTGCAGGCGGTCCAGCACCTCGGCCGCGTGACGCATCGTGGCCCAGTCGGACTGGCTGCCCATGATGATCCCAACGACTGGGGGCGGGCTCGTGATCCCGGCCATTGGGGCCGGGACCGGCGTATCGGGCATCAGGCGATGCTGTCCGGGATCAGTCGGCTTTCGAGCCAGGACAGCTCGTCCTTCAGCAGCAGCTTGCGCTTTTTGAGGCGTTGCAAGTGGAGCTGGTCGGTCCCGGCCTCCGACAGCCGGGCAATCACGGTGTCGAGGTCGCGGTGCTCGCTTCGCAGCTCGTGAAGTTGGCGTAGCAAGGAGTCGCGGTCTGTCAGCATGAGATGGACATACCACGCCAATTTCTGTGATGCCACGCGCCGGATGCGCCTGCGATTTCATTAGCTTTTGCAGGCTGGGAAGCGTTACGGTTCTGTGGCACGGGCGAGCCTAGGTAGTCCGAGGCGACCCGTGTGAAGACGCGACCGGTTCCATCCTTCAAGGAGGCATCATGAGTTTGCAGTCCCGCATCGAGTCCCTCAAAGGCCGTCACGCGACCCTGGAGACGCGCATTGCCGACGAGGATCACCGGCCTAGGCCCGACGGAGATGCCCTGCAACGCCTGAAGGTCGAAAAGCTGCGACTGAAAGAGGAACTGGAGCGGCTGGTCCATCTCAACTAGGGCGTTGCAAGGCCGCCCCGGTCATGCCGGGGCGGCCAATTGGATCAGGCGGCCTCCTCGGCCTCCATGGGCGCTACCACCGGCACGGCCTTGCCCTCACGCTCCAGCCGGTCGTTTGCCTGCTGTACCATCGTATTCAGATCGGACTGGCTGCATAGGCCCAGGATGACGGGGTCGCGCGGCTTGATGTTGGCGCTGTTCCAGTGGCTGCGCTCCCGCACCTTCTGGATCGTCTCCTTGGTGGTGCCGAGCAGCTTGATGACCTGGGCCTCGCTAAGCTGCGGGAAGTTGCGCAGCACGTAGGCGATGGCATCCGGGCGGTCGTTGCGCTTGGCAACGGGCGTGTAGCGGGCTGCCTTGGAGCGCTTGTTGATGGGGTTGGCCGGGGGGATCATCTGCAGCCGGGCTGCCGGGTCCTTTTCGCAGCGGGCAATCTCTTCCTTGGTCACCTGCATGTTGGCCACGGGGTCATAGCCGACGATGCCCTGCGCCACCTCGCCATCGGCGATGGCCTGCACTTCGAGGGGGTGCATGCCGCAGAAGTCGGCGACCTGAGTGAAGGTCAGGGCCGTTTTCTCGATCATCCACACGGCGGTGGCTTTCGGCATCAGGGGCAGGCTCATGGGGATCGGTCCTTGGGCGCCGCGCAATACGGGCTGGGGCGGCAGTCGGTTGATAAAAGGGATGGACGATATGGACCCTTGGCGCAACGGGGGTCAAGAACGATAATGTTACGGTTAACTCAGGGACAGCCCATGCAGGACGAGGATGCACCGCGGCCGAAGATCAGCCTGCAAACGCCGCCGTTGGACCCGTTGGGCGTGGCCGAGTTGCACGCCTATATCGCCGAGCTTCGAATGGAGATCGGCCGGGCCGAGGCGGCAATTGCGCGGAAACAGGACCACCGCACCGCCGCGGACAGCTTCTTTCGCAAGCCGTAGGCCGTACGTGGAAAGGGCCGGGTTGCCCCGGCCCTTTCCTAGTCTTTCGGCAGGAGCCGCTTAGGCCGCCTGCACACCGTCCGTTGCCTGGGCGTCGTTGGCGATGGCCGGCACAGCCTGGGCG
>CAXTCI010000225.1:0-7923 GCA_964242325.1 uncultured Acetobacteraceae bacterium
ACCCAGCAGGAGCCGATCCCCATGCAGGCACTCCGCCGCGCCGCCCTCCTCTTGTCCTTATGGGCCGGGGTCGCCCATGCCCAGGACGGGCCGCCGCTGCGAACGGGTGTTGACGGCACCTTCGCGCCTTTTGCCTTTCCTAGCCTATCCGGCGGCGTCCAGGGCTTCAGCGTTGACCTGTTCACCGAGGTCGCGCGCCGGCTGCATCGTCCCATTACCATCGACAGCACGAGCTATTCCGGCCTGATCCCGGCGCTGGATGCCGGGCGCTACGATTTTCTGGCAGCGCCCACCACCGTGACCAAGGAGCGTGCCGAGAACCTGCTGTTCGCCAGCGGCTACATGTGGACCGCCTTCCAGTTCGGTATCAAGAAAGGCACGGCGCCCATCACCTCGCTGCAGGACCTGCGCGGCAAGGTCATCACCGTGAACAAGGGTAGCGCCTACGATGCCTGGGCCACTGCCAACGCCGCGACGTATGGCTTCGTCAGCCAAGCTTACGATTCGCAGTCCGACGCGGTGCAGGCGGTGCTGGCCGGGCGGGCGGCGGCGAACCTGGGCGGCAACGCCGTCATCCGCTACGCCGCGACCAAGCTGCCGCAGTTCCAGCCGGACTTCGTCATTGGGGAAACTCGGGCGCAATGGGCCGCGCCGTTCCGCAAGGACGAGGCCACCCTACGCAACCAGGTCCAGGACGTGATGTCGTGCATGAAGCGGGACGGCAGCCTGGCGAAGCTGAGCGAGAAATGGTTCGGCGTCGCCCCGGCCGCCGACGACTTGGAGCGGGTCATTGACCCCGGCTACGGCGTGCCCGGGATGCCCGGCTACGACCCGGCACCGCACGAGCTTAACTGCACCTGACGCCGTATGATCGCGGCCTATGGCATCCACAAGCACTTCGGACCGCTGCATGTGTTGCGCGGCGTCGATCTGGAGGTGGCGGCGGGTGAGATGGTGTTCATCATCGGCCCCTCCGGCTCCGGCAAGTCAACGCTGCTGCGCTGCCTGAACCGCCTGGAAACGCCGGACAGCGGCGCTATCACGGTGGACGGCACCGACCTGATGGACCGGCGCACCGACCTGAACCGGCTGCGGCGGCGTATCGGCATGGTGTTCCAGTCGTTCAATCTGTATCCGCACATGACGGCGCTGGGCAATGTGACCCTGGCACTGCGGAAGGTGGCCGGCATGGGCCGGGTGCAGGCCGATGCGGCTGGACGCGCGGCGCTGGCCCAGGTGGGCTTGGCGGATCGCGGGGACCACAGGCCCGCGCAGCTTTCCGGCGGTCAGCAGCAGCGGGTCGCCATCGCCCGGTCCCTGGCGCTCGAACCCCGGGTGATGCTGTTCGACGAACCCACCAGCGCGCTCGACCCCGAGCTGGTCGGCGAGGTCCTGGGCGTGATGCGCGGCCTGCGGGAGACCGGGATGACCATGGTGGTGGTCAGCCACGAGATGGGCTTCGCCCGTGCCGCCGCCGACCGCGTGGTGTTCATGGTGGATGGCAGCGTGCTGGAAGCCGGCCCGCCGGCGCAGGTGTTCACGGCGCCAGCGCATGAGCGCACCCGCGCCTTCATCAGCCGGATCGGCGGGCACTGACCCTCCGGCATGACGGGGTTCGCTGACACCTTCCTGAACGTGCCGGTCATCGTGCGCAGCCTGCCGGCCGTTGCGAGCGGCTTCGTGCTGACGGTGGAGCTTGCGGTGCTGGTGGTGGCGACGGGGCTTGCGGCCGGCCTGCTGCTGGCTGTCGTGCGCACGTTCGGCATCCGCCCGCTGAATTGGCTGATTATCTTCCTGGTGGACCTGTTCCGCGCCCTGCCGCCGTTGGTGATCATCCTGCTGATCTACTTTGGGGCGCCTGCCTTCGACGCCACGCCATCGGGTTTCCTGTGCACCTGGATCAGCCTGTCCCTGGTGCTGATGGCATTTGCCGAGGAAATCTACTGGGCAGGGATAACGGCGGTTCCGCGAGGTCAGTGGGAGGCGGCGCGGTCCACCGGGTTGGGCTTCGCCGCGGCGCTGCGCCACGTCGTGCTGCCGCAGGCACTGCGCATCACGGTGCCGCCATTGACCAACCGCACCATCGCCATCACCAAGGGCACGGCGCTCGGCTCCGTGGTGGCCGTCAGCGAAATCCTGTCGCAGGCGTCCTCCGCCATGTCGTTCAGCGGCAATCCATCGCCGTTGCTGCTTGGTGCCGCGGCATACCTGGTGCTGTTCCTGCCGATGGTGGCGGCTGGCCGCTGGGTGGAACGGCGCTGGCGGCAGCACCCGGCCAGATGACCCCACGCCTGTGATAGCGGATACATTCTTCAACCTGGAAATCCTGGTCGCTGCCTGGCCGATCCTGTGGCGCGGGCTGCTGGTGACGGTGGGGCTGTCGGTTGTCGTGGTGCCGCTGGGCTTCGCTGGGGGGCTGGCGCTTGCGCTGCTGTCAACGGTGCGCAACCGGTGGGTCCGGGCGCTGGTGGTCGCATGGGTGGACTTCTTCCGCGCTTTCCCGCCGCTGGTGCTGCTGATCCTGCTGTATGCCGGGCTGCCATTTGCCGGGCTGCACCTGACTGCGTTCACCTGCGTGGCGGTCGGCTTCTTCCTGAACACCGGAGCCTACTATGCCGAGGTGCTACGCGCCGGGCTGCTGTCGGTGCCGCCGGGTTTGGCCGAGGCTGGGCGGTCCACGGGGCTGACGGCCATGCAGACGCTGCGCCACGTCGTGCTGCCGCCGGCGGTGCGGAACGTGTTGCCGGACCTGCTGTCCAACACGTTGGAGGTGGTGAAGCTGACGTCGCTGGCCTCGGTGGTGGCACTGCCGGAACTGCTGTTCCAGGCCCGGCAGGCGCAGAGCGTCACCTACAACGCGACCCCAATCGTGGCAGCGGCGGCGATCTACTTCTTGCTGCTATGGCCATTCGTACGCCTGATGAGCCGGCTGGAGAACCAGGCGACCTGGCGGGCGGCGGGGACGTCGTGAGGCCATCATCAGCTTGACTTTGGCCATTTCAAGCTGAGTGGTCAGCCAGTTACTCACCCGCACCGCAGAGCTTCAGGCCCGTGCTGTCCACCGGCAGGTGCAGGGATGCGCCGTTATGACGTGTCTGTGGGCGTGGCACCTCCGGCGTCTCCCGCCCGGTGGGTGTTCACACCCCCGGCCGCGATGACCCGATTTCCACACCCGCACCAACGCCTGTTACCCGGCCAGACTGCGCCGCATGTCAGTCCCAACCGTCTCCGCCGGGAGCGATCGGGTCCAAGACAATCCCTGCCTCGTCACCGTTTCAGCCGGTAGCCAGTCCTGAAGATCCACCCGATGCCAAGCAGGCACGCCGCCATGAACACGAACGTCATGGCAAGGCTGATGCCCGGGCTAATGTCCGATACGCCGAAGAAGCTCCAGCGGAAGCCGCTGACCAGATAGACTACCGGGTTGAACAGGGTGACGGTCTGCCAGAACGGCGGGAGCATGCCAACCGAGTAGAAGCTGCCTCCAAGGAAGGTCAGCGGCGTCACGATCAGCAGCGGGACCAGGTTCAGCTTCTCGAAGCTGTCGGCCCAGATGCCGATGATGAAGCCGAATAGGCTGAACGTGACCGAGGTCAGCAGGAGGAACGCCAGCATCCAGACGGGATGGACGATGCCGAACGGCACGAACAGCCGGGCCGTGACGAGGATGATCAGGCCGAGGGCGACCGACTTGCTTGCTGCGGCACCGACATAGCCCAGCACGATCTCGAAGGCCGAGACCGGCGCCGACAGCAGCTCGTAGATCGTGCCGACGAATTTTGGGAAGTAGATGCCGAACGACGCGTTGGAGATGCTCTGCGTCAGCAGGGACAACATGATCAGGCCGGGGACGATGAACGCGCCGTAGCCGACGCCATCAACCTGCGCCATGCGCGATCCGATCGCGGCGCCGAACACGACGAAATACAGGGATGTCGAGATCACTGGCGACACGACGCTTTGCAGCAGGGTGCGCCGGGTGCGGCTCATCTCGAACAGGTAGATGGCCTGGACGGCGTGACGGTTCATTGCTGCGCGTGCACCAGGTCCACGAAGATGTCCTCCAGAGAGCTTTGCTTGGTTTGCAAGGTCTTTACGTCCAGACCCAGCGTGTCAAGCTGCCGCAACAGGGCGGTGATCCCGCTGTTTTCGGCTTGGGCGTCATAGTTGTAGACCAGCTCGGTCCCAGCCTTCGCCAGGTCGAGTGCCCATGGCGCCAGGCCGTCGGGAATGGCGGCAAGCGGCTCCTGCAACTGGAGCAGCAGCTGCGTCTTGCCTAGCTTGCGCATCAGTGCGGCCTTGTCCTCGACCAGGATGAGGCGGCCGTTGCTGATCACGCCCACCCGGTCGGCCATTTCCTCGGCCTCCTCGATGTAGTGCGTGGTCAGCACGATCGTCACACCGCTGGCGCGCAGCCCGCGGACCATCCCCCACATTTCCCGCCGCAACTCGACATCGACGCCGGCGCTCGGCTCGTCCAGGAATAGGATGCGCGGCTCGTGGGCGAGCGCCTTGGCGATCATCACCCGGCGCTTCATCCCACCCGACAGCGTGATGATCTTGCTGTCCCGCTTGTCCCAAAGGGAAAGGTCCCGGAGCACCTTCTCGATGTAGGCGCGGTTGGCCGGTTGGCCGAACAGCCCACGGCTGAAGCTGACGGTGGCAAACACGGTCTCGAACGCGTCCGTGCTCAGCTCCTGCGGCACGAGCCCGATGGCGCTGCGAGCGGCACGGTAGCTTGTGACATGGTCGTGGCCGTTGGCCAGGACGGTCCCGGACGTCGCGTTCACGATCCCGCAGACGATGCTGATCAGGGTGGTCTTGCCGGCGCCATTCGGACCCAGGAGCGCGAAGATCTCGCCCGCGCGTATGTCGAGGTCAATGCCGGCAAGCGCCTGGAAGCCGGAAGCGTATGTCTTGGTCAGGCCCCTGATTGAGATTGCGGGCCGCTGTTGCCCAGCAACGTTGCGGCCGGGCTGAGACGGCACATCGGGATGGTCCATGAAACTCGCATTGCAGTGGCAGGAGAGGGGGGTGGGCCGCGAAGCCCGCAGCGGCCGGTCATCTGAGCCTAGCACATGCACGAGTTCGACACAGCGTGACTGGCCATAGATTCATGAGTGGACGAGCGGGCAGCCTCCCTCCGCCATCGGACGGAATGCTTGTTCGGCGGGGATGGTGCTCTGCAGGTTGTAGAGGTCCCATTCTCCCTTGTTCTGGCCGGGCGCCTTGACCTCGAAAAGGTAGGCATTGTGGATCTTGCGCCCGTCTTCGCGGATGCGGCCAATGCCCAGCCCGTCATCGTCGGTCGGCATGGCCTTCATCTGTGCAACGAGCGCCCGTCCGGAGGCGAGACGTTCCGCCCCACCCATCGCTTGTACCGCCTTCAGGCAGTGCAGGACGGCGGAGTAGGCGCCGGCGTGGTTGGTTGATGGATAAAGCCCGTTCGGCATGTGCGGCAGCACCTTGGCCGTAAAGCGCCGGGTACGGTCGTTCAGGTCCCAGTAGAATGGTTCGGTCAGCAGCATGCCTTGCGCCGCCTCCAGCCCGGCGCTGCGCACGTCGTTCAGCAGCGCCAGCAACCCCGCCAGCCGCGTGCCGCCGCCGGGCCGCGTCAGGCCGAACTCGTGCGCCTGCTTGACCGAGTTGGTGATGTCTGTCCCGGCGTTGGCCAACCCGACGATCTTGGCGCCGCTTGCCTGCGCCTGCACCAGGAAGGACGAGAAGTCGGTGGTGGCCGGGAATGGATAGCTTACCGCACCCAGCACAGTCCCACCGGCGCGCAGTACCGCGGCCGAGGTGTCGCGCTGCAGCGCCTGCCCAAACGTGTAGTTGGGCGTGAGAAAGAACCAGCTCGTTCCACCCGCCTTGACGCCCGCGGTGCCGGTGCCGTTCGCCAGCATCCAGGTATCGTATGTCCAGTGGATCATGTTGGCATTGCAGCGCGGCCCGGTCAGGTCGGCGCTGGCTGGTCCGGTCGCCAGGAACACGCGATCGCTTTGCTCGGCAAGGGTTGCGACGGCCAGGGCTATGGCTGAGTTGTTGACCTCCAAGATGACATCTGCTTCGCCGCTGTCGAACCATTGCCGGGCGATGGCGCTGCCCACATCCGCCTTATGCTGGTGGTCGGCCTGGATGACCGTTGTGGGCACGCTGCCCCCGGCAGCGGTGAAATCGGCGATGGCCTGGTTGACGCAGACCAGCGTCCCTGGTCCGGAGAGGTCCCGGTAAGGCCCGGACAGGTCACCGAGGATGCCGAAACGAAGCGGCCGGAGTGCCTGCGCCCTGGTCGCCGCTGATAGGATGAATGGTGTAGCGAGCGCCGCAAGCGCTGTTCGGCGACCCAAGGACATGGACGTCTCCCACGCGCCGTTCGTGCGCTGATGGCCAGCTTTCGTCTCCAGGCGTGACGGCGTCAACGGGTCGCGTCGTCTCGGAGATGTCGTCACACAAATTGGTGGTGGTAGTCGGGTCGTGAGCTATGCCCGGTTCTGGGTGACGACGGTTTAAGTTTCACACCGAGATGACGACCCACCGTGGATGAAAGATGCCCCACGCTGGAAGGCGGATCACGATTTTCGAAACGCTTTCTATCTGGAAGGGCGGCGTATCGAGGCGGGTGAAGGCTTGCTTGAACTTCCGAAGGTGAAAGTCAACGGTGGGTCTCGCCGCTGATCAGCGCCGTACTACACTGCGTGTTCGCACATTCTCCTGGGTCCGGCATCTACGCTGACCAATAGCCGGCACGCTCCCCGGCCGAGCAAGCCGAGCGTATCCGTGTTTTACGAAGGCGCTAGCGGGCGCGAACGTGAGGCCCAGACCACCCCCAGGGACACCAGGGCGGCAACTGATGCGGCCACGAAGGCCGCGGGTAACCCGAACCCACCGGCCACGAGCCCTGCGGCCGGCCCAGCCGCGCCCAGGCCAAGGTCGAAGCACGCCAGGAAAACGCCGAGTGCCACTCCACGGCTTTCCGCCGGGACGCGCCGCACGGCTTCCACGCCAAGCGAGGGAAATACCATCGAGTAGCCGAGGCCGGTGATCACGGTCCCGAGCAGGGCCGCCATCGGCTGGGAGGCGGACGCGATGAGCAGCAGGCCCACTGCTTCGACTGCCAGCGACACCAGGGCAACACGACTTCCACCCAGGCGGTCCGGCATGCTGCCGAACAATAGCCGCGCCAAGATGTAGGCTGCCCCGAAGCCGGTCAGCGCGAGCCCGGCACCGGACCAGTCCTCTGCGGCGTAGCGCAATGCCAGGAACGCCGCGATGGTTCCGAAGCCGGCGGAGGCCAGAACCATCCCGAGGCCCGGGGCCCAGATCGCCCGCACGACGCCCAAGAACGGCACCCGTCGCCGTTCGGCGCCTGGCAAACCGAGCAGGATGGCCGCGACCGGCATGGCCAGCAACGGCATTAAGCCGGTGGCGATGGACACGATCGCAAACCCGCCGAGGTCGCCGAGCACTGCCCCGAGCGGTGCCCCGACGGCGAGCGCGCCGTACATCGCAATGCCGATCCAGGCCATGGCCTTGCCGGCGTGCTGCGGGCCGACGCGGGTGACCGCCCAGGCCATGATGCCCGTAGTGAACAAGCTGTCGCCTAACCCGAGCAATAAGCGGCCGATTACCAGGGCGGCTAGGCTCCAACTGCCCGGCAATGGCAGGGAGACCAGGTATGCCGCACCGCTGAGCGCGGTGGTTCCCAGGCCCAGCAGCACCCCGAATTTCGGGCCACGCCGGTCGGACACCGCCCCGGCCAGTTGCCGGGTCAGCAGCGTGGCCACTGCGGACAAGCCGATGAGGATGCCGACGACGGTGGTGCCATAGCCGAGCACGGCATGGACATGGACCGGCAAGGTGGAAAGCGGGATGCCGACCGCGGAGTAGCCCAGGAAGACGATCAGCGCGAAGGGAAGCAGCATC
>CAXTCI010000226.1:0-7914 GCA_964242325.1 uncultured Acetobacteraceae bacterium
GGGCAGGGACAGGCCGGAATCCTTGCCGTTGCTCAGCCGGGCGCGGACGGTGGAGATAGCATTGCCAGCAATCTGCTGGTTGAACAGGTCCAGTATGAACCGGATCGCCCCGGCATGGTAGGCCTCGGTTGCCAGTAGGCCGGCAGCCGCGTCTTTGTTGCTCGCATTCGTGAGCAGTTGCGCCGATCCGGCATAGGCCGTCACACCCACATCCGTAAGGATGAACGCCCCGAGCATGAAGCTGATCTCGTCCGCGAACGGGTTGAACTGCGTGCCCGCCGGGATCAGGCCCGCCGCGACGGCCAGGGCGTTGAAGCTGTTCAGCAGATCGATGTTCGGCGCCCCGACGGCGGCCGCGCCCAGCGTGGTGCGGAGGAAGCGGATATGGTCCACCTCATCGATCACGATGCGCTGCACGGCGCCATAGATGGCCGGCGTCTTGAACGGCACCTGCGACCCGCCCAGCACGAAGCCGGACCCGCCGACGCCGTCGCGGTCGGATGCGTTCAGCCCGACGCCCAGGAACCCGCGGCTGTAATACTCGCCCTCAAGGTATTCCAGGTTGAGGGCAAAGTTCAGGATGTCGGTGTCGGTAACTGTTTGCGCCGCAGCCGGGCTGCTGGTGACTGCGGCGCCGGTGATGATGGCGCCTGCCGCCATCACGGCCGAAGCTGCTGCACCGAGGCTGAGAAGCGAACGGCGATCGGTCGTAGCTACGCTGGCGGGGATCGTATCTACTTTGTTCATTGGCGTTTCCTCTAAAGTCGGCTGCGTTACGACTAGCTTCGCCAAAATGCGTATGATCCCCGCCGTGAATACCAGGCAAGGTTGGAAACTTGGGCAACACGCAATAAATAAACGGTGAGCTCATATTATAGCTGGACAGAAACGTACGGTCTTGCCGGCCTCCTCACGCGGACGCCGATGCCCCCGCGCCATGACGCAATCCAGCCGGATGCGCCCGGAATGGCAAGCACCGTTATTTCCCGTTGCCGGATCGCGATCCGGCAACCGGCGGCCTTGACCCCCGCCCCGCTTCCTGCCGCAATCGCCCCATGAGCGACAACCCTCTCCTGACCTCCTGGGCCACCCCCTTCGAGGTCCCGCCCTTCGACCAGATCCGCCCGGAGCACTTCGCCCCAGCCTTCGCGCAGGGCATGGCGGAGCACCGGGCGGAGATCGCCGCCATCGGCGCCGACCCGGCCCCGCCTACATTCGCCAACACCATCGAGGCGGCGCAGCGCAGCGGGCGCCTGCTGGGCCGGGTCGCGATGGCGTTCTCCAACCTGGTCGTAAGCCTCGGCGGCGACGCCCTGCAGGCCGTGGACACCGAAATGTCGCCCCTGTTGGCGCAGCATTATGCCGCCATCGCCCTAGACCCCGCGCTGTTCCGCCGGGTCGCCGCGCTGCACGGTGCCGCGCCCGCCGACCTGGCGCCCGACCAGCGCCGCCTGCTGGAGCGCACCCACCTCGGTATGGTCCGCAGCGGCGCCGCGCTGGGCGACGCCGACCGGGCGCGCATGGCCGCGATCTCCGAGCGCCTGGCCGTGCTGCACACCGGGTTCGGCCAGAACGTCCTGCACGACGAGAAAGAGTGGCATCTCCCCCTGCAGGAAGCCGACCTGGACGGCCTCCCCGGCTTCGTCCGCGACGGCGCCCGCCAAGCGGCGCAGGAACGTGGGATCGAGGGCTACGCCATCACCCTGTCCCGTTCATTGATCGAGCCGTTCCTGACCTTCTCCGCCCGCCGCGACCTGCGCCAGGCGGCCTACGAGGCCTGGATCGCCCGCGGCATCCACCCCGGCGCCCACGACAACCGCCCCTTGATCCCCGAAATCCTGGCCTTGCGGCAGGAGCGGGCACGGCTGCTCGGCTACCCGGACTTCGCCGCCTACCGCCTGGCCGACACCATGGCCGGCTCGCCGGACGCCGCCGCGGGCCTGCTGGCCGAAGTATGGGAGCCGGCCAAGCGCAAGGCCGCCGCCGAGCGCGACCGCCTGCTGGCCTCCGCGCAGTCGGAAGGGTTCAACGGCGCCCTCGCCCCCTGGGACTGGCGCTACTACGCGGAAAAGGTGCGCCGCGCCGACTACGCGATAGATGAGGAGGAGCTGAAGCCATACTTCGTCCTCGACAGCATCCAGCAGGCGGCGTTCGACACCGCGGGCCGGTTGTTCGGCCTGACCTTCCATCGCCGCCCCGACGTGCCGGTCTATCACCCCGACGTCGAGGCCTACGAGGTCCGCGACGCCGCCGGCCATGTCGGCGTGTTCCTGGCCGATCCCTACGCCCGGGCGGACAAGCGCTCCGGCGCATGGATGAGCAGCTACCGCGACCAGGAAGCGATGGATGCCCCAGTCTCCCCGGTGATCGTCAACAACAACAACTTCGCCCGTGCCGAGCCGCCGCTGCTCAGCTTCACCGACGCCGAGACCCTGTTCCACGAGTTCGGCCACGCCCTGCATGGCCTGCTCAGCCATGTCCGCTACCCCGGCCAATCCGGCACGTCGGTGCGGCGGGACTTCGTGGAATTCCCCTCCCAGGTGTATGAGCACTGGCTATCGGTGCCCGACACGCTGCGCCGCTACGCCCGGCACCACTCCACGGGCGAGCCGATCCCCGACGCCCTGATCGCCAAGCTGCTGGCGGCACGCGGCTGGAACATGGGCTTCGGCACCGTCGAGTACACCTCCGCCGCCCTGATAGACATGGCGCTGCACCAGCACCCCGACCCCGCCAGCCTGGACATCGAAGCATTCGAGCGCGAGTTCCTGCAAGGCATCGGCATGCCGGCGGAGATCGGCATCCGCCACCGCCCCGCGCACTTCCAGCATCTGTTCGCCGGTGGCGGCTATGCCGCAGGCTACTACTCCTACATGTGGTCCGAGGTGCTGGACGCCGACGGCTTCGAGGCGTTCGAGGAGGCAGGCGACCCCTTCGACCCCGCCGCCGCGGCCCGGCTGCGGCTGGTCCTGGGAGCCGGCGACACGCAGGATCCAATGGCCCTCTACACGGCATTCCGCGGCCGCCCCCCCAGCACCGCCGCCCTGCTGCGCGGCCGCGAACTAGCGGCATAGAAACCTTCCCTTCTCCCTCTTCCTCCGGGAGAGGGCCGGGGTGAGGGGGTCTTGGCTGCGGAGCGGCAGCCCGAAAGTGCCACCAGAAAGTGGCTTTGCGTCGGATAGCTCCGTGTTTACCCCTTCCCTTTCCCCCGGGAAACGAAGCATCACACCCCGATACACCCTATCCGTTGCAAATTCGGATTGCTAAGGTCCCGCCAACCCCTCCGGAACCCGACCCAATGGACCAGTCCACCTCCGCCCGCAGCCCGGCGCTCAGCTACGACGGCCGGCTCGGCGAGCTGTACGGCATCTTCCTGATGAACCTGCTGTGGACGGTGCTGACCCTGGGCATCTTCCGCTTCTGGGCCATCACCCGCGTCCGCCGCTACCTATGGTCCCGCATGCGGTTCCAAGGGGAGCGGTTCGAATACACCGGCACCGGAGGCGAGCTGTTCGTCGGCGTGCTGCTGGCCATCCTGATGCTGATCGGCGCGGTGGTGGTGACGGGCGTGCTGTCCGCCGTGTTGTACGCCATCTGGCATCCGCTCGCCGCCCTGGCGATACTGCTGCTGTATGGCGGTTTCTTCGTGGTGGCGTCCGGCGCGGTGTTCTCGGCGCAGCGTTACAAGCTCAGCCGGACCGTGTGGGCGGGCATACGCGGCGGCATGACCGGGTCCATGCTGGCCTACGGGCTGCGGGCGGTCCTGTATGGCATCCTGGCCGGGCTGACGCTGTTCCAGATGCTCCCCTGGCGGTCCATCCGCCTCGCCGAGCAGCGGATCAACGCCAGCAGCCTGGGCAACCTGCGGTTCCGCTTCCAGGGCCGGGCGCGCGACGTTTACGGGCCATTCCTGCTGACCCTGCTGGGGAGCTTGCTGCTGCTGGTCCTGATCGCCGCCGGGTCATGGATGGCCTTGCGAGGCTACCTGCCGGCGCTCCAGGCTTCGATGAACCAGCGTGGCGGCGCCGGCCCAGGCCCGGAGCAACTGGCGTTGTATGAGCGGCTGGGCTGGGTCGCCATCGGCGCCTTCATCCTGCTGAGCCTCGGCGTCTCGCTCATCAGTCTATGGTATGTCGCCCTGTTCGAGCGGCACGTGATCGGCCACAGCAGCCTGGGGCCGCTGCGGTTCAGCAGCACGCTGACCGGCCGGGGCCTGCTGTGGCTATCGCTGGTCAACACGGTCGTCCTGCTGGTCACCCTCGGGTTGGGGTTCCCAGTCGTGCTGCAGCGGACCATGCGGTTCCTGGCGCGCAACTTGTGGGTCAGCGGCGCCCTGGACCTACCGGCGCTGGAGCAAGGCATCTCGCAGGAGCCGCGCATGGCCGAGGGCCTGTTCCAAGTGCTGGACGGCGGCGGCGCCATCTAAAGCCCGTTTGAGAATGCACCGCGCTGAGTCGGCTGGCGTGGGTTTCCGAGCACCGGAGCGGAGCGGGTATACCGCTCGTGAGCACCGGAGCGCAGGAAAGCCACGTCAGACGGCCAGCGCAGTAGCATCATCAAACGGGCTCTAAGGCGGCGGCAGTGGCGGCCCGCTTCTTCGACGGGCGCCAAGCCCGGCCGCACGACGTGTCGCTGCAAATGCGCGACGGGCAAGTGTTGATCCGCTCCGCCGATGGCGCCGTGGCAGTGGACTGGCCGCTCAACGGTCTGCAGGCGAGGGCGGAGCCAGGCGGGGCCGTGCGCCTGCGTTTCGGCCACGACCTCGCCCGGCTGGTGGTGGATGATCCGCTCGACCTGGCGGCGCTGCAACTCGGCGTGCGCCGCTGGCCAAGGCCGCCGCGGGGCTGGGGCCTGGCACTGGCGGCCTGCACGGCGCTGGTGGCCTTTTGCGTGCTGGTGGTGGATGCCGGGCCGGGCCTGCTGGCGCCGCTGCTGCCGGCCTCGTGGGAAGCCCGGCTGGGCGAAGGCGCGCAGGCTTCGATGGTGCGCGGTCGCCGCTGCGACGGGGCAGACGGCCAGCACGCGCTGGACGGGCTGGTGTCCCGCCTGGCGGGCGGGGGCGGGCCGGTACAGGCAAGCGTGGTGGATGATCCGATGGTCAACGCCTTCACCCTGCCGGGACGGCGGGTGGTAGTGATGCGCGGGCTGATCGCCGCATCAGGGGACGGCGACGAGCTGGCGGGGGTGGTGGCGCACGAGCTGGGCCACGTGGCGCACCGTGACCCGGCAAAGGCGCTGCTGCGGGCGATGGGCCTGAACCTGGTGGCGGTGTCGCTCGGCTGGGGCGGGCTGGACGGCGGGCAGGTCGCCAGGACCTTGCTGGGCCTGTCCTACAGCCGCGCGGCGGAGTCGGCGGCGGACGCCTATGCGCTGGCAACGCTGCGCGCCGCCGGGCTGCGGGCGGACGGGCTGGGGCGGTTCTTCACCAAGATCGACGGCAAGGCGTCCCTGCCGGCCTTCCTGTCCGACCACCCGCCGACGGCGGAGCGGCGGGCCAAGGCGGAGCAGGTCGGACCGGAGGGCGCCCCGGCGTTCACCCCGGCTGAATGGAAGGCGCTGCAAGGGATGTGCGCGGCCCAGTAAGAAGGCCAGGCCGCGCCCGCCGTCACGGCGCCCGCCGCCCCGACCACTCCACCCCGTTCGTAACCGCCATCACCACCGACAGGATCACGAACAGCGCCACCGTCCCGGACAGCAGCGCATAGGTTTCCTGCCGCAGCACCACATACAGGAACCCAAACAGCCCGCTCAGCACCCCAGCGAACACCCCCGCCAGCCCAGCTCGGCGCGTAACGGCGGCGGTATACAGCGACCCCTGCGCCACCACCGCCGCCGCCGCCATCAGGTAGGCCACCTCGAACCCCAACGGCTCCGCCAGCGACAGCAGCAGCAGGCCGAACAGCGACACCGACAACCCCAGCAGCCCATACTGCACCAGGTGGATGCGTATCCGCGCCACCATCTCGAACAGGAAATAGGTCAGGAACGACAGCGCCAGGAACAGCAGCGCATACTTCGACGCCCGGTTGACCATGCGATAGGTCGGCACCGCCTCCAGCAGGTCCACGCCGAACGCCTGGCCCCCCGCCGCCTCGATGGCGCCCCCGCACTCCGAGTCCTTCAACGGCCACGCCGCCTGGCGCAGCCCGGCGCCCCCGCGCCACTCCGCCCGGAACGCGTCATCCGTCACGTCCGACCGCGCCGGCAGCGCCGATCCCGCAAAGCTGGGGGTGGCCCACGGCGCCTCCAGCACCAGCGACACGTCACGCGCCGCCGGCGCCAGTCGGAAGCCGCCGGTGCCGCGCAGGTGCAGGCGGGTGCTGAACGGGATCAACTGGCCTTGAGCCGGGGCGTCCGGCAGGCGCAGGCGCCAGCCCATGACATTCACGGCGCCGCACGCCTCCCCCATCGGCGTGTCCTCCGTCTCCTTATGAACCGTGCCGTCCCAAGTCAGCGCCGTATCGCCTGCCGCGCGCAGATCCGACCCGGCGACGACCACGAAGGCATCCCCCCACAGCAGCTTGGCATCCGCCCGGACGGCGGCGCTCAAGTCAGGAATGACGAAGCTGCCGCCCAGCGCCACGTCAGCCCCATAAACGACCGCGCCAAACACCCCGCGGCGGCGCAATTCCGGCTGCAAGGTGCCCGTTGCGGCCAGGGTGCGCGGCACGACCTGCACCGTGCCGCGTAAGACCACGGGTGGCTGCGGTGGGATGGTTGGATAGGCAGGGGGCGGGATCTCCGCCTGCCAGGGCACGACCAGCACCGGGCCGGTCAGGGTTTGCAGCGGCCCCCATCCACGGGCGATGTCTTCGCGGACTTCCCCTTGCCGCTCCTCCCGCTCGTCGATCACGGAGGACACCATCGCGGTCGGGATCAGCATGAGCAGCAGCAGCGCGCCGACCAGGCCGAGCTTGACGGCAGGCAGCGCAGCCCAATCGGTGCGCCAGGCCGGTGCGGCCTTCGGCGCAGGCGTTGTGGTGGCATCGGACATTGGTGGTTGCTCCTGTACGTGACAGGGGCAGGATGCCAAGGCGGGATGCAGCGGTGATGGCGGCGCGGTAGGCTGCACGCGCAAATGCCGTGCAAATCCGGTGCAGAAGGGGACCCCGCGTGCCAAAGGTGCTGATCGTGGACGACGACCCGGCCATCCGCGAGGTCGTGCGCTTCGCCCTGCACCGCGACGGCTTCGCCACCGACGAGGCCGCGGACGGCGCCGCCGCCCTGCAACGCCTTCCCGGCGTGGACCTGATCGTGCTGGACGTGATGATGCCCGGCATGGACGGGCTCGCCGCCTGCCGCGAGCTGCGCCGTGCCAGCCGCGTCCCGGTGCTGTTCCTGTCCTCGCGCAGCGACGAGGTGGACCGCATCGTCGGCCTGGAAGTCGGCGGCGACGATTACCTCCCCAAGCCGTTCAGCCCGCGCGAGCTGGTGGCCCGCGTCCGCGCCATCCTACGCCGCGGCACGCCGCCTCCCGCCCCAGACGTACTGCGCCAGGGCCGCCTGACCCTGGACTCCGCGGCCATACGCGCCGCCTGGGACGGGCAGGAGGTCGCGCTGACGGCGACCGAATTCGGCATCCTGCGCACCCTGATGGAGCGTGCCGGCCGCGTAGTGTCACGCGACGGGCTGATGGACGGGGCCTACGCGACGGAGCGCGTGGTAAGCGACCGCACCATAGACAGCCACGTCCGCCGCCTGCGCGCCAAGTTCGCCGCAGTCGGCGGGACCCCAGTGGAAACCCTACCAGGCTTCGGCTACCGCCTAGGCCCATGCGCCTAACCACCTCCCTCTCCCTCCGGGAGAGGGCCGGGGTGAGGGGGGCTTGGCTGCGGAGCGGGGCGCTGCCGGCACCACTGGAGCCCGGCCCTCTGCCGGCAAGGATTGTGCCCAAAGACCCCTTCACCCCAACCC
>CAXTCI010000227.1:0-1554 GCA_964242325.1 uncultured Acetobacteraceae bacterium
CTGGCGGCGGGTCGCTGGCACGGGGCAGCTCCTAAGCGGTGTCGTGGAGATGGCAGGCAGCGCGCTGCCCGGGCGCGACGTTCCGCATCAGTGGGCGTTCGGTACGGCAACGATCGAAGCTGTGCGGGCAGCGGGGGTGGAAGGCGCAGCCCGTCGGCGGGCGCAGCGGCGACGGCAACTCTCCCGGAAGCGCAGCGAACTGCTTGCGCCCAGTCTCCAGCCGCGGCATCTGGGCGAGCAGCGCCTGGGTATAGGGGTGGGCGGGCGAGCGGAACAACGCCGTGGCGCTCGCCTCCTCCACGATGCGGCCCAGGTACATCACCGCGACCCGGTCCGACAAATGCCGAACTACGGACAGGTCGTGGCCAATGAACAGCAGCGCCAGGCCGCGCTGGGCGCGCAACGCGGCCAGCAGGTTGATAACCTGAGCCTGTACCGAGACGTCCAGCGCGCTGACCGCTTCGTCGCACACCAGGGCGGCAGGCTTGACGGCCAAAGCGCGGGCGATGCCGATTCGCTGTCGCTGGCCGCCGCTGAATTCGTGTGGCAGGCGGTCCAGCGCCGACCCATCGAGCCCCACCTCGGCCAGCAGATCCGACACGTAGCCGCGCAGGGTTGCGCGCGACGCGATGCCGTGGACCAGCGGTGCCTCGCCGATCAAGTCCACCACCCGACGGCGCGGATTGAGCGAGGCTTGCGGGTCCTGGAAAACCATCTGCACACCCAGCGTCCAAGCGCGCGCGTCCTTCCCTCGCAACCCGGCGACGGGCTGGCCCGCCCAGCGAACCTCCCCGGCGGAGGGTGGCAGGATGCCGGCGAGCATTCGGCCGAGCGTGCTCTTACCGCAACCGCTCTCCCCAACCAGGCCCAGCGCTTCCTGCGGCGCTACCACGAGGTCGACGGCTTCGACCGCGTGGACCGAGGCAGATCGTTCCCCCCGTAGCCGCGCCAGCAGCCCGGGCGGTGCCCCTCCGAAGCGACGCGACAGGCCGCGCGCTTCGAGCAGCGCGGTCATGCGCCGGGCCGTAGGGGATGCACGCAGCGGGCCCAATGCCGAGGCTGCACCTCCGCCAGAGCCGGTATCGGCAGGCAGGCGGCATCGGAGCGCGGGCAGCGGGGGCGGAACGTGCAGCCATCCGGTAGGCTGGCCAGGCCTGGCATGGTGCCGGAAATCTGCCGCAGAGGGGTCCCCGGCTGGTTGCGGGCGGGGACGCAGGCCAGAAGACCTTCGGCATAGGGGTGAAGCGGCGCGGCGATGACCGCGTCGGACGGCCCCAACTCCACGATCCGGCCCGCGTACATGACAGCGATCTCGTCGGCCAGCCCCGCCACGACCGACAGGTCATGCGTGATCCACAGCATCGCCGTGCCGTCCGCGGCGCAGATACGCTGAACCTCCGAGAGGATTTGCGCCTGGATGGTCACGTCGAGCGCCGTGGTCGGCTCGTCGGCAATGATGACGTCCGGCTGGTTCAGCAGCGCGGTCGCGATGGCGATGCGCTGGCGCATGCCGCCGGAGAACTCGTGCGGGTAGGCGTCGAGCCGCTCCTCCGG
>CAXTCI010000227.1:1654-7903 GCA_964242325.1 uncultured Acetobacteraceae bacterium
GCTGGCGCATGCCGCCGGAGAACTCGTGCGGGTAGGCGTCGAGCCGCTCCTCCGGGCGAGGAATGCCCATGCGGCCCAGCGCGTCACGGGCCATGGCGCGTGCGGCGGCGGAGCGGACGGGGCGATGGGCCTGCACCGCCTCGACCATTTGGGTGCCGACACGTAGCACGTCGTTCAGGCAGGCCATTGGATCCTGCATGATCAGAGCGATGCGGTTGCCGCGAAGCTGCCGCATTGCGCGCTCGGCTAAGCCGCTCACATCCTGCCCGTTCAACCGCACCCGCCCGGCCGCGATGCGGCCCGGCGGCGGCACCAGCCTCAGGATGGCATAGCCGGTCATGGTCTTGCCCGACCCACTCTCCCCCACAAGTCCGAGCGTGCGTCCGCGTTGCAGGGTGAAGGATACGCCGTCGACGGCCGGCCGTTCCCCCGCGACGGTGGGAAAGCGTACGGTCAGGCCCTCTACCTCGAGCACGCTCACCGGTTGCCCCGCGGGTCCAGGATCTCGCGCAGGCGATCGCCGACCAGGTTGATGGCGAATACCAGCATTAGCAGTCCCACGCCGGGGAAGATGCTGATCCAGTAGTCGCCGTTCAGCAGGAACTGGAAGCCGTTGGCGATCAGCAGGCCGAGCGAAGGCCGGGTGACCGGCAGGCCGACGCCGAGGAACGACAGGGTCGCCTCAAGCCCGATGGCGTTTGCGACCTCCACCGCCGCCACCACGGTGAGCGGAGGCAGGGCGTTTGGTAGCACGTGCCCGAACAGAATGCGCCTGGCGGGCACGCCGAGGCACTGCGCCGCAGCCACGTAGTCCCGCTGGCGTTCGACCAGGGCGCTGCTCCGGGCGATGCGGGCGAAATACGCCCACTGCACGAGGGCAAGCGCCAGGATGATCTTGTCCACTCCGCGGCCGAGAACGGCCAGCAGCGTCAGCGCCACCAGGATGGAGGGGATGCTGAGTTGCAGGTCCACCAACCGCATGATGGCGCCGTTGACCCGGCCACCCTTCCACGCGGCGACCAGCCCCAGCACCGTGCCGGTGACGGCGGCGAACCCTGTCGCGGCGAACCCGACCAGCAGGCTGGTGCGCAGCCCGTAAAGGATTGCGGACAGCATGTCCCGACCCTGGTCATCGCTACCGAGCAAGTAAAGGAAGCCATCTGCTCCGCGCGTCAGCGGCGGCAGGCGTTCGTCCAAAAGGTTGAGTGCTGCCAGATCATACGGATTCTGTGGCGCCACGAGAGGCGCCAGGACCGCCCCGGCGACGATGGCGACGAGCACGATGACGGCAACGACGGCCAAGCGCGCGCGGGCGTAGCTGCGGACGAAACCGAGGGCGCCCCGGCCCACGAGAAGGGCGGTGCCGCTCACGCGGGGCGCACCCGCGCGCGCGGGTCGAGAGCGGCGTAACAGAGATCCACGACCAGGTTTATGGCCACGAACAGCAGCGCGATAATCATCAGGTAGCCGACCACCACTGGACGGTCGAGCTGGTTGATGCTGTCGATGATGAGCTTCCCGGTGCCCGGCCAGGCGAACACGGTCTCCGTCACTACCGAGAAGGCAATCAGATTACCGAGCTGCAGCCCCGATACGGTGACGATGGGGATCGACACCCGCTTGAGCACGTGGACGAACAGGATGCGGCGCGGCCTTAGTCCTTTGGCCCGGGCGTAGCGTACGAAGTCCTGCCCCATCGCCTCCCGCACGCCGGAGCGGGTAAGGCGCAGAACCAGCGCCATCGGAAACAGCGACAGGTTCAGCGCGGGCAAAAGGATGTGCCTAAGACCGTCCAGCGTGAACACGGACAGGTGCAGGCCCAGCACATCGGCCGTGGCTCCACGGCCGGAGGCGGGCAGCCAGCCGAGATCCACAGCGAACAGCACGATCAGCACCAGCCCGACCCAGAACGTCGGCAGGCTGAAACCAAAGATAGAACCAGTCATTAACCAGCGATCCAGCCGGGACGGCGCCGTGGCTCCCGCCAGCAAGCCAAACGGCACGCCCAGCAGGACGGCCAGCACCATACCGGTGACGGCCAGCTCGAGCGTCGCGGGCAATCGCTGAAGGATCACGTCCATGGCGTTCTGGTGGTAGACGAAGGAGGTTCCCCAATCGCCTTGCAGCAAGTGCACCAGGAACAGCCCGTATTGCCGCCAGAGCGGCTGGTCCAGGCCCATGGCGGCGCGGAAGCGGGCGATGTCGTCCGGCGTGGATTGTGGGTCCAGCAGGATGGCGGTCGGGTCGCCCACGGCATAGAGGCCGACGAAGGCGATAAGCGACAACACAAGTACGACCAGCAATCCCTGGCCGAGCCGCCTCAGGACAAGGCTGCCCATAGTCGGCTACTGGCGCTCAACGGCTGCCAGGATGAGCTCCTCGGTCGCCTGAGGCTGGTAGGTGACCGGCTTGCGGGTGGCAGCGATCGCAAGCAGCGTGTCGAGTGGGACGTAGGCCTGGCGCTGGATCAGCAGGCCCATGACGGCGGCCATCTCCTTGTTCCGCACCGCCTCGTCCATTGTCAAAGTGGCCGCGTCGATCGCCGAGTCCACGTCCGGCATTGAGAGGCCCATGTTCCACGAGCCGACGCCGCGGGCCGTGTCCCGCGTCTCCATCACGTCCCGCAGGAAGGACGTGGCATCGCCACCATTGCTGCCCCAGGCGAGAAGGTAAAACGAGTAGTCGCGATGCTGCAGCCGGGGGAAGTAGACGTTGGAGGGTTGGGCGTCGACCGCGACGGTCACGCCGATGCGGGACAGCAGGATGCCGACCGTCTGGCACGTCGCCGCATCGTTCACGTAGCGGTCGTTCGGGCAGTGCAGGGTAACGTTGAACCCGGCGGGGAAACCCGCATCCGCCAGCAGCTTCTTCGCCTCCTCCGGCCGATAGGGCGTAGCGGGTGCGGCAGGGTCGTATCCGGCGATGTGGCTCGGAACGCCCTGGGTGGCGGGGACTGCGAGCCCTTCCATCACGCGCTTCACCACGACGTCCGTCGAGATCGCGAGGGCGAACGCACGGCGCACGCGTTCGTCCTTGAACGGGTTGTGCGGCAGCACCGCACCAGCCTTGTCGGTGGCGAATGGAGTCTGGTCCTTGAGCGTGTCGAATCCCAGGAAGACGGTGCGGTTCGATTCCGTCTGGAAAACTCCCAGGCCCGGCAGCCCGGACAGCCGCTTGACGTCCAGCGGCGGGATGTAGTCGGCCAGTTGCACGTCGCCAGCCTGCAGCGACGCGAGGCGGGCCGCGTCGTTGGGGATCTCACGGATAGTCACGTGGGCGTAGGCCGGTTTCGGACCCCAGTAATCGTCAAACCGTTCCAGCTCCCAGCCCTGGCCACGCTGCCACTTCACGCTGCGGTAAGGGCCGGAGCCGATGGCGTCCTTGCCGGAATCGAATTCCGCCGTGGTCGCGGTAGCGGGCACGCTGGCGCAGACGAGGTGGAAGTCGGGCAAGGCCGCGGGCAGTGCCGGATACGGCTTGGCGGTAATCATGCGCACTGTCAGCGGATCGACGATCTCAAGCTTCGTCACCAGGCGTAGTTTGCCGGCAGTCAGGTTGTCGCTGTTCGGCACGGTCGGCAGCCGGTCCAGGCTGGACTTGACCGAGGCGGCGTCGAGCATGCTGCCGTCATGGCACTTGACGCCGGGCCGCAGCTTGAACTCCCAGGTCAGGTCGTCGACCAATCGCCAGCTGAGCGCGATGCCGGGGATCAAGTGCGATTGCGCGTCCAGCCCGATCAGGCTGTCGTAGATGTCAGCATAGTAGCCGTGCATCGGTCCCAGTCCGGACAGCGCCGGGTCGAGCGTCACGATAGGCGCGCGGACGCCGACAGTGAGGTGGTCGGTGTCCTGCGCGTGCGCGGCGGCCGGCGTCAGCAGCGCCGCCGCAAGCAGCAGGCGCCTCACCGCCAGACCTGCCGAGCCACGCGCAACCAGTTGCCACCCAAAATGCCGCGCACCGCCCCATCGTCGTAGCCGGCCCGAAGCATCATGTCGGTCAGCTCCTCGATCTGTTCCGGCTGCGCAAAGGCCGAGCCCGTGCGGTTGCCGGGCCCTGGCGGCCACATGTGCGCGTTGTCCCGCACCCAGCCCCAGAACCGGGCCGTGTCACGCACATAGTCCATGCCCAATCCCACGTGCTCGGCACCGACGAGCTGTACCATGTGGTCCAGGTGGCGGAACATTGCGGCGGACGAGGCCGCGTCGTCGTCCAGGAACTCGCCTAGGCCGTTTAGCCCGACCACGCCACCGGTTGCGGCGCACGCGCGGATCTGGTCGTCCCGGATGTTGCGGTAGTGCCCGTGGACCGCGTGGGCGTTGCAGTGCGAGAAGATGAACGGCTCCGTAGAGGCCGCCATTGCGTCCATCGTGGTGCGGTAGCCGGTGTGGGTACCGTCCACCAGCATCCCCACACGGTTCATTTCCGCGACGACCTCAAGCCCCCAGCGAGACAGGCCCCCATCGGTGCGCTCGCCGCAGCCGTCGCCGACATGGTTGCGGGCGTTGTAGGCGAGCAGCATGTGGCGCACGCCGAGGTCGTAATAGGCCTGCACCATCTCCAGCTTGCCCTCCAGCATATCGGTTTCCTGGAGGTTGAAGACGAGACCGAGCTTGCCGGTGGCCTTCGCCGCCAGGATGTCGTCCGCCGTGCCGCACAGCACCATTCGGTCCGGCTGGGCGCGGATCGCAGCGCGCACCCGAGCAATCTGGCGGATGGTTCCCTCCAGCATTGCCTCCGGACCCATGACGGAAAGGCTGATGACATCCACCCCGGCGGCTTGGAAGCGTCCGAGCGTCTCGCCATCGGCGTAGCTGGGGCCCCAGGGGAGCGTGTTGTCCCAGACCAGGGCGTCGCGCATCAGGGCGCGGGAAGGCGATGCTTCGCTCATCCGCCCCAGCTCTCCCCGGCGGCGCGCAGGAAGTTCTCACCGAGCACGCCGCGCACCGCGTCGTCGTCCCAGCCGTGCCGCACCATCATATCGCACAACTCCAGCGCCTGCTCCGGCCCGGCAAATGCCGTCTCCACCCTCTCCTTGCCAAACGGCAGCGGCGGCCAGCGGAACGACTCAGCCCGCACGCTGGCCCAGAAACGGGGCGCGTCGTCCAGGAAGTCCAGCCCGAAGCCCGCGTGTTGCGGGCCAACCAGCGTGACGAGGTGGTCAAGGTGGCGGAACATGGCTTCCGTGCGGGCGTCGTCGTCGGGCAGGAACTCGCCCAGGCCGTTGATGCCGATCACGCCGCCCGTGGCCGCAGCGGCGCGCACCTGCTCGTCGGTCACGTTGCGGTAGTGCGGGTAGACCGCATGCATGTTGCTGTGGGTGATCATCATCGGCTTTCCCGCGGCTGTGCATAGCTCCGCCATGTCGAGGCTGGACCGCACGCCGACATGCGTCGCGTCCACGATGATGCCGAGCCGCAGCATCTCCCGCACGGCGTTTTGGCCGAACCGGGTCAGGCCCTCGTCGGTGCGTTCGGCGCAACCGTCGCCCAGCGCGTTCTTGCCGTTGTAAACGGGGAGCATGCAGCGCACGCCGAGTTCGTAGTATACCTCGACCATCTCACCCATGCCGCCTAGCGGCGTGCCATCCTGATGCTGCAGCACGAGGGCGAGCACGCCGTCGGCCCGGGCCTGGCGGATCGCGGCGGCGGTCGTGCAGATTCGCATGATGTCGGCCCGTTTGGCGATGTCAGCGCGCACTTTGGCGACGTAGCTGACCGCAGTGCGGATGTCGGCGCCCGGCAGATTTTGCACCGTCAACGTAATGACGCCCATGCCCGCACTGGCGAAGCGGCCTAGCACCGTGTCGTAATTTGCCCAGGGTGCACCCCAGGGCAGCGTCATGTCCCACACCAGTGCGTCCTCGAACAGGGCCA
Source organism: uncultured Acetobacteraceae bacterium (assembly GCA_964242325.1). Lineage (GTDB taxonomy): Bacteria > Pseudomonadota > Alphaproteobacteria > Acetobacterales > Acetobacteraceae > DASWOJ01. The sequence goes on from CAXTCI010000227.1 coordinate 7,528, forward strand.
CAGCTCGTGGGTCAACGACTTGTCGTACCTGGTCGTATCGATTGCTGGGTGGAAACGCCTTCAGCAAACTACGCACTCCACGAGAAGCGATCGACGACTGAGTTCCAAGGCTTGCTCCTTTTTGGCTGCGGGCGATGTGACGAGATATTGCGAAAGACTGTCAGACCAGGATGCTCCTCTTGGATTGCACACCTGCGACGTTTGAGTAGCACAGGGACGCCATATCGGTGAGCAAGGACGTCGAATGCTGGCCAGTAGTTATCGGCATATGCCACAGCGCCGGGCCGGTGTGAGGCTTTCGGTCGGCATCATCCCGCTGCCGAACTTCAAGCTGACGACGTTCTCGGGCTTCGTGGACATGCTGCGCTTCGCCGCC
>CAXTCI010000228.1:0-7901 GCA_964242325.1 uncultured Acetobacteraceae bacterium
TTATACGCCCTACGAGGTTTGCCGGGAAATGGTCAGAGCGGATGGCGGTTGGTATAAGCATCCTGTATGGCGGCAGCACGACGGGAAGCACCGATCCCATCCAGGCTTTGCAGTCCGCTGAAACCAATCAGACCAAGGATGTTGCCCTTGTTGCTGCCCAGCCAGATGTTTCGCGTGATGTCGCCGCGTTCAGGGCCGCAGTAGCCTCAGCCAAAACGCCCGCGGACTTGCTGGCCAATCCTCAAGCGTTGAAGGTGCTGCTTACCGCGAACGGGCTTGGCGACCAGACCAGCTATACAGCGCTGGCCACGAAGGCATTATTGTCGGACACCACCAGTACCACCTCCCTCGCCAGCCAGTTGACTGATACACGTTGGCTAAGCGTCGCAAAGACCTACGACTTCGCAAACAAGGGTCTATCGATCCTAAACAATCCCACTGCACTGAACAGCATCGCCAGCGGCTATGCGCAGATACAATGGCAGACCAGTCTGGACCAAACGACCCCAGGTTTGTCGTCGGCACTCGATTTTCGTAGCCGGGCAAGCACGATCACCTCGGTCGACCAGATACTCGGCGATTCCACCTTCCGAAGCGTGGTCACCATGGCACTTGGCATTCCAGAGCAGATTGCATTCCAGTCACTTACCACTCAGGAGAGCGCGATCAGCTCAAAGATCGACATCACCAAGTTCAAAGATCCAAAATTTGTCGAACAATTCACCAAACAATTCTTGATTGCCAACGCGAGCAACTCAAGCGGTGACTCAACGAGCGGCACGAGTTCGGGTCTGCTCAGCCTCTTTGCGTAAGTTTCTATCCGGGGTCATGCATTTGCCTGAGACAGATGCCGCAGCATGAGCCGCACTGATGCCCATTGTGGGATAGCAAGGGTGTTGTGGTTCAGGCTTCCAATTCTTGGTCAGGCGGCAGCACCGGTTTAGCTGGGCATTCGTCCACTCCACGATCCAGCACTTTGGAGACGTCATGAGGTGGCCTGCGTCGGAGCGTTTGACGATCTCGACGTTGCCCTGGCGATATACCCGGCCCAGCTCTTGCCGGAACCTCGGCCCTGCGTGCCACTCACCACGGCAGACGCTCAAGATGTTTTGGGATGAACACCAAGGTCTTGGAATGCCACAGTGTTGACAACCTGTCCCTGGCGAAGTTGAGCGTGGTCGCCGCAGACTTCCACCACGTGTCGGTCAGTGTGCTCGCAAGACTTTTGGCGTTCGTGGGGTCCGACATCAGCGCCTTCGTCAACGCGGTTTAGTCGGTTTGGTCTCCCAGGCCATTTGCCGTCAGTAGGACGCGGCAGGCTGTCAAATCCGCTCGCAGCGCCTTGGGTTCAGCGGCCGTTGCCCCCGCCCTGGAGTGCCGCGATGTCACGCTGCACATCGGGCTGCTTGGCCGTGTCGGCGATGCCGAGGGCCTGCCCCGTCACCGCCTGCTGCAACGCGATGACCGAGTTAACCTTCTGTCCCGGCCGCAGACGCGCGGCCACCTTATTATAGGACGCTCAGATCCAGGCCGATGATGGGCCAGCCAATCACGGTGCGCCCGATAGTCCGGCGGTGAAGTTCTCATTGATGTGGATCAGGAAGTCCAAGTCCGGCTCTGGCCGCTTCATCTCCCGCAGCAGCGCCTGCCCGACCGAGACGATTTGCGCCCGCAACTCTGCCGGCAGGCCGTTGGCCGGGTCGCGCAGCACGTCGCCGAGCATGAGCCACAGCCGGACGTTGTCCGCCACCGCCCGCCCTTGCAGGACCGGGTCGGCCTTTGCCGCCCGCAGCCCGCCGTTTACCCCGCGGAACACGTCCGCTTCCTGCTCCCGCAGGCTGCGCCGGCCGGCCTGCACCTGATACGCGCGGGCACCTACCTGATACATCGCCATCTCCGCTTTCTATGCCGGCACCAGGTCGGCGTTGCACGCCGCGCGGCGAGCAGGCATCCGGCCAAGCACGCCGTCTTCGTGCCGGACGATCCGCCGCGCCAGCTTCAGCGCGCCATAGCATTCATCGGCCTCCACCAGCGCCAGAGCCCGGTCCAGGATGTCCCGCACCAGTCCGGAAGTCGTCGCGGCCTGGAACTCGCGGATGGCGGAGCGCGCCTCCGCCACTCCTGCCGCGCGTTCCCCGTCCCCGCCGATATAGGCGGTTTGCAGCGCGAAATAGATACGGCGCGCCGGGCTGTCCGCTTCTTCCAGCGCCATGATCTGCTTGCCGAACAAGAAGCGCGCCTGCGTCGTCAACTCGATCCGGCTGCGCGTGCGGAACCGCAGGGACGCGCCGTTGACGATCATGGCGTCTCCGGCGTGGAGCTCTAGCACGAGGTGGGACATGGCAGTTTCCGATGCCTCTACGGTTTGTGTCCGATGCGGGAAAGTTGACCCGGCAGCGGCGTTCCGCCGCCGGGTCTAGACCTGCCGAGGCAGGCCCAGTCAGCCGGTTATTACTTGAACAGGCTCAGTAGGGACTGCGGCGCCTGGTTGGCCAGTGACAACGCCTGGGTACCCAACTGCTGCTTGATCTGCAGCGCCTGCAGATTTGCCGACTCCTTTGACAGATCGGTGTCAATCAGCGCGCCCAGCCCGGCGTTCAGGCTGTCGATCTTGCTGGTGTTGAAGCTGATCGTCGCGTCCAGCGAGTTCGAGTCCGCACCGATCTGGTTGGTCTGGTTTGCTATGCCTTTCAACGCCGACGCGAACGCCGTCGTCCCTGTCGTCGCAGACAGTGCCGTCGCCGCCGCGGTCTGGTCCGCACCAGCGGCAGCCGCAGTGAAGGAGTCCACCCCAGCAGCCGTCCGCGAGAAGGTGGCGCCGATCAGCCCAGCCAGGGTACTGGCCAGTCCGCTCACGTCCTCGGAACTGAGGGTCTTGCTCGTGCCGGTCTCGCTGCTGATCACCGACTTGGACGTCGCGGCTACCGCACCGGCGGCGCTGCCCAGCAAGGATTGGCCGTTATACTTCGAGTTGTCCACGTAGTCGGCAACTTGCGTCACGATGGCCTTGTAGGAGGTCACATACTGGTCCCGCTGGTCCTGCGTGGTGCCGTTGCTGGCGATTTGGACCAGCAGTTTTTGCGCTGCGTTCACGCTGTCGGAGATCTTGCCCAACGCTGTCAGAGACGTGGTCACCAGTCCCTTCGCATTGCCAAGCTGGTCGTTCACGCTTGTCAGCGCGCCCACGTCCGCCCGCACGCGCTGCGCCACGGCATAGGCGGCGCCATCGTCTGCGGCGTCTGCTACGCGATAGCCAGTGGAGATGCGCTTCTGCGTCGCCTGCAGCTGCGAGCTGGTGTTGTTCAGCGACTGAAGCGCGACCTGAGCAGCGATATTGGTGTTAACTGAGTTCAAGGACATGATATTCTATTCCCATCAAGCCAGTCCGGCTCTGCCAGACGCGGCCTACGTTTACGTACGCCCCGTTTTGCCGGCGTGCCCCTATAATGACGGCCAAGACTTAAGGAGCGGTAAGCAGGAAAGCGGAATCCGTAAAATCGGCCCAGAATCGCTTTCCGCAGCATAGGCGCGGCGTTGACCGCGAGCCTCCGGCCTCGGGATGGGCCGTCATAGCCCATGAGCCGCTGCGTTCCCGTAACGGGGCCCAACCGGCCATCGGGTAGCAGGCCCAGTTCTGCTACCCTCTCGATCATGACCGCAAAGGGAAACGCAGTCCCGATATGGGATGGAGTGGCGAAGTCGGGACAACGTCCTGCTTCTCCTGGATTGCAGGCGGCGCCAGCAGCTCGTGCTCACGGGCCTGCTGCTGGATGCCGGTGCCGGGCCGGACGATGGCGCGTCGCTTTATCACTCGTTGGAAAACCTGGAATGCACGCGGCTGCTGTTGGAGCATGGTGCCGGGATTGATGGGGCCAATGCGCTTTACCGGGCACTGGATCTAGAGGACGCCGGCGCGCTTCAACTGCTGCTGGACTCCGGCGGGAACGCGAATGAGCCCGCGCGCAATCCAGCCCTGACCGGGTGGGGTTCACCGCTGCTTTGGGCGATCCGGCGCCGCAGGTCACGGCGCCATGTCGCGGCACTGCTGGACGCCGGCGCCAATGCGATGGCGACGACGCCGGCGGGCGCCACCGCCTACAAAGCGGTACTGCAGCTCGGCCTTGCGGACGTCGCCGAGCTGCTGGATCAATACGGCGGGGGCGGACCGATGTCGGAAGACGAGCTGTTCGTCGCGGCCTGCGCGAGCGCCGACGAGGTTGGGGCGCGACGCATCCAGGCACGGCGTCCCGATCTCCCCCACGCACTCTCGGCGGCGCAGCTCCGCTTGCTCCCTGACATCACCGCCGAGGGAGGAGCCGACGCGGCGATGCTCATGGTCGCGCTGGGTTGGCCGGTCGCGGTGCGTGGCGGCGATTGGGATGCGTCGGCATTGAACCTCGCCGTGTTCCAGGGCGATGCCACGCTGACGCGGTTCCTGCTGCAGCACGGCGCGCGTTGGGCGGAGGAGCAGGCTATGGAGACAATGTCTGCGGCACATTATCCTGGGCGTCGTGCAATGCGCCGATCGAAGGCGGTGATTGGGCCGGGTGCGCCCGGGCGCTGCTTGACCATGGGATGCCGTCGGCAGCACGGGACGACGGGAATCCCAAGTCCGTTCTGATCGGCGGAAGCAGAAAGCGGTTCTCCGATGAGGTTATCGAAATCCTCCTTGGAGAGCATCTCGCGTCTTGATGCTGATCAAGGGCAGGTTGGATTAGATTGCCGAATGGCTCCGGGATGGAAGCCATGCCCCTCGTTCGAGGATGCGCCCGAGAAGGTCAGACTGAAACGCTGACCGTGACCCTGCCAGTGCTGAGAGACGGCTGAGCAGGCTTGCGCGGCCTGTCACACAGATGGCCTACGGCCGCGCAAGCCTGCTTAGCTTTTCATCTGTGCGCAAACCTCCAGAGTTTTGCTTAACTGGCATGCAGAACGAACCGCAGCAGCCCCAAAGCGCCGTCAATCCCCTACCGCCAACGTCCCCTCGCGCCCGCCTTGCGCCGCCTGCTGCAGCAGCGTCGCCATGCTCTCGATGAACCCGGCCTCCCATTGGCTGGCCGGGTTGGTCCGCAGCAGGATGTTGCGCAGCGTCAGGCACTCCGCATGGGTCACGGGCGGCAGATGGGCAATCGGCGAACCGTCCTGGTTTGCGGCAAGTTGCATTATTCGGCCTCCGAGCTTGGTGGATGCCCGGCGAATCGGGCGGATTCGACTATACCAGCACTGCGCCAGACTTGTGTAAGCTTAAACTTGACTTACCAGCTCAGGACTTTTGTTCAGGTTCTGTTCAAATCTTCCGACCGTGTTCTTGGATTGTTTCTGCAAGCGAGGCCTCCCATGCCCGACGTTCTGCCCCCTAGCCCGACCGCAGCCGCGCACGCCGGGCCGTCCGGCGCGGACACGCTGCGCGCCGAGCTGCTGCGCGCCGCAACCGACGCCTTGGCCCGCATCGCCCCTGCCCTGCCCGCCGCTGCCGGCGCCTTCATCGCCCGCCTGCATGCCGCCCTGCCCACCCCCGAGCTTGCGGTCCAGTCACCCGAGGCCATGGCCGAGGCCGCCGCGAGCCTGTGGTCCCTCGCCGCCCGGCGCCAACCCGGCGAGGCCCTGGTCCGCGTCGCCACACCCGGGGGCGGCACGCCGGGCGGCTCGGCCCGGGCGGTCGCGGAGGTCATCACCGACGACATGCCGTTCCTGGTGGACAGCGCCATGGCCGCCTTGACGGTCCCGGCCGGCCGCGTCGTACGCCAGCTCCTGCATCCGGTCGTCGCCGTCAGGCGCGATGCTGCCGGCGCCCTGCTCGACTGGTCCGACCACCCCGCCCCGGACGGCGTCCGCGAAAGCTGGATGCGGATCGAGTTCACCGGCGCCGGAGACGGCGCCCCGGCGCTGGAGGCCACGCTCCGCCGCACGATGGCCGACGTGCGCGCCGCCAACGCCGACCATGCCGCCATGCGCGCCCTGGTGGCACAGGCCGCCAAGGAAGTCGTTGCCCGTCCCTTGCCGGAGGGCCGCACCGCCGCGGAGTTCCTGCACTGGCTGTTGGACGATAACTACGTGCTGCTGGGCCATCGCCGGGTGGAGGTGGCCGGGCCGGACGCGCTGGCCATCGTGGAGGCGGAGAACCTCGGCCTGCTGCGCGACCCGGCCGTTGCAGCCTTCGACACCCTGCCCGACTTGCGGGCCGCCCCGCCCGCCGTGCGCGCCGCCCTGATGGAGCCGGTGCCGCTGGCCGTCGCCAAGGCCAACCTGCGCTCCACCGTCCACCGCGCCGCGTATGGCGACGCGGTCGTGACACGCACCTTCGATGGCGCGGGAACCGTGACCGGCCTGCGCATCTTTTACGGCCTGTTCGCCGCGACGGCCTATACGCGCAACCCCCGCTCCATCCCGTTGCTGGCACAGAAGGTCGCGGCCATGCTTGACGCGTCCGGCGTGGAGCCGGCCAGCCATGATGGACGCGCGCTGCGCCACGTGATGGACACCTGGCCGCGCGACGAGCTGTTCCAGGCGCCCGAGGCGGCGATCCTGGCTGGCGCCCGCCGTGCGCTGGACCTGCGCCTGCGCCCCCGCACCACGCTGGTGCTGCGGCTGGACCCCTTCGAGCGATTCGTATCCGCCATCGTCTGGCTGCCGCGCGACGTGTTCGACACCCGGCTGCGGGAGCACGTCGGCGGGCTGCTGGCCCGCGCTTATGCCGGGCGCATCAGCGCGTTGTATATTGCGCTGGGCGACGAGCCGCTGGCCCGGGTCAACTACATCATCGGCACCACTCCCGGCGCGGTCCCGCCGGTGGACGCCGGCGTGCTGGAGGACGTGGTGCGCCAGGCCGCCCGCGACTTCCGTGACCGCCTGTCCGAGGCGCTGGCCACCCGCGACGGCGAGGCCGCCGCCGCACGCCTGACCGCCCGCTGGGGCGGCGCCTTCCCTGCGGCCTACCAGGAGGCCGCCACCGCCGCCCAGGCCGCCGCCGACCTTGACCTGGCCGAACGCGCCGCCGGCACCGGGCGCCCTGCTACCCGGTTGGAGCGGGCGCCGGGCGCGCCTCCCGACGCGCTGACCCTGCGCCTGGCCCAGCCCGGCCCTCCCCTCCCCCTGTCCGACACCCTGCCGCTGCTGGAAAGCCTGGACCTTCGCGCCATCGAGGAGGTGCCCTACCGCCTGCATCCCGCCGGGACCGCCGCATCGGCGCCTGGTGCGGTGCCGGGCGCATCCACCGTCGTGCTGCAAGTCATCACCCTGCGCGCCGGCATGGCGGCCGACCCCGCCCGCTACCCCGCCCTGCTGGACGCGCTGGACGCACTGCTGGATGGGCGGGCCGAGGCCGACGGCTTCAACCGCCTGGTGCTGCGCGCCGGGCTGACTTGGCGCGAGTGCTGGCTGCTGCGAGCCATGTATCGCTGGCTCAAGCAGGTCGGCTTCGCCTTCAGCCAGACCGGCGTGGAGGCCGCGCTGACCGCCCATCCCGGTGCCGCCCGCATCCTGGTGGACCTGTTCCATGCCCGCTTCGCGCCGGAGCGCGCCGGCGCCGACGAGGCCCCGCTGGACGCCGCCTGGGCCGCGCTGCTGGATGGGGTGGCCAACCCGGACGAGGACCGCATCCTGTCCCGGCTGATGACGCTGCTGCGCGCGGTGCTGCGGACCAACTTCCATGCGGATGCGCCTTACATCGCGCTCAAGATCGGCAGCGCCGAGGCCGGGGAGATGCCGGCGCCGCGGCCATGGCGCGAAATCTTCGTCCACTCCGCCCGCATGGAGGGCTGCCACCTGCGCGCCGGACCCGTCGCCCGCGGCGGCATACGCTGGTCCGACCGGCGGGAGGATTTCCGGACCGAGATCCTCGGCCTGATGAAGGCGCAGCGGCTGAAGAACGTCGTCATCGTGCCGACCGGGGCCAAGGGCGG
>CAXTCI010000229.1:0-1856 GCA_964242325.1 uncultured Acetobacteraceae bacterium
CTCGCCGTTCAGCTTCATGATGTAGATCACGTTGTTCAGATACTGGTGCAGCTCGAAGGCGTCCCGGCGCACCGTCATCGAGTTGGGCTGCTGGGCGAAGACGAACTTCTGCTCGCAGTCCACGCCGTCGCCGCGCGCCTTCATCGCGGCGTTAGCCTGCGCGTCCGGCCCGGCAATCGCCTCGACCTGGCCGGTGAACAGCGCCTGCATCGTCGTGCTGTCGTCCTCGAAGCGGGAAATGCTGAGGTTCAGCTCCTTCTCCCGCTTGGTCAGCTCGCCCTCCACGCTGCTGCCGCGGTTGACACCCACGCGCTTGCCCTTGAGGTCCGCCCAAGTTTTGATCGGGTCGCCGCGCTTGGCGTAGATGCCAACCTGGAACACGCTGTAGGGGATGGTGAACATGACAGCCTTCGCGCGCTCCGCCGTGGGCGCCAGGGTGGCCACCAGGAAGTCCACCTTGCCGGACTCCAGCGCCGGGATGCGACTGGGCGGGGTCAGCGGCACCATTTCGATGGGCAAGCCCATGTACTTGGCGATCAGGGCGGCCACGTCCTCGTCGTAGCCAACCGGCTTGCCTTCGGCGTCTATGGAGCCGTAGGGCGGCGCTCCGACCAGCACGCCGATGCGGACCTTGCCGCGCTTCGTGATCTCCGTCACGGTCTGCGCAGAGGCGGGGACCGCCGCGAGCGCAAGAACCGCGCCGGTCGCAAGGGCCAGCACCGCGGCGCGGAGCATTCTCAGCCTATGCATGTCATCCTCCCTTGTGCCGCCAGTTTGACTGGCAGACTTGCTGCAACTGGACGCCACCGGTATACGGCCCGGCTCCGGATCTGCCTTCGCTTCCGCATTACTTGACAAGCGCGGGCCGTATGACGTTCGCGCAGGACTCCCCGGCATGGCGCCTGCGGATGTTCGAGGCGATAACGGCCTGCCGCCGACGTATGGTGCCGGCGGTCCAGCCGGACATGTGCGGCGTCATCACCAGGTTCGGCAGGGTCTCGAACGGCAGGGCCGACGGCGGCGGGCCGGGCTGGCCGGGAGAAGGGTAGCGATACCAGGTATCAATCACCGCGCCAGCGATGGCGCCACCCTGCAACGCTTGGAACAGGGCGTGCTCGTCCACGGTCGCGCCGCGCCCGACGTTCAGCAGCACCGCATGGGGCTGCATGGCGGCGAAGGCCGCGGCGCCGACGATCCCCCGGGTTTCCTCTGCCAGCGGCACCGACACCACGAAGCTGTCGGCGGATGCCCAGAACGCCGGCAGCTCCTCCAGCGGGAAAGCACGATCCACAAGTGGCGAGGATGGGACGGCGCTGCGGTTGGCGACGACGACCTGCATTTCGAATGCTTTGGCCCGCCGTGCAACCGCCTGGCCGATGTGACCGAAGCCGAGCAGCCCGATCGTCGAGCCTGCCAGCTCGCCATGCGTGCGGTGCGCGGCACCGGCCCAGTAGGCCCAGTCCCCGCGCCGGAGCCGCGCATCGGCATCCACCAGCGGCACGGTGCGGGCCAGCAGCGCGGCCATCACATACTCAGCAATTGCCTGCTCATGGCCGAAGCAGTTGCACACGACGGCAGTGTCCGGCAGCGCCGCCAGGTCCACCGCGTCATATCCGGCGCCGGGCACCTGGAACAGCCGCAGCGCGTCCGGACGCGGCAGCGCGGCGTGGTAACGGCTGCCGATGACGGCCTCGGCGCCGGCATAGGCCGCACGGTCGGCCGGGCTGTCGAGCGCATCCGGCAGCACGGCGATCTCGGAGGACATATCCAATAGGTCGGCGAATCCGTCGCTGAACGATGCTGCGTTTTCGCCATGGAACACGATGCGGATCATGGGACACCTGCTTGCAGTGGTC
>CAXTCI010000229.1:1956-7841 GCA_964242325.1 uncultured Acetobacteraceae bacterium
GCGGCGCGGACCGGCCTGCTGCAGCCGGGCCAGCGCGGCCAGGATAGCACCTCGGGCATCCGGCCGGGCCGTCAGGCCGCCGAACACCGCTGCCACGTCGAGCAGGGCGGCCGGACCGCCCGATCCTACCGCCCGTGCCAGCTCCGCCGTACGGGGGTCCTGCACCTCCGCGGCGGTGGCGACGTGCTGCATCCAGGCCGCGACGACCATCGCGTGCCGAGTGACGGGCAGGCCCCGGTCCAGCCGGTCGCGCATCGGGTCAAGCAGCCGCGGCGGCAGCTTCTGCGAGCCGTCCCCGGCAATCTGCGCCGTGCGGTGCCGCAGCGCGGGGTTGGCGAAGCGGGCCATCAGTGCCTCCCCATATTCGGCGACATCCATCCCCCGCGGCATGGACAAGGTTGCCGCGGCATCCCGCATCAGCCCGCGCACGAAGGCGGCAAGGCCGGGGTCCCGCACCGCATCGGCCACCGTCGCGTCCCCGGCCAGCAGGCCGAGGTAGGCGATGGCGGAATGGGCGGCGTTCAGCATCCGCAGCTTCATCGCCTCGAACGGCGCCACGTCGGACACCAACAGGGCGCCATGCGCGTCCCAGTCCGGGCGGCCGGCGGGGAAGCGGTCCTCGACCACCCATTGCAGGAACGGCTCGGCCACCACGGGCCAGGCGTCGTCCATGCCGAGCGCCGCGGACACGCGGGGGCGGTCGGCGTCCGTCGTGGCCGGCACGATGCGGTCCACCATGCTATCCGGGCAGGCAACCTCGTCCTTGATCCACCCTTCCAGCCCCGGCGCCATCCGCGGTGCCAGCGCCAGCAGCAGGCGGTGCAGCGTGGTGCCGTTGTGCGGCAGGTTGTCACACGACAGTAGGGTGGGCGGCGGCAGGCCAGCGATGCGTCGCCGGGCCAGCGCGGCCACTAGGTATCCCGGCGCCGAGCGCGGCGCCTCGGGGTGCCGCACGTCGTGCAGGATATCGGGATGCGCCTCATCCAGCATGCCCGTGGACGGGTCCAGGCAGTAGGCCTTCTCCGTCACCGTCAGGCTGACGATGCGGGTCACGGGGTGCGCCAGGGCGGCGAGCAGGGCACTTGGGTCCTCCGGCGCGACCAGGATGCGGCCGACGCTGCCGATCACGGCATACTCGTCGGCGTCCCCGCGCAGGTTCAGCGCATACAGCCCGTCCTGCGGCGCCAGGGCATCCCGGGTGGCGGGGCTGCGCAGGCTGGCGGCGGTGATGCCCCAGCGGAGGTCCCCTGCCCGCAAGACGGCATCGGCCAGGACCGCCTGGTGCGCGCGGTGGAAGGCGCCGATGCCCAGGTGGACGATGCCGGACTGCATGGCGGCACGGTCATAGCCAGGCCGGCGCACCCCGGGCGGCAGGTGCGCGAGCGTTGCGTCCGACAAGCGCACTACAGCGGCAGCCCGTGCTGGTGCGACAGGGCCGCCATCACGCCGCGGAGCTCCGCCAGGCCGCGCATCCGGCCGATGGCGGGGTAGCCGGGGTGGGTCGGCTTGCCCACGTCGTCCAGCAGCTCGTGCCCGTGGTCCGGGCGGAACGGGATGCGCCATCGCGGGTCGCCCTTGGCCCGGCGCCGTGCCTGCTCCTGCAGCAGCGCAAGCGCCACCGCCACCATGTCGGTGCCGCCGCCCAGGTGGTCCGCTTCCATGAACGAACCGTCGGGTTCGTTGGACACGTTGCGGAGGTGGGCGAAGTGGATGCGGCCGGCGAAGCGCCGGGCGATGCCGGGCAGGTCGTTGGCCGGGTTGGCGCCCAGCGACCCTGTGCACAGCGTGAGGCCGTTGGCCGGACTGTCCACGGCGCCCAGGATGAAGGCGATGTCCTCCGCGGTGGAGCAGATCCGCGGCAAACCCAGCAACGGCCGAGGCGGGTCGTCAGGATGGATCGCCAGGCGGATGCCGGCCCGCTCTGCCGCGGGCACCACGGCGTGCAGGAAGCGGCGCAGGTTGTCTCGCAACCGCTCCGGCCCAGTGTCCGCATAGCGCGCCAGCATCCGGCGCAGCCCCTCGATGTCGTAGCGGTCGAAGGCGCCGGGCAGGCCGGCCATGATGGTGCCGAGCAGCGTCTGCCGGTCCGCCTCCGTCGCGGCGTCGTGCCAGGCGCGGGCGCGGGCCAGCACGTCCGGCGCCCAGTCAGCCTCCGCGCCGGGGCGTCGCAACATGTGGACGTCGAAGGCCGCGAACTCGTGCGCGTTGAAGCGCAGCGCTGTGGCGCCGCCGGGCAGCGGGGCGCGCAGTTCCGTGCGCGCCCAGTCCAGCATCGGCATGAAGTTGTAGCATACCGTGTTCACCCCGGCCGCGCCCAGGTTTGCCAGCGTTTGGCAGTAGGCGTCGAGGTATTGCTCCGCCCCGGCCTCGCCGAGCTTGATGGCCTCGTGCACCGGCACGCTTTCCACCACGCTCCAGCGCAGGCCGAGCGACGGGTCGGCCTCGATGGCGTGCCTGCGGTCGGCAATGGCCGCGGCGGGCCACACCTCCCCGGTCGGGATGCCGTGCAGCGCCGTCACGATGCCGGTGGCCCCGACCTGGCACACGTCGGCCAGGGTGATCAGGTCGTCCGGCCCCCACCAGCGCCAGGTTTGCTCCATGCGGCTTGTCCTATCCGGCTGCGCGTTGCGGGGCGTCCAGGCCCTCGAAGAACTCCGGGTGCTGGACGGCGATGCGGCCGATGGCGGCGAAGGCGGTTTGCAGGTGCGCCCGCATCACCTCGGCCGCTCCGGCGCCGTCGCCGGCCAGCACGCAGTCTACGATGGCGCCGTGCTGGCCCAGGATCATGCCGGGCCAATCGGGATCGGCGAGCGACAGGAAGCGCACGCGGTCGAGCTGCGCCTTGGCGCCGGCGATCACCTGCCATACGAAGGGCCGCCCGGCCATGCCGACGAGGTGGCGGTGCATCGCCTCGTCCAGCGCGAAGAAGGCGGCGAAGTCGGGCTTCGCCAGCGCCGCCTCCTGCCGGGTCACCAGGTCCCGCAGGTGCGCGCCGTCCGCCGGGGTGGCGCGGCGCGCGGCGTCGGGGATGGCGGCGCATTCCAGGGCGGCGCGAATGAAGCCGCTGTCGTGCACGGCGGAAACGTTGATGGGCGCGACCCAAGTGCCGACTTGCGGCACGACGCGCAGGAAGCCGTCCTCGCCCAGCCGCCAGAACACCTCCCGCACCGGGGTGCGGCTGAGGCCGTAGCGCCCGGCGACGCGGGTTTCAGACAGCGGGTCGCCGGGACGCAGGATACCCTGAACGATCTGGCGGTGCAGGTCGTCGTAGACTTCGCGGCTCGTGATGCGGCCGGGGGCGCGGGCTAGGCTGCCCAGCCTCATGACCGCGCGCTCATGCCATTGCCCCGGCCGGGGCGGGGCGGCGGCCGGCGTCGAAGCGCAGCTCCAGCCAGCGGCCGCCCAGCGAGATCGCGTAATTGATGACGAAGTAGATCGCCGCCAGCGCCAGCAGCGGCACGAAGCCGCCATCGGTGCTGTCACGGATCAGCAGCCCGGTCTTGGTCAGCTCGATGTAGCCGATGATGGAGGCCAGCGTGCTTTCCTTCAGCACGGTGATGAACACGCCGACCGAGGGGGGGACGATCACCCGCACCGCCTGCGGCAGCACCACAAGCTGCATGATGCGGGCGTAGCGGAAGCCGAAGGCCCGGGCCGCTTCCCACTGGCCCTGGCCGACGCTCTCGATCCCAGCGCGTATCACCTCCGACATGGACGCGCTGGCGTGCAGCGCGAGGGCGATGGTCGCGGCGGCGAAGGGCGGCAGGTCCTGCCCCAGGAACAGCGGCAGGCCGAAGTAGGCGAAGAACATGACGATCAGGATGGGTATGGAGCGCCAGAATTCGGTGTAGGCCAGCGCCAGGATACGCAGCGGCCGCCACGGGCTGACCCGGGCGAGCGCGACGCCGAAGCCGGCGGCGGCTCCCAGCAGCATCGCCAGCCAGCTCAGCCACAGCGTCGTGCCTGCCGCGCGCAGCAGCAGCGGCGCGTAGCTGAGCCAGTCGGTCGTCACCGCGCGGCCTCTGCCCGGAACAGCATCCAGCCGACGCCCAGACGCAGCAGGTTCACCGCCTGGCACAGCACGAGGTAAACGCAGGCCGCCACCAGGAAGGTTTCGAAGAACCGGAACGAGGTGGAGCCAGTAGTTTCCATCCACGACGCGACCTCCTCCACCGCGACCGCGGATGCGAGGGAGGACGCCAGGATGACGGAGATGAACTGGTTGCCCAGCGGCGCATAGATCGTCCGCAGCACCTGCGGCAAGGCGACGAGCCCAAAGGTCTGCAGCGCCGACAGTCCCAGGCTGCGCGCCGCCTCGGACTGACCCGGCGGTACCGCGGCAAGGCCGGCGCGGAAGATTTCCGCCATGTAGCCGCCGCTGTTCAGGGACAGCCCGATCAGCGCCGCAGCGAACGAAGACAGGCGTATGCCGATACCCGGCGCCGCGAAGTAAACTAGGTAAAGGATCACCAGCAGCGGCGTGTTCCGCATCACCTCCACGTAGGCGCCGGCCAGCCCACGCCCCAGCCGTGACCGTCCCCGCCGCAGTACGGCCACCCCGGCGCCGATCACCAGGCTGATGAGGATGGCCAGCACCGAGAGCGTCAGGGTCTGCTCCGCCGCCGGCCACAGCTCCCCGATGTAGGGGAGTATGGTGCGGAGCGTGAAGGTGTAGTCCATGTCCCGGCCGCGGCGGCTAGTAGCGGGCCTGGATGGCGGGCTGGTCGAAGCCGAACCACTGCTTGAACATGCGTGCGTTGTCACCGCTGGCGTTCAACTGGTCCACGAACAGGTTCAGCACGCGCAGCCAGTCCGCGTCCCCCACCGGGGCGCCGATGGCGATCTCCGCCCGGGCCAGGGTGCCGTCGAGCTGACGTAATTTGCCGGGCCGGTCCTTGATGGCCTGAGTGTTGTAGAAATCGTCCTCCGCCATCGCGTCGGCCTGGCCGCCCAGCAGGGCGCTCATCTCGTCGGCCTGGGTGTTGAAGCGCACGATCGTCGCCTTGGGCAGCGCCGCCGGCACCGCGCGCTCCGCCGTGCCGCCGCGGGAGATGGCGATGCGGATGCCGGCGCCGTCACCAAGCTCGGTGATGGCGTGCGCCTTCTGCACGTCCGGCACCAGCAGGCGCATGGTGGTGACGAGGTAGGGGCTGGTGAAGGCGATGGTGGTAGACCGCTCCACGTTGCGGGTGAAGTCGGCGACCGTCACGTCCACCTTGCGAGTTTGCAGGGAGGTGACACGGCCGGGGATGTCGGTGACGACGAACTCCGGCTTCACCTTCAGCGCCTCGGCCAGCTTCTTGGCGATGTCTATGTCGTAGCCCTCGGGCTCGCCGGTCGGCAGGACACGGCTATAAGGCGGCAGGCTGGGCAGCACGGCGATGCGCAACGTGCCGCGGCTGAGCACGCCTTGCAGGATGCCCGGCGGCGTTTGTGCTGGGACGGCGTTGGTCACGGTCACCAAGGCGGCGGCCAGCAGCCCAGTTGCCAAGCGCCTGC
This sequence comes from uncultured Acetobacteraceae bacterium, assembly GCA_964242325.1. Lineage (GTDB taxonomy): Bacteria > Pseudomonadota > Alphaproteobacteria > Acetobacterales > Acetobacteraceae > DASWOJ01. The sequence continues at coordinate 7,456 of CAXTCI010000229.1, forward strand.
GGTTGATCGGCATGCGGTGTTCCTCCGATTGCTGCGTCGGACCTTGCCGGCCCGTTCGCGGCCGTTATCGGCACTGCTTGCATCCTTGTATACAAGAAAGTTACGGCCGGTGGGTGAATTGTCCAGAGGCGGGCAACAAGAAGGTCTGTGCCAAGGCATTCCGTTGGTATTGGAAGTGCCGGCTTAAATCCTGGACACGACCGGCGCATCTGAGTTGCAGGCTTTGCACTGACCCATGGGTTCGCCGCAGGGGCAAAGTATCAAGCGACACTAGGAGCCCAGCCACTGGCGACATTGAAAACCCAGCCACTCCCATCACGCTGATGCCCCTGCCTGAGGCGGTATGATTGTGGATTTGAGCAGCCCCGAACGGCGCTTCTCGCGCA
>CAXTCI010000230.1:0-7764 GCA_964242325.1 uncultured Acetobacteraceae bacterium
TAAGCCCGACCGGGCCGGCGTCACCTTCCGGGGCGGCACGCACGACCTTTGGCTGCGCTACTGGCTGGCGGCGGGCGGGGTGAACCCTGACAAGGACTTGCAGACGGTTGTCGTGCCGCCGCCGCGCATGGTGTCGGACATGGCTGCCAGCGCCATGGGTTTGGCCTGCGTCGGCGAGCCGTGGCCTGACCAGATCAGGCGCCAGGGACTTGGCTACACCGCCTGTCAGACCGGGGAAATCTGGCGCGATCACCCGGAGAAGGCCCTGGTAGTGCGTGCGGATTGGGTGGCGAAGAACCCCCGTGCCGCCATAGCCCTGACCGCCGCCGTGATCGAGGCGCAGCAATGGGCCGAGAAGGCGGAGAACAAGGCGGACGTGGCCGCGATGCTGGGCAAGAGCGCCTGGTTCAACGTGCCGGTCGCCGACATCGTGCCGCGGCTGTCCGGCAACGTGGACTATGGCGACGGCCGGAAGGTGCAGGACTCGCCGGCGCGGATGAAGTTCTGGGCCGACCATGCCAGCTACCCCTACCAGTCGCACGATTTGTGGTTTCTCACGGAGTGCATGCGCTGGGGTTTCCTGCCGCGGGCCACCGACACCCGGGAGGCAATTGCGGCCGTGAACCGGGAGGATCTGTGGCGGGCCGCTGCCGCCGCTGCCGGGGTGAGCGTGTCCGACATGCCGGCTGGCAGGTCACGCGGTAAGGAGACCTTCTTCGACGGGCACGTGTTCGACCCAGAGAACCCGGCGGCTTACTTGAGCGGCTTGACGATCAAAGCCGTTACGGCCTGATTTTGCAGGGTTGGCGGGCGGCTTGCCCGATCAGCGCCAGCATGGACTGGGGCCGCCGAGCGCCGGAGTTCCACCCTGGCGGGCGTGCAGGTCCATCGCCGGCATTCCGATCCTACCGGGCCGCGGGCACGATAGCGGTCGGGATTACCGGGTCGTCAATCACCGGCACGCCGCTGATGTGCTGATAGGTGCTATATAGGATCATCCCCGTTGCCATGTCCTTCCAGGCCGTCGCGACGGAGCGGTAGGTGTTGCCCTCGAAGCCTTCGCGGTAGTGCGACAGCCTCATCGCCTGGTAGGTCGTATCCAGGATCTTGATGCGTTCGATCCCCTCGTTGCGGACGAGGTCGTGGTAGGCGTGGCCCGGCGACATACGCACGTCGAAGCCCACGGCGTCCCCGGTATGGCCGGACATCACCTGCTTCAAGGCGGGATGGGCGTTGTCGGCGCCGGGCCATGACGTGAGCCAGATGCCATACCATGCCTGCACCTCCTCACCGCCGATCCGCATCCGGCACAGGTCCGGGGTGTCCGTGGTACCCAGATATTCGAAGGTGGGTCCGCCCTTGGTCTCGACCCGCGCACCGGCTGCGGGACAGGATAGGGGCGGCGTGCCGTCCGCCGGCCGGGTGTTCACGCCGGTGATGATGGGGGGGTAGCGGCGGGCTGCGGCGTCCAGTCCGGGGTTATGGGCGGGTTTATGCGCTGCATCCTGCGCTGCTGCCGGCACTGCCGCCGCCAGCACTAGCGCCGCCATCGCACCTGCAAACCTCATGACCCCGTCCCTTCCGTTCCAGTCGCGGCGAAGTGAGCAGCCGCAGCATTTCGTCGTGCCGCCCCCGTATTGACGCAGGGCCGCCTGGGGTACACCCGTACAGCATGTTCACCTGGTTCGAAAACCTGGTCCAGCCGACTCGGACCGACCCCTCCGTGCCGCCGCCTAGCGGGACGGGGGATGACAGCCTGCTGCGCTTCTGCTGGCATTATGCCCGGCAGATGCGCGGGTTGATTGCGGTGCTGTTCGGCGCCGGGCTGCTGGTGGCGCTGTGCGACGCCGGCATCCCCATCATGATCGGGCGCGCCGTGACGCTCGCCAGCACCCACGACCCCGCGACGATGCTGCGGGATGCCTGGCCGCAACTTCTGGGCATGGCGGCCTTCCTGTTGCTGGTGCGTCCGGCGGCGCTGCTGTTGCAGAACATGATGACCAACCAGGCCATTGCGCCGGGCTTCACCAACCTGGTGCGGTGGCAGAACCACTGGCACGTCGTGCGGCAAAGCCTGACGTTCTTTCAAAATGATTTTGCTGGGCGCATTGCCAACCGGGTGATGCAAACGGGGCCGAGCCTGCGGGAAAGCATCACCGCGACCACCAACGCCGCCTGGTATATCGTCGTCTATGGCACCAGCGCCATGCTGCTGCTGGCGCATGCCGACGCCGTGCTGGCGCTGCCGATCCTGCTGTGGTTCGGCGGCTATGCCCTGTTCCTGCGTTATTTCATCCCTCGCCTGCGGACGCGGTCGCGGCTGGTGTCGGAGGTGCGCTCGGCGCTGACGGGGCGCGTCGTGGACAGCTACACCAACATCCTGACCGTCAAGCTGTTCGCCCGCGCGCAGGACGAGGATCGCTTCGTCAGGGACGGGGTGGACGAGCATACCGCGGCGATGCACCGGCTATACCGGATGCAGACGCGGTTCGGGCTGACGCTCGCGGCGATGAATGCGACGATGCTGGTCGGCGTCGGCGGCGTGGCGCTGACGCTGTGGGCGCGCGGTTCCATCGCAGTCGGCACGGTGGCGACGGCGCTGCCGATGGCCTGGCAGATCAGCAACATGGCGGGCTGGGTCGCCTTCAACATCACCCAGATCTTCGACAACGTCGGCGTGGTGCAGGACGGGATGAAGTCCATCGCCGTGGCGCAGGGAATGCCGGACCCGCCTCATGCGCCGGAGCTGCGGGTGATGGAGGGCGGCATCCGGTTTGAGGATTTGAGCTTCGGCTATGGCACCGCGCGCGGCGTGCTGCACGGGCTGTCGCTGGACGTGGCGCCTGGGGAGCGCATCGGGCTGATCGGCCGCAGCGGCGCCGGCAAGAGCACACTCATAAATCTGCTGCTGCGGTTCCATGCACCGGAATCCGGGCGCATCCTGGTGGATGGGCAGGACATTGCCGGGGTGACTGCCGAAAGCCTGCGCGGCGCGATTGCGGTGGTGACGCAGGACACGTCGCTGCTGCACCGTTCTATCCGCGACAACATCTGCTATGGCCGGCCGGATGCGTCGGAGGCCGACGTCACCGAGGCGGCGCGGCAGGCGGAGGCGCTGGAATTCATCGAAGGGCTGGAAGACTGGCAGGGCCGCACCGGGTTCGACGCCCAGGTGGGGGAGCGCGGCGTCAAGCTGTCCGGCGGGCAGCGCCAACGCATCGCCATCGCCCGGGTGATCCTGAAGGATGCGCCGATCCTGGTGCTGGACGAGGCCACGTCGGCGCTGGACAGCGAGGTGGAGGCGGCGATCCAGGGCCAGTTGGATGCACTGATGCAGGGCCGCACGGTGATCGCCATCGCCCACCGCCTGAGCACCATCGCCCGCATGGACCGGCTGGTGGTGCTGGATGAGGGCCGGATCGTCGAACAGGGTACCCATGCGGCGCTGCTGGCGGCGGGTGGGGCTTATGCCCGGCTGTGGGCGCGGCAGTCCGGGGGGTTCGTGCAGGTGGCGGCTTAGGGGTTGATGCCCCCTCTCCCCTTCAGGAGAGACGCCCTGCATCATGGCTGATGCAGGGCGTCTCTCCCGGGAGGGGGAGGGAATAGGCAGAGCGGTTTTATGCCTCGCGCAGCCTTGCCACGCGGAGCGGCACGGGCGGATGGCTGAAGTTTACCAGGGCATAAAGTGGGTCGGTCGTCAGCGTGCTGGCGTTGTCGCGCGACAAGCGCATCAGCGCGCCGGCCATCGGCTCGGCGCCGACCAGGCGGCGGGCGAAGTCGTCGGCCTGATACTCGTGCCGGCGGCTGACCCAGTTGGCTGCGACGCCTAGGAGTGGCCCGGCCATCTGCACGACCAGCAATCCCACCACCAGCGCCAGCGCGTCGTCCTGGTGGGCGATCCCGAAGCCTGGCAGGAGCCAGGGCTGCCGCAGCAGCCAGCCGACGCAGAACAGCCCAACGAACGTCACCGCGGCGGATTGCAGCAGGCCCAGCAGGATGTGGTTCAGCTTGAAGTGGCCAAGCTCGTGCGCCAGCACGGCCTCCAGCTCGTCCTCCGGGTTGCTGGCGATCAGGGTGTCGAACAGCACGATCCGCTTGCTGCGGCCGAGGCCGGAGAAGTAGGCGTTGCCGTGCGCCGACCGGCGGGATGCGTCCATGACGAACAAGCCGCTGGCCTGGAAGCCACACCGCTCCAGCAGCCGTTCCACCCTCGTGCGCAGCGGGCCGTCCAGCGGGGTGAAGCGGTTGAACATCGGCGCGATGACCCGGGGATACAGGTCCATCATCACGAACATCAGCGCCATCAGCCCCAGCCAGGCCCAGAACCACCAGGGGCCGGGCTGCCGCATCAGCCACAGCAGCCCTGCCAGCAACGGCACGCCCAACAGCAGCGCTAGCGCCCAGCCCTTGACCCGGTCCATCGCAAAGCGGCCAGGGGTGGTGCGGTTGAAGCCGAACCGCGCCTCGACCCCAAAGGTCCGGACGATGGCGAGCGGCAGGGCCAGCAGGCTGCTGACCGCACCGGCTGCGACCAGGAACGCCACACCGCGCCCAATGCCCGGGGGCAGCAGGCCCGTCACCGAGCCATAGAGCGCATCGTAGCCCCATACCGCCCAGCCCAGCGCCACCACCAGCCCGAACACCGACGCGGCCGCGCCCAGCCGTAGCCGGGCACGTTCGTATTCTGCGGCGCGCTGGTGCTCGGCCAGCGTCACGCTGCCGGCGAAGGCGGGCGGCACGGCGCCGCGGTGGCGCTGCACGTAGGCGGTTTGGCGCGCACGCAGATACAGGTCGAACCCAGTGGCCCCGACGGATACGGCGATGAACAGCAGGAGGAGGATCGGCATGGCAGGCATATAGGGCCGCAGCCCGGTGCCGGGAGGGTCTCAGCCTGCCCTCCCCTTCATCCCGGGTTTAGGTCGCCGTTGAAGGAAGCGCCTTGCTGGCTGCCCTGTCCAGGATCGCTGCCACATCTCCCGGCGCCATGGGCCGTCCGAGGAGGAAGCCCTGGACCGAGGCGCAACCCATGCCGCGCAGCGTGCGAAGCTGTGCCGGGGTTTCCACTCCCTCTGCCACGATGTCCAGGTCGAGCGACCGGCCCAGCCGAACGATGCCCTCCATGATCGCCATGGCCCGGCGCTGCCGCAGCATCCGGGCGATGAACGTGCGGTCGATCTTCAAGGTGTCTATCTGGTAGCGGTCGAGGTAGCCCAGCGACGAGTAGCCCGTGCCGAAGTCGTCCAGCGCAACCCGGACACCCAGGGAGCGTATGCGTTTCAGCACCTTCCCGACTGTTTCGGGATTGTTCAGGAACACGCTTTCGGTGATCTCAAGCTGCAAGCAGGCCGGGCTCAGCCCGGTCGCACGCAGGATTGCACGAAGCTCCGGGATGAAGGCGCGGTCATGCAGGTCGGCGGCCGACACGTTGACGCTGACACGCAGCGAGGCCGCCGTGGTGTCCAGGCCCGGACCCTGCGCAGTCTGCCAGGCGCGCAACTGGGTGCACGCTTCCCGCAGCACCCAGCGGCCGATGTCGCGGATCAGCCCGACCTCCTCCGCCACATGGATGAACGAGGTCGGGGACACCAGGCCGCGGACGGGATGGTCCCAGCGTATCAGCGCCTCCACGCCCAGCAACGCGCCGCCGCTCAAGCCATAGATCGGCTGGTATTGCAGCCGGAACTCGTCACGCACGATGGCGTGCTGCAGGTCGGTTTGCAGCGCCAGGGCTTCCACCACGTCGGCGTGCATGGAGTCGTTGAAGATGGCATAGCCGCCGGGCCCACGCTTTTTTGCGTGATACATCGCGATGTCGGCATCCCGCAGCAGTTGCTCGGGCTTTTCATGGTGATCCGTCGCAACCGCGATGCCGATGCTGCAATGCGAGAACACGTCGTGCTGGCCGAGCTTGAACGGCTGGCGCAGCGCCTCGATGATCCAGCCGGCCACCTGCACGGCGGCCTCGACCCCCACCCCTTCCCTTCTGGCGCCTGCGACCAGCACTGCGAACTCGTCGCCGCCCACCCGCGCCAGCACGTCCCCTGGCCGCACGCAGTAGGCCAGGCGGCGCGACACCTCCATCAGCAGCAGGTCTCCGGCACGGTGGCCGAGGCTGTCGTTGACCAGCTTGAAGCGGTCCAGGTCCAGGAAGAGCACGGCGCAGTCGGCCGGCGCGCCGCCAGGTTGGCCGATCAGCGCTGCCAGCCGCTCCATCAGGTAGGCGCGGTTCCGCAACCGGGTCAGGTTGTCGTGGCAAGCGGCATGGATCAACCGCTCCTCGGTCCGCTTGCGCTGGACGAGCTCGGCCTCCAGGGCATGGTTCTCGATCTCGGCGATGCGGGCGCGGAGGGCGACCTCCTCCGCCTGCTTGCGTCCGGTGACGTCGCGTTGGACCGACACCCAGTGGGTAAACCAGCCTTTCTCGTCGGCGACCGGGACGATGCTCAGTTCGACCCAGAACTCGGTTCCGTCCTTGCGGACGTTCAGCAGCTCGACCTCAACTGGTTCCCAGGCCCGCAGCGCGCGCCGCAGGCGATCCAGCGACGTGCGGTCCACATTCGGGGATTGCAGGAGGCGCGGGGTACGCCCCAGCACCTCGGCCTCCGTGTAGCCGGTCGTCTTGGTAAAGGCGGCGTTGCAGTAAACGATCCGCGGCCCCGGCAGGTCGATCGGCTCGGCCTGCGTGATGAGCACGGCATCGTTTGCATGGATCACGACGGATTCCAGCAAGCGCAACCGCTCGGTCTGGGATGCTTCGTGCCGGGCGCATCCGGCTGCGGTCTTCGCAAGGGCCTGCACACAGGCGCTCAGTTGAAGGCCATGGGTGCTCAGCACGTAGGTTTGCGCCGGGCTGAGACCGGGATGGGGCCGCCGGTCGGCGATCAGCAGCACGCCGCAGGTGACGCCGCCCGCCCGGCGCACGCGCATGGCAGCAACGAAGCGCGCCGCAGTCTCATGCGGCAAACCCAGGCCAAGGCCGGCCATCGCGGGATCGTCGAACACCAGGACACCGTCTGGCGGGATCAGCGCATCCACGGACGGCCACCAGGCCGCCGAAAGCGGCAGGCAGCCACTGGCGTCGTAGAGGGCAGCCACGGTCGCCACGCCGTCCGACACGGCCAGGAAAACGGCAGATCCACATTCCGCGGCGAATGCCGCGCTTCGGATCAGCCGCTCCAGTGGAGGCAGCTCAACGTCGCGAATGGCCATTGCCCAGGTGTTGACGGAGATATCACCGTCAGTCCGCCGAGGTTCGTTCTCCAGCATCGCGTCCATCGCGTCGGTCCTTCTTTCCTTGTGACGCCGCCGATCCCTTGCGGGCCGGACGGAGCGTGGCGCAACCCACTTGCGCGCCGTGATACGGCCGCGGCCGGGGTTGAAGCCAAAATGCTCGTCATTCGTTAATTATAAAACGTGTGGTCAAAGTACACGCTTAGGACGATGACGGGTTGTTAGTTTTCTACAGCGATTATTAGGATTATGTGTTCGCCAGCTTTAAGCTTATGCTGGCTTCTCACGTGGGGTTAAATCCGCGAGTTCAACCTGCGTCATGGCAACAGTGCCGCGTCGGGAACGCTGTGGCGGTCCCGCCCTGCCAGAGACGAGCAGCCGGGGACGAGCAGCCGGGCCGTGTCCTGCTGCCAGCGCCGGATTTGGGAGCGAGGGGCTAGGCTGGTCCGGACTCGGTATAAGACTGCCATTGAACGGGACTAAGCAGGCTTGCGCGGCCTGGCACACAGATGGTCTGCGGCCGTATAAGACTGC
>CAXTCI010000231.1:0-7708 GCA_964242325.1 uncultured Acetobacteraceae bacterium
GTCGTCGGATGACGAACTGGCCAGCCCACGACGCCAGCCTGCGCCAGCGTGGCAGCTTGACGATATGGCTCACCGGCAAGGCGACCGCGGCGTGGGCGGCCGAGCCGCGCACGAGCTGCGCACGACCCGCGGTGGCCAGTCCCGGTGGTCACCATCCGCCATCCTGACGGCAGGGTTGGTGCGCCGGCACCCTTGATCCAAATACCAGGCTCGCAGATGCAGCAGTCCAACTCACCACGGTACGCGCAACGCATTCTGTCCGCCCACAGCCGCATCCAGCTCCGCCGCCACCGCCTGAGCGCCGACCAGCACCGCGCCGCACGCGACGCCGCCCTCCGCACCTGGCGCGGGGTGGCCGGCGTCGCATCTGCCACGGGGCGTCCTAATCTGCCGCAAGCCCTCGGCGTCGTCTCAACCATCAACCTGACGATGCCGCCCGGCCCCGTCATCATCGGGCCGATGCCCGCAGGGTTGCGTTGCCTGCTGAAGCTGGAAGCGCCGGCTTGCAACAGCCGCAGCGGCGCATCGTGCGCGTGTCTGCATGGCGCGGCCTGATGGCACGGCGCTTGAATGGGCTGGGCCATGCACCCAGGGCAGCAACCATGACAGGCTACGCCGACACGCTGATCGAGGGGCGCATCTTCCGCGGATTGCGCGAGGGCTTCGCGGAGGCGCTGGCCATTGCCGGCGACCGCATCGTCGCCTGCGGGACGCGCAGCGCCATACGCGCGCTGGCCGGGCCCGGCACGCGCCGGGTGTCGCTGGACGGCCGCGTGGCCGTGCCCGCCTTCAACGACGCGCACCAACACTTGCTGCCGCTGGGCCTGGCGATGACGCAGGTGAACTTGCGGCCTGAACGGATACGCACCTTGGACGCCCTGCTGGCCTCCATACGCGACGCCACGGCGCACACTCCCCGTGGCCAGTGGGTGCAGGGCCGCGGCTACGACCATGCCGAGCTGGACATCGGCCGCCACCCCACCCAGGCCGAGCTGACCGCCGCGGCGCCCGACCATCCCGTGTTCATCGTCCGCACCTGTGGCCACATGGGCGTCGCCAATGCCGCCGGGCTGGCGGCGGCCGGGGTCGGCCACAACACGCCGGACCCGGAGGGCGGGGTGATCGGCCGCGCCGCGGGTGGCCTGACCGGGCTGCTGCAGGAGCGCGCGATGCGCCTGGTGCGCGACGCCATCCCCGAGCCGGACGACGCCACCCTGGTGGACGCCATCGAGCGCGCCGGCACGCACATGAACGGCCTGGGATGCACCGCCGTCATGGACGCGAACGTCGGCATGGTCGCCGGGATGCGGGAGGTCGAGGCCTACCGCGCCGCGCACGCGGCGGGCCGCCTGCCGGTGCGAACCTGGATTTGCCTGGCCGGCAACCCTGAAGGCATCGCCGAACAGGCATGGCAGGCCGGCATCCGACCCGGCGACGGCGACGGGATGCTGCGTTTCGGGGCGATGAAGGTGTTCGCGGACGGTTCCGCCGGCGGGCTGACCGCCGCCATGTCCGACCCTTATCTGCCCGGAGGCACCGGCGTGTTCTGCTTCCCGGAGGCCACCATGCACGCCCTGCTGGCCCGTTACCACGCACAGGGCTGGCAGCTTGCCATCCACGCCATCGGCGACGCCGCTATTGAACAGGTGCTGGCCGGCATGGAGGCCGCGGACACCCAGGCCCACCCCGCCGCCGGCCGGCGCCACCGGATCGAGCACTGCGGCTTCGTGACCGCGGGCCAGCGCGCGCGCATGACGGCGCGCGGGATCGAGCCGGTGCCGCAGCCCATCTTCATGCGCGAGTTCGGCGACACCTACGTCGCCAACCTGGGCGAGGCCCGCGCCGCCGCGGCCTATCCGATGCGGAGCTGGCTGCGCGACGGCCAGAACCCCGCCGCAAGCTCCGACGCGCCGGTGTCCACGACCGACCCGTTCCAGAACATCCACGCGATGGTGACGCGCAGGACCAACCGCGGCACCCTGCTCGGCCCGGACGAGGCAATCAGCGTCGAGGAAGCCGTGCATTGCCTGACCTGGTGCGGCGCCTACACCCAATTCGCGGAAGGCGAGCGCGGGCGGCTGCTGCCGGGGATGCTGGCGGACGTGGCGGTGCTGTCGCAGGACATCTTCACGACCGATCCCGAGGCGATCCTGTCCACGACGGCCAGCTTCGTGCTGCGCGGCGGCGTGCCGGTCGCGGGCGCCCTGGCCTAATGGCGCGACTGGCGGCCGGGCGGCTGCTGCTGGCGGTGCCGGTGCTGCTGGGAGTGCTGCTGATCGGCTTCCTGTTGATCCAGGTCGTCCCCGCCGACCCGGCTGCCATACGCGCCGGCCCCACCGCGACGGCGGACGTGGTGGCGGCCATACGCGCCGACCTCGGCCTGGACCAGCCGCTGCCGGTGCAGTTCGCCCGCTACCTCGGTCGGCTGCTGCGGGGGGACCTGGGCGTGTCGGTCATCAACAACGTGCCGGTGTCGTCCGAACTGGCCAACACCGTCGGTCCCACGGTGGAGCTGATGTTGGCAACCCTGATATGGGCGGTGCCGGCCGGGCTTGCGTTGGGAACGCTGGCGGCGGTGCGGCACCGGGGCTGGCCGGATCGCCTGGTGACGGCGCTGGCCGTCGCGGGCGTGTCGGTGCCGGTGTTCTTTGTCGGCCTGGTGCTGATCTGGTTCGTGGGTTTCCGCTGGGGGCTGCTGCCGTTCACGGGACGGGGCGGGCCGATCTGGACGCTGGCCGGACTGCAATCCCTGGCGCTGCCGGCGCTCACGCTCGGCCTGTCCTTCGTCGGCCCGGTGGCGCGGATGACGCGGTCCTCCGTGCTTGAGGGGCTGCGCGCCGACCACGTCCGCACCGCCCGCGCCAAGGGCCTGCGGGAGCGGTCGGTGGTGCTGCGCCATGCCCTCCGCAACGCGCTGATCCCCGTCATAACCCTGATCGGGCTGCAGATCGGCTTTTTGCTGGGCGGCGCAGTGGTGACGGAAACCATCTTTTCCTGGCCAGGCGTCGGCCGGCTCGCGGTGGGGGCCATCATGTCGTCGGACTTCCCGATGGCCCAGGGGACGATCCTGGTGCTGGCAGGTGGGTTCATCGTGGTGAACCTCGGCGTGGACCTGCTCAGCCTCCGGCTGGACCCGCGCATGCGCGCATGAGGCGCCTGCTGCGCGACCCGGTGGGCGTCGCGGCCTTGCTGGTGCTGTTTGCCGCGGTCGTGCTGGCGCTGCTGGCGCCCTTGATCGCCCCGACCGACCCGGCGGACAACGACCTGTCGCTCGCGATGCAGCCGCCGGGCGCCGGGCTCCCGCTGGGGGCGGACGACCAGGGGCGAGACCTGGTGACCCGCGTGCTATTCGGGCTACGGCTGACGCTGCTGATCGGCGCGGCGTCGGTGGCGGCTGGGGGCATCGCCGGGATCGCGCTCGGGCTGCTCGCGGCGTTCCATCGCCGCCTGGACGGGCTGGTGATGCGCACGATGGACGTGCTGCTGTCGTTCCCCGCCATCCTGTTCGGCTTGGCGCTGGCCGGCATCCTTGGGCCAGGCGTGCCGGCGGTGGTGCTGGCGCTGTCCGTCGCCACCGTGCCCTTGATGGCCCGCATCGCCCGCGCCGCCGCGGCGGTGGAGATGGGACGGGACTACATCGAGGCCGCCCGGGCCACCGGCGCCGGCAACGGCCGGCTGATCCTGCGCCACCTCCTGCCCAACTGCGCCACGGCGCTGCTGGTCTTCGCCACCCTGCGGTTCGGCCAGGTGATCCTGCTGGGGGCGGCGCTGTCCTTCTTGGGCCTGGGGGCGCAGCCGCCGACGGCGGAGCTGGGAGCGATGGCGTCCCAGGGGCGCAACTTCCTGTTCTTTGCGCCGCACATCGCGGTCGTCCCATGTGTCGCGATCGTCGTCGTGGTGCTGGCATGCAACGTGCTTGGAGATTCGCTGCGGGACGCGCTGGACCCGCGCAGCACCGGGAGAACCTCATGAAGCGCTTCATGCTGGCTGCCGCACTTGCAGCCGCCCTCCCCGTCTCCCTGGCCTCCACGGCCCGTGCGCAGACCTCGCCGCCCGGCACGCTGGTGCTGCTGCGGACCATAGACAGCGATAACTACGATCCCGCCCGCTCGACCGCACGCTCTGCCGGGGAGGCGCTGACCTTCCTGGGCGATACGCTGACATCGCTCGACTGGGACATGAAGACGGTGCGGCCGGGCCTTGCGACAAGCTGGACGGTCAGCCCGGACGGCAAGCTTTATACCTTCAAGCTGCGCGACGACGTGACGTTCTGCGACGGGCGCCGCATGACCGCGGACGACGTGGTCTACACCATCAAGCGCTTCGTTGACCCCGCCACGCGCAGCCCCGTCCGCTGGCGGGCCGGCCCGGTAAAGGACGTGCGCGCGGTAGATCCCACGACCGTCGAATACGAGTTGACCGACCCGTTCAACGAACTGCCGCTGCAACTAAGCCTGTTCTTCCTGACGATCGTGGACAAGGCGTCGGTCGAGGGCCTGGGCGCCAACTTCGGCGTGCAGGGCTTCAACGGCACGGGACCATTCTGCTGGGTGTCCTGGACGCCGCGGCAGGAGATGGTGATGCGCCGGCACGAGGGCTATCAGTGGGGGCCGCCGGTGTTCAAGAACCCGGCGCCGCAGGTGGACCGGGTGATCTGGCGCGTCATCCCCGACGCCAACACCATCCTGGCCGCGATCCAGTCGGGCCAGGGGGACGCGACGCAGTATGTGCCGCCCATCGCGCTGCCGAGCCTGCGCAGCACGCCGGGCATCACCCTGTCCAACCAGCCCAACTATTTCTGGGACTACTTCCTGGGCTTCAAGGTGGACAAGCCGGCGGTGAACGATCCGGTATTGCGCCGGGCCATGGTGATGGCGGTGAACCGGGAGGCCATCGCCAAGGCCGTGTGGTTCGGCGCCGCAACGCCGTCCGACAGCTATTTGAACCCGGCGGTGCTGGACTTCGATCCCAAGAGCCGGGAGGAGTTCCCCGCCTTCGACCCGGCGGGCGCCCGCAAGCTGCTCGACAACGCCGGCTGGGCGCCCGGCCCGGACGGCGTACGCGCGAAGAACGGGGAGCGCGCCTCATTCACCCTGTACGGCATCAGCGACACCCTGAACAACCGCGCGGTGGAGGCGATCCAGGCCGACCTGAAACGCATCGGCGTGGAGATGCGGGTGCAGATGTGGGACGCCACCGTCGCCTGGGGCAAGCTGGCGACGCAGGAGTTCGGCGCCTTCATCATGTCCTACCCCTATGTGTCCGCCAGTGAGGCGCTGAACCTGTACTTCCCCTCGACCAGCGCGCCGACGCCGAACCGGATGAACTGGAAGAACGAGCAGACCGATGCCTGGCTCAGGCTGGCCCGGACCACCACGGACGAGGGCGTGAAGCGCGACGCCTTGGCCAGCGTGCAGGAGCAACTGACCGAAGCCAGCGTGTGGATACCGCTAGTGCGCGAGCAGCTTTGGGTCGTTTCGGGCCGGCGGGCGCATGGGGTCCGGGCACATGGCATCTACGGCATGGGCATCTACAAGGGGCTGGACATCACCCTGACGCCATAGGAGCGCCCAATGCCGACGACGCTGATCCGCAACGCCGAGGTCGTCATTGCCTGGGATGGCGCCGGGCACGTTTACCTGGGCGGTGCGGACGTGGCCTGGATGGACGGCGCGCTGACGCATGTCGGCCCGGACTACGCCGGCCCGGTGGACGCGGAGGTGGACGGGCGCGGGCTGATGGTGATGCCAGGCTTGGTGGACGTGCACAGCCACCCGTCGTCAGAGCCGATGCTCAAGGGGCTGACGGACGAGGTGGGCACACCGGGCCTCTACAACTCGTCCCTGTACGAGTACCTGCCGATCTTCCGCCCGCCGGCGGAGGCGGTGGCGGACTGTGCCCGGGTGGCCTACAGCGAGCTGCTGCTGTCGGGCGTCACCACCGTGGTGGACCTGTCCGTGCCCTACGACGCCTGGCTGGACGTGGCCGGGGACAGCGGGCTGCGCGTGGTGATGGGGCCGATGTTCCGCAGCGCCCGCTGGTTCACCGCCAACGGCCATGTCGTGGACTACGAATGGGACGTGCCGGCCGGGGAGCGCGCGATGGTGGATGCGCTGCGCCTGCTGGACCGTGCGGCGCAGCACCCGTCGGGGCGGCTGACCGGCATGGTGGTCCCTGCCCAGATTGACACCTGCACGCCCGAGCTGCTGCGCGACAGCCATGCGGAGGCGGCCCGGCGTGGCCTGGCGTGGCAGACCCACGCCGCGCAGTCCGTCAGCGAGTTCCATGAGATCACCCGCCGCCACGGCTTCACGCCCATCGGCTGGCTGCACCATCTGGGCGTGCTGACCGACCGCTCGATCATCGGGCACTCGATCTTCCTGGACGACCATCCGTTTACGCCCTGGCACACCGACCAGGACCTGGCGCTGCTGGCAGCTGCCGGGACAGCGGTGGCGCACTGTCCCACCGTGTTCGCCCGGCGCGGCATCGCGCTGCGCGACATGGGGCGCTACCGCCGGGCCGGGGTGAAGGTGGGGATCGGCACCGACACGTTCCCGCACAACATGCTGGAGGAGATGCGGCTGGCGATGTATCTGGCCCGCACCCAGGCCGGCAACCCGCGCACGCTCACCGGCGGCGAGCTGTTCACCGCTGCTACGGCCGGAGGCGCGGCGATCCTGGGGCGCGACGACATCGGCCGTCTGGCGCCGGGCTGCCGGGCCGACCTGGTGCTGGTGGACCTGGCGCACCCGGGGATGCGGCCGGGCTATGATCCCTTGCGCTCCCTGCTGTATGCCGCCGCGGATCGGGCGGTGCGGGCGGTCTATGTGGACGGCGCCAAGGTGGTGGACAGCGGGCGTGTACTGACGATGGATTACCCTGCCGCCGCCGCCGCGCTGCACGAGGCGCAGGCCCACATGGTCCGGGACGTGCCAAGCCGCGACTGGGCGCGCCGGAACGTCGAGGGGGTCAGCCCACGGATGTTTCCTCCCGGCTGAGCCACGGGAGGAGGTGCGGGGTTGGAAGACTATTCCATCACGGCGCAACTTGTCCGGCAGAAATCCAGGAACGTCGTCAGGCGATGGTTGATCTCCTGTTGAGCTGGTCTGGTGCTGCTACAGCCTTGCTCATCTATTCGTTCAGTTTGGACATCCAGATGCTCGATACCCACAGCTCGCGCGTCAGCTTCACCAGTGCCGTGCTGGGCAACATTTACGAACCCCTGGTACGCATGAACGAGTGGCTGGAGGTCGAACCTGCCCTGGCACAAGCGTGACCGCGTTGCAGGGCTCAGGACGTGGACGGGGTAGTCCCTGCCCCGCCTGCATTCAGGCGATGCGGACGGAGTTCGGGCGTCCAAATGTGAACAAGCGCCCAACCGGAACCCCGCTGGCATTGGGTCCACCAAAGTGATCAGCAAAAGAAAAATGCCGCAAAGGTAGGGTCCCGATTGGCACCGACCGGGACCCTACCTGTCCACCATTTCTTATGGTGGAGCCAGTGTATTGCATCTGGTTTCGGGAGGGTTCCCGGTTCGGCGCTTATTCATACGTCGAGACCATGGAGCACCCGGCCGCGGTCTCGCGGATGGAGGCCGCCAGATGGGGCGCAATCAAACCGTTGCTCGACCTGTGCAGGGCCAGTAGTCCGCCGTTGGGCAACGAGCGGCGGCGGTTGAGGGGTGCCGAGATCGTCTTGCTGCTGC
>CAXTCI010000232.1:0-7694 GCA_964242325.1 uncultured Acetobacteraceae bacterium
ACAAACGCGAAAATAGCCAACCGGCCGCCGCACCCCCAATCTTGCGACGGTCCCCTAAACGCCAGCTTACCCTATTAGCGTAGCACCTAAGATTGCAGCTTTCGACAGGAAGCGACCCTCAACTGTCCACAGTGCTCATTAGCGTTTTGTGCGCGCACCACCGTGCTGAAAGACACGCTTGAGGGTGCCTGCCGCCGGCACCACCCCGGTTCCGACCTACCAACGACGACCAGGCCCTACCGGCGACGGCCTGATCATCTCCCAGAGGTTTGCATGCTCTCCACGGTGTCCTGTACCGATGCCGGCGCACTCCGGACAACCGCGATGCCGGTATGTCGCAGGCCTTCGATGACCTTCACGCCGGCCGTCACATTGACGGTGCTACTCCGCATGTCATCCCGGAACGGCGACCAACACGTCTGCCCCGTCAACTTTGGTCCTGTAAGTCCGGATGTCGGCAGTGATAGGTGCGCCCTGGCCCTTGCCGGTGCGAACGTCGAACTGTCCATTGTGCAGCGGGCACTCGATTGTATGCCCTTCCAGCCACCCGTCCGTCAGGAGCGCGTATGCGTGCGAACACACGTTATCGGTGCAGAACCATGCACCTTCAACGTGATAGAGGGCCAGTTGCAGGCCCATTAGCTCAACGGGAATTGCTTCCCCCTCCTCCAGGTCGCCAGTACCGGCGACCCGATGCCAATCTGCATTCAGGGCCTCGTCCTCCATCAGTCCTTTCCTAGGAACAGCGCCCGCGCATTCCCGCGAAAGAACGCATCGCGCTGCTGCGGGGTGACCGGCATCTTCAATGCCTGGCGTGGGTCATCGTAGTCCCAATGCGGGTAGTCCGTCGCGAACAGCAGCCGGTCCCATCCGATCCACCCGATCGTATCCGCCAGGTGGCCGGCCTCGTCCGGCTCCTCCATGGGCTGCGTCGTTAGCCAGAAGTGCTCGCGGATGACCTCGGACGGCGGCCGGGTCACGGCAGGTGTTTCGCTGCGCAGCGTGTTCCAGGCCCGGTCCAGCCTCCAGGCGAGCGGGGGGAGCCAGGCGAAGCCGGCCTCCACCAGCACCACACGTAGATCAGGTACTTGCGCGAACACGCCGCCCAGCACCATCGAAGCCACCACGGACTGGCAGGATTGCGAATGGCCGACCATGTCTTCCATGTAATAGGACGGCCAGCCCGACGCCGTGGTCGGCGTGCCGCCGTTGCCGAACGCATGGATGCCGACGGGCAGGCCGGCCCGTGCCGCCGCCGCATAGATGGGCCAGTAGCGGCGGTGCCCCAGCGGCTCCACCGTGCGCGACAGCAGCAGCACCTGCACCATGTCGGGATGACCGGCCCATCGCTCGATCTCAAGCACCGATGCGTCCGCGTCCTCGTAGGGCACCACGATGGACGCCTTGAGCCGCCGCTCCAGCCCGGTCCACTCCGCCACTTGCCAATCGTTGATCGCACGCGACACGGCTGCGCCCAGGTCCAGGTTCTGGAACCCACCGGGATGGGGGCGGATCATCTGTAGGATGCCGAGTTCGATCCCGTTCGCATCCAGGTGGTGTGTGCGCATGAAATCGAGGCTGCTGCCGGGCCGTCCGCCACCTGGGGGCCAGGCATCGCGCCGGCTGGCGTCAGGCTGGCTTTTCGGGAATTGCGGGCCGCCGCTGTTACCCTGCCGCGGGCGTTGGCCAAACAGGGAAAGGTGCTCCTGCCAGCGCCTCTCCATGTATGGGTAGAGCATCTTGAAGTCGCGCGGGCTGTGGTGGATGTCGCAGTCGGAGATGCCGAGCCTTGTCGCAGCGGGGGGTAAGGCTTCGGGACGGACCTGAACGTTCATATTCACCTCCTTTAATCGGCGCCTGCGAGGGCCGGGCTGCCGCCCGGCTCCAACCCCGCCAGCGGAATCGGCTCGTTTTGCACCATGAAGTAATAGAATGCCGAGCCCGTCAGCGTCACGGCCGCGCCGATGCCGAGCGCCACCGCGAACGATCCAGTCTGGTCCACCACGTAGCCTGTCAGGACCGGCGATACCGTGCCGCCGATGTATGATCCGAAGTTCTGGATCGACGACACGGACCCGGCATAGGACTGCGGCGCGACAGCGCTGACCAGCGTCCACTTGCCCGACTGCGCGAAGGACAGGAAAAACATTGCAGCCGAGATGCAGGCGAGCGCCGGCCCGATCCCGTCGGACACCGCCGCTCCAGCACAGAACACGCCCGATAGTATATAGCCGCAGGCTGCCGGCAACTTTCGGCTCTGCACTACGCCCATGCCGCCATGCGCCAGCCGATCCGTGACCCACCCGCCCGCGAGTGATCCCACGATGGAGCAGCCAAGTGGAATCATTGCCACCAGCCCCGTCTTGGCGATGGACACGTGCTGCTGCATTTCGAGGTAGGCCGGCAGCCAGGTGCCATACATCCAGATTGCATAGCCCGAGCAGAACGAGCCCAGGATCATTCCCCACATGGAGCGGAAGGTGAACAGCCGCTGCCAGCTTGCCACCGAAACCGGGACCCGGGCGCCAATCCCGTTTTCCACCAGGTAGGCGCGGTCAGGCGCTGCCATACCCGCCACGACAGGGTCTCGATACAGCGCGAACCAGGCGGCGGCGCCCAGCAGGCCGATGACGCCCATGGCCGTGAACATCGCCCGCCATCCGAAGCTGATCAGCAGCACCGTAAGCAGCGGCGTGCCGATAATGCGCCCGAGGTCGCCGCCCAGCGTAAAGACCCCCGTGGGCCGGCCCCGGTCACGGGGGGCGAACCAGTTGGCGACCGTACGCACCGCGCCGGGGAACGCCGGGCTTTCAAACACGCCCAGGGCGACGCGGGACCACATGAAGCTCATGTAACCGCCCATCCAGCCGCCTGCCGCCTGCGCCGCGGACCACAGCACCAACGCCCAGCCGAGCAGCTTGCGCGGCCCGACCCGGTCAACCATCAGCCCCACGGGGATTTGCGCCAGCGCGAAGGCAATCGACCAGGCCGATTGCAGCGCCCCGATGGCGGTGGCGCTAATGCCGAATTCCTCACGTATCTTAAGGTTGCCAATGGCGAGCGTTGAGCGGTCAATATAGTTAAGTGCAATGGCAAACGTGCACATGGCAACCGCCAGCCATTGCATCCGCCTCAGCGCCGACGTTGTTGCGTTCACGCTGCCCCTCCCAGCTTCTTTGTTGATTATTTGGCTGATATGATAACTACGCAGTGTGAAAGCTGGCAATGGCTTCCGCCCGTCGGATTTCACGGTTAGGCTGCCGTCCCATCCCCCATAGAGGGGAGGCTGGAGGACCGATGTTCCCAAACATGATCGACTGCGACATCCATCCATCTGTGCCGGGCCTTGCATCCTTGCTGCCATACCTCGAGGAGCATTGGCGCGAGGTCGTTCTGGCCCGCGGCATGGATGAGCTGAACTCGATCAGCTACCCCGCCAACTCACCGCTGACCGCACGCGACGACTGGCGCCCGGCCAAGGGCAAGCCCGCCGCGACGCTCGACCAAGTGCGGCGCGAGTGCCTGGACACGTTCGGCACCGGCACGGCCATCCTCAACTGTCTGTATGGCATCCAGATGCTGTTCAGCGAGGACATGGCTGCTGCCTACGCCCGCGCCGTCAATGATTGGATCGCGGCGGAATGGCTGGCGCACGAGCCACGGTTGCGCGCTTCGATCGTGGTGCCGGCGCAGAACATCGAGATGGCGGTGGACGAGATCAACCGCTGTGCCGCCAACACGGGCTTCGTGCAGGTCCTGCTGCTCGCCAGCGGCGATGCGCCCTTGGGCAAGCGGCACCACTGGCCCATCTACGCCGCCGCCGTGCGCCACGGCCTGGCTGTCGGCATCCACGCCGGCAGCAACTACCACAACCCGCCTACTGCCGTGGGCTGGCCGTCGTACTATACCGAGGACTATGTCGCGCAGGCCCAGGCGTTCCAGACCCAGGTCACGTCGCTGATCTGCGAAGGAGTGTTCTCGCGCCATCCCGACCTGAAGGTCGTGCTGCTCGAGTCCGGCTGGACTTGGCTGCCTGCTCATCTATGGCGACTGACCAAGTACTGGCGCGGCCTGCGGACCGAAATTCCCTGGGTGGACCGCTCGCCGGTCGAGATCGTACGGACGAACATCCGCCTGTCACTCACCCCCACCGACATGCCGCCGCGGGCCGACATGCTGATGCGGATACTGGACCACATGCAGTCTGACGAGCTGCTGGTGTTCTCCACTGACTACCCGCATAACCATTTCGACGGCAGCGACCCCTGGCCGCCGGGCCTCTCGCCCGAGCTCAGGCACCGCATCGCGGTGGACAACCCGCGAGCCGCCTATCCCCGCCTCAAGGAGCTTGTGGCATGAACGTCCAGGTCCGCCCGACCCCCACCGCATCCGCCGCCACTCGGCTTGCCATAGCGGATTGCGACATCCACCCGGCGCAGCGGACGCCGCACGACCTAGACCCTTGGCTGCCCAAGCAGTGGCGGGACCACGCGGCGCAGTTCGGCGCCATCCGGCGGCTTGGGATGCACAAGGGGCCGGCCTATCCCAAAAGCCAGCCCGATGCGTCCCGCCGGGACGCGCTGCCGCCTGAGGGCGGGCGGCAGGGCAGCAGCCCGTCATTCATGGCGGCGCAGCATCTCGATCCCAACAACGTCGTACTCGGCATCCTGAACCCTCTCAACAGCGGGCAAGGCGTGTCGAACCCCGACTTCAGCGCCGCGCTGTGCCGGGCCGTGAACCATTGGCAGGAAGAGGTCTGGCTCGCCAAAGACGACCGACTGCGCGCGTCCATCGTCGTGCCATACGAGTTTGCCGACCTGGCCGCCGCAGAGATCGACTACTGGGCCGGACGCCGGGGCTTCGCGCAGGTGCTGCTGCTATCCCGTACGGCCGAGCCGTTGGGCAACCGGCGCTACTGGAAGATGTTCAGGGCGGCGGAGTCGGCCGGGCTACCAGTGTCCGTCCATGCGTTCGGCTACGGCGGCTCACCCATCACCAGCACCGGTTGGCCGTCCTTCTACATCGAGGAAATGACCGGCCACGCGCAATCCTGCCAAGCCGGGCTGACGTCCATGCTGGTGGAAGGGCTGTTCGACCGCCACCCGGCGCTGCGGCTGGTGATGGTGGAGGCCGGGTTCGCCTGGGCGCCATCGCTCGCCTGGCGCCTGGACAAGGTATGGAAAACCCTGCGTGCGGAAACGCCGCACCTGCGCCGCGCGCCCTCCGAAGCGATGCGGGACCAGGTCTGGTGGACGACACAGCCCATGGAGGAGCCTGACACGCGCGAACACCTACTGGACACGATCGAGTGGATGGGCCTCGACCGCCTGCTGTTCGCGACGGACTACCCGCATTGGGACTTCGACGACCCGGCGCACGCATTGCCGCTGCCGCTGAGCGAGGCCCAGCGCCGGCAGTTCTTCCTAGGCAACGCGCGCGCGCTGTATGGCGAGGCTCCATGACGCGCCACGTCGTCGCCGCAACGAGTGAGATACCGCCCGGCGCCCGCAAGCGGGTGGTGGTGAAGGGCCGGCCTATCGCCATCTTCAACCTCGATAACCAGTTCTTCGGCATGCTCGACCGATGCCCGCACCAGGGCGGCTCCCTGTGCGCCGGCATCGTCACCGGCCTGCTGCAATCGAAAGAGCCAGGCCAATACACCTACACCCGCAAGGGCGAGTTTGTCCGGTGCCCCTGGCACGGGTGGGAGTTCGACATCCGGACGGGGCAGTCTTATTGCGACCCCGAGCGATTCCGCAGCAAATCCTTCCCGGTCAGCACCGAGTCCGGTGCAGCCGTTGTTGCCGGACCGTATAAGGCCGAGACCGTGCCCGTCCGCGTCGAGGAGGGCTACATCGTCGTTGACGTTTGACGCATTGGATTGGGGGAGCCGGACCGGGGAGGCTGGCCCTGGGCCGGCAGTCATCGTTGGCGCGGGTCAAGCGGGCGCCCACGCCGCGGTCGCATTGCGCAGTGCCGGATTCACAGACCGCATCCTGTTGCTCGGCGACGAAGCGGAACGTCCGCACGAGCGTCCGCCCTTGTCAAAGGCCGTCCTGACTGCAGAGGCCGAGCCGCCCGTCAGCTACTTCCACCCGGACGCCCACGATGCGGAGTACGGGATCGAGACCCGGCTTGACACCAGGGTCAGGCGGATAGACCCGGATACCCGTATCGCGCATCTCGCGGATGGCGGGCATATTCCGTATGGGTCACTGCTGCTTGCGACCGGGGGGCGTGCCCGCCCTTTGCGCGTGCCAGGTGCTGAGCGCGTGCTCTCTCTTCGTACCCTGGATGACGCCCGGCTGCTGCGCGGACGACTGCGCCCCGGCGCGGCTGTGGTGTGCGTCGGCGCCGGGGTGATTGGGTTGGAGGTCGCGTCCTCCGCCCATAAACGGGGATGCCACGTAACGGTGGTTGAGGCCGGCCCGTCCGCCATGGGCCGCTCGCTGCCTCCGGTCATTGCGGACTGGCTGACGGACCTGCACAGGTTGGCCGGGGTGGATATACGCCTTGGAACAGGCGTCACTGCGGTCACACCGGAGGGGGTGATCTGCGACGACGGTGCGATAGTGCCAGCCGATGCCGTGGTCGCGGGGATCGGCATGGAGCGCAACACCGAGCTGGCGACCGACGCGGGACTGCTTGTGGAGGATGGCATCGCAGTGGATGAGTTCGGCCGCACCTCCGTGCCAGGCATTTGGGCTGCTGGCGATGTCACGGCGTTTTGGGTGCCACGCCTTGAGCGCCGCCTGCGTTTGGAAACCTGGCGCCACGCGCAGGACCACGGCACGGCAGTTGGACGGGCAATGGCCGGCGCAAGGGAGCCATATGACCCTGTTCCCTGGTTCTGGACGGATCAGCACGGACGCAACGTACAGATAGCGGGCGAGCCGGTCGGCACGATGGTGTTGCGTGGCAAGCCCGGCCCAGCGCCGTTTACGGCCTGGTTTCTTAGGCCGGATGGGCACCTGGCCGGCGTTGTAGGCGTTGATGCCGCGCGCGAGGTGCGGGCCGGCCAGGTGCTGGTTGGTGCGGGACGGCCGGTGGACCCCTCGCGGCTGGCGGACCCGGGCGTGTCTGCACAGAAGCTCGTACGGGGCTGACTTCAAGGATAACTGCCCAGGTAGGGCGGCCGAGATAAGGCTCTTACTGAGTTCCGGGGTGGTCGTGAACCCGTTACACAACCAACCCGCAACCCAAGAAGAACCACGGACGCTCAGAGGTCATTAGATGGCAGATCGCGTCTAGTGCTTCGTCAGTCATAATATGATAGGTTGCTGATTTTGATGTCCGTGTGGGCGTCGGGATGCAGCGATGGTGAAGAAGCATCGGGTGACGCTGACGGCGTTGGAGCGCGAGGAGCTTGCGGTGCTGCTGGGGCGCGGCAAGGCGGATGTGCGCAAGCTCAAGCACGCGCAGGTACTGCTGCATGCTGACGAGGGTGAGGTGGCTGACGGCGCTGGCAGCGGGCCAGGCTGGTGCGACACCCGGATCGCCGAGGCGGTCGGGATTGGGCTGGCGACAGTGCAGCGGGTGCGGCAGCGGTTTGTCGAGGACGGGTTTGCCGCGGCGTTGAGCACCTATCGCACCGGCGGTCGGGTGTATGGGCGCAAGCTGGACGGCGCGCAGGAGGCGCACCTGATTGCGCTGGCCTGCGGCACGCCGCCGGAGGGACAAGCGCGCTGGACGCT
>CAXTCI010000233.1:0-7685 GCA_964242325.1 uncultured Acetobacteraceae bacterium
GCATACTCGCCCCGGGCGTGGCAGACCGTCTTGTGCCCGTAGCCCCAGGCTGGCAAGCGCGCGTAGATGCTGTAGTTGTCCGTGTGGACGAGGGTGCCCGGGGCGACGGCGGCGGTGATGACCGGCTTGATCGTCCTCTGCTGCACGTTGGCCAGCATATGCAAGACCACCTGGCCGCCGCGCTGGATCAGGTCAAGAGATGTGGGCCAGCACGGCCGCCAGCAGCCTCGTTACGAGTGCCGGCAAGCCCAGACCCGCCTTGCCGAGCCCATGTGCCAGTTATCCATGTGCCAGTCGTCTTTGTCTGGCCGCATCGACGAGGTGGTTGTCGAGGCATTTCTTGAGGCACTAAGGCCTGCTGGCCTGGATGCCACGCTGGCCGCGCTACGCGGGCTTGAGCAGGAGCGCCGGGACGTGGACCGGCAGTGGCAGCTCCGCCTGGAGCGAGCCCGCTACGAGGCCCGGCTGGCGCAGCGGCAGTATAACGCGGTGGACCCTGACAACTGCCTGATCGCCCGCGAGCTGGAACGGCCTTGGGAGGCGGCGCTGGCCGAAGTCAAAGAGGTGCAGCAGGAGTATGGGTACCTGCGCCTGACGGAGCTGCGGCCCTTGGACGCCGTCGAGGTGGAGGACGTGCGCCGGCTGGCGTCGGACCTGCCATCGTTGTGGCAGGCGGACACCACGACGCCTGTGGACCGCAAGCGACTGCTCCGCCTGGTCGTCGCCAGCGTGACCGTGACGATAAAGGAAGGCCGGACCGGTGCGGACGTTGCGGTTCTTTGGAGCGGAAGCGCCAGGACGGCACACCAAGTGGACAGTCCTGAGTTCAATGCGCATCTGCGCACGAAGGCCGGCACGCTGGACGCCATCCGGGATCTTGCGGGCCGGATGCCTGACCACAGGGTTGCAGCCACGCTGGCGCAACGAGGCCTGCTCAGCCGGCACAGCAAGCCCTGGACCCCAGTCCGGTGGCGTCCATGCGGCAGCATCACATCCCCATGGATTGCCCGGCTCAAACCCGGGGCACGAGCATGCGGGCCGACGGTTCGTGCCCGCACGGGTGGCGGCACGGTAGCTCGGGATCACCCTGAGCGCCATCCGGGTGTGGGCGCATTGCGGCGTGATGGCCTGCGATCAAAGCAGGGACGCCGCAAAGTTATCGGAGGTGCGCAAGCAGGGCTGGAATCATCAGCACCTCCACGTTGTCCGGCACTCCGATCCTAACCGTGCGTTCGGCCGTGCGGGGGGTTGAATTCCTGGTCACGGAAAACCAGTGCCCCCAATTTGGATCAACGCACTCCGCACAGGGTCAGTGAACGCGAGGGCACGCGGTGTTGGGCGCATGCCGTCCGGTCCGCGGGTCAGCGGTTCGTCCCCGAACAGCATACGAAGGCGGGCAAGATTATGGCTCATTGCCGACTGTCCAAGGCCGACGTGGACGGCGGCGCGCGTGACGCTATGCTCGCTGAGCAGGGCGTCGAAGGCAACGAGCAGGTTGAGATCGGGACGGCCCAGACTGATGTGATCGATAACCATCCATTGATCCCATCTGTTAACCAATCATACGGCGCTGACGACTTATGCTGCGACTGCGAACAGGGGTTCCGCCTGTCGCGCCCGCATCGGAGATTTCCATGAACATTCGTCGTGTTGTTGCCGCCACTCTTGCGCTTGCCACTCTGAGCGGGGTGGCGCGCGCGGACGGGCTGCGGCCAGTCGAAGCCCGGAACATTGATCTCGGGGCGGTGTCCGGTATCGCCTACTACACGGTCGAGCGTGAGGGTTTCCGCGTAGTTGCCACCCTTTCCCAGCAGGGCGAGACCGCTACACCCGTGCGCGTCGAAACGGTGCTGGGCCAGGGCCAGAGCGTCATTTTCTCAACGCCCCACGAGATGGGCGTCGCACCGGTGGCGATTGAGATCAGGCGGCAAGCCGACACTGTGCTGATCCGTAAAGCGTCGTCGGCGGTCACCAACTAGAGAGGGTTTCTCCCGGGGTGGAAGCGCACGCCGATCCCCGGGTAAGTGGTCCGCCCTGAGATGGCATCGGCTGAGGCAAAGGGCTTTGCCCCTTTGAACCCCATTATTTGAACCCCATTAAAGGCGAAGCCTTGCAATCGCCCTTCCCCCGAGACAACTCGCAAGCTTACCGACCTGCTCGACGCCATCTTCCATGCGCATGGCTGCTTGCCGAGGGCGGCCGGCATCCTGGCGGCAAACTGAGCCGCGGCGGAGCGGGACAGCAGCAAAGACCACGGAATTATCCAGATGCTGGGCTACCTCTCCATCTTCGGGAGCGGCTGGGTGGATGGACGGGCGGAACCGGTGATGCATGACATGGGGCCGGGTTTCGTGCGGACCGACGCCTGCAACGGTTTCGCCCAGGTGGTGCTGACGGACGCGCGGAACTTGGTGCTGGCGACAGAGTGGACTTCCTACCCGCCGTCAAGCGCTTGACGGCGGGTAGGAAGTCCACGCTGGATCGCATGCCTGATGATGTCGGGCCGGGAAGCACTAGCCGGGATAGCTGGGAACAGTGGACGTTGTCATCCGGCCCAGCCACCTGGCTCAGCGCCATCGCACAAGCCGGCCACTCGCCAAGTTGACGGTGCCCGAAGACGCCGTCCGCTCTCGCCATCCCGGCTTTCAGCCCGCCAACGATGATCAAAAAGCGACGGCAGCCGCAGCGTGATCACCCCACGATTTCAAATGCTTTCGATGCAAACGGCCCTGGGCAGGCCATTCACATCGGCCATCCTTCATCCGAGCGCGCCGGCTGTCCCGTCCGGAGCACTGGCACACAAGCGTGCTGCACTCCCTGCGACGTTTGCACGACGCCCACGGCCGTCTCGATCCCATACATCATACGGAGGGACTGGGCAGTGATCAGCGCGCCCGGTGCCCCAGGGCCGATCAGGACCCCATTCCGCGGCAACAGCGCCACTTGATCCGCCACCAGGAACGCGTGATCCGGATGATGCGTCGTCAGCAGCACCGCCAGCCCGTTTTGCGCCAGCCCACGCACCTGCTCCAACACCAATGCCTGATTGCCGAAGTCCAGGCTCGCCGTCGGTTCGTCCATCACAACGCAAGCAGCCTCTTGCACCAGCGCACGGGCGATCAGCACGAGCTGGCGCTCGCCGCCCGACAGCGTCGTCACGGGCCGGTCCGCAAGATGCCCGACGCCCAGCCGTGCCAGCGCCGCTTCGGCCAACTCCCGGTCACGGCGCCCCGGGGCGGCGAGCAGGGGAAGCTGCGCCGCCCGGCCCATCGCCACGACCTCCCGTACCTTGTAGGCGAAGCCGCCGCTGGTTGCCTGCGGCACGTAGGCCAGGCGCCGAGCAACCACGGCGCGCGGCAGGCGGGCGAGGTCGCGCCCATCCAGCAGCACTTGGCCGGCAAGCGGCGCCAGCAGGCCGAGCAGCGTGCGCAGCAACGTCGTCTTGCCACCGCCGTTCGGACCCAACAGCACGGTCACCGTGCCGGGCCGGAGCGCGAGGTGGATGCCACGCGACACCGCGCGGTTACCGTGGCCGATCGCCAGGTCTTCGGCGGCGAGCAGCGGGGTCACTCCTCCCGCCCGCGCCGGGCGACCAGCACCAGGAACACGGGCGTGCCGATCGCGGCGGTCAGGATGCCGAGCGGGATTTCGATCCGCGCCACGTTGCGCGCCAGCGTGTCCACAGCCAGCAGGAACGCCGCGCCAAGCAGCATCGACAGCGGCACCAACCGGCGCAGGTCGGGTCCCCCAAGCAGCCGCGCCGCATGCGGCACCACCAGCCCAACCCAGCCCACTGCCCCGGCCAACGCCGTCACGGCGGCGGTCGCGAGTGTCGCCCCGAGGATTGCCGCCCCGCGCAACAGGCCCGTCGATGCGCCAAGCGCCCGCGCCTCGTCCTCGCCGAGGGTCAGCAGGTTCAGGCGCCAGCGCAGCAAAAACAGCAGCAGCAACCCGGCCCCTGCCGGCATCGCCGCCGCGACAAGGTCGCCGCGCGTCACCGCCGAAAGCGAGCCAAGCAGCCAGAAAGTGATCGCTGGAAGCTGGTTGTAAGGGTCGGCCAACACCTTCAACAGCGAGATCGCCGCACCGAGCAACGCGCCGAGCGCGATCCCTGCCAGCACCAGCAGCAGCACTGGGTCACCTCCGGCAGTTCCGCGCCGCACCGCGCCCATCAGCAACGCCACCCCCGCCACGGCGCCCAGCCCACCGAGGAATGCCGCCGCCTGCACGCCCACGACCGGCAGGCCAAAAAAGATGCCGAGCACCGCACCGAGCGAGGCGCCGACCGAAACGCCAAGCAGGTCGGGGCTTGCCAGCGGATTGCGGAACATGCCTTGAAAGGCCGCCCCGGCGCCGGCCAGGGCGGCGCCCACCAGGGTTGCCGCCAGCACGCGCGGCAGCCGCACATTCCACAGCACGGTCGCCATGGCAGGGTCCATGGCATTGAGGCCGGACAGCAAAGCGGAAAGCGGGACAGGATACCGTCCCAGCGCCAGGGCTGCCAATATGGCGCCCAGGAGTGCCGCGACCGCGATGCCCCAGGGCCATCCCCCTCGCAGCATCCGATTTCTACCGGCGAGGCATGGCGTCGCGCAGCAACGGCGCGAGCTGCGCCGGGTCGGGCCGGCGGCCGAACAGCAGCCCATAAAGGTCGATCAGGCGCGCTTCCAGCGTATCTGCCGACTGCCCCCCGAACAGCACCGGCAGCCAGACAAGGCCGATCAGGCGGTTCACCGAGGGCGGCGCGTCGATCCAGCCGTAGGGCACGCCGGGCGCCAGCACGATCCGGCCGGTGCGCACCGCGCGCAGGGTGCCCCAGACGGGATCGGCGGGTGCCGTGGCAAAGAAGCGCGGATCGGCCGCGATGACCCAGTCGGGGTCCCAGGCGAGCACCTGCTCGGCGGATACCTGCGCCAGCCCGCCCGCACCCAGGCTGCGGGCGGCGACGTTCTCCGCCCCGGCAAACTCCAGGATCTCAGTGTTGATCGAGCCGGTGAGGCCGGTCTCCAAGCCGCGTGGGCCACGGGCGTAATATACGCTCGGCCGCCCCTTGGACCGCAGCAGGTCTGCGGCGGCTTGCGCTTCGGCCAGGATCGTGCGTGCGGCATCGGCGCGGACCATGGCGGCCTCACGGCGATCAAGGATTTTACCCAGCAAAGCATAGGTTTCGGGGATGCGGGCCAGCGTGCCGTCGAGCAGCAAGTCCGGCAGGCCGGTCTGTGCCTGCACCCGGTCGGCCAACGAGACATAGGTTGCGCCGACCGATCCGTAATCCAGGACGAGATCGGGCCGCTGCGCCAGCACGGACTCGACATTTGCGGTGTTGTCGCGTCCGGTGAGGCGGCCGACCTCCGGCAACGCGGCGGCTTCCGGCGGCAGGAACGCCAGCTCTGCCGGGCTCGGGCGCCGCACCCAGCCGGTCATCAGGTCGGGTGCCAAGCTCCAGAGCAGGATCGATGCCGGAGGACCCGCCGGCAGAACGCGTCCCACTCGGCCGGGGAGAAGCACGCTGCGGGCCGCGCCGTCGCGCACCGTGCGACCGGTCGTCTGCGCCCCGGCCCGGCCGGACAGGATAGTCGCGGAGATGACAAGGGAGGAGCGCAGGAGGATGCGGCGGGATAGCTCGTTCGTCATCGGCATGGCGGCCACCCTACCAGCTAACTCATCGCGGGCGGAATGCCTCAGGTTGGGGGTAGGTTCAAGCTGCAGCCACCGACGGCGGCGGCGACAACACACGTCGGTCTCTGGCTGCCGCCGGATGAACATCGGAGGCCGGTTCAAGCTCATCCGTAATATGCGAGCGAACATAGCGCTTGCTCCGGACTGCGCACCTCGTTAGCGTTTCGGCCGGGGCTCCGCGTCCACCATCCTTGGCAGACGTTGAAGAGGGCCCGCTGCACTGAGGAAACCCAGCTATGGAAGCTCTGAAACTCCTGATCAACGGCAACCTGGTCGCCGGCGACCAGACCATGCCGGTGCTTAATCCAGCGAGCGAAGAAGTTCTCGCTGAATGCCCACGCGGGTCCGTGGCCCAACTCAACGAGGCAGTTGCGGCCGCCAAGGCTGCCTTCCCCGCTTGGGCCAAGACTGATATCGGAGCGCGTCGGAAAATCATTGGCGAGATCGCCGATCTGATTGATGCCAATGCCAGCGAACTGGCCCGCACGCTGACCCAGGAGCAGGGCAAGCCGCTGGCGGAAGCGGCCGCGGAAGTCGGCGGCATGGCAGCGTTCTTCCGTTATTTCGCCACGCTGGACCTTTCAATGAAGGTCATCGAGGACAGTGGCGAGCGCCGGGTCGAACTGCACCGCAGGCCGCTGGGCGTTGTGGGGGCGATCATTCCCTGGAACTACCCGCTGCTTTTGCTAGCGTTCAAGCTGCCGCCGGCGTTGCTCGCGGGGAACACGATCGTCGTCAAGCCGGCGCCCACCACGCCATTGTCGTCCCTGCAGTTTGCAGCGCTCATCAAAGACCTCCTGCCGCCTGGGGTGGTGAACTTCATCACCGATGCCAACGACCTCGGCGACGCCCTCACGGCGCATCCCGACGTCGCCAAGATCTCCTTCACGGGATCGACGGCGACCGGACGCAAGGTCATGGCGAGTGCGTCCAACACCCTCAAGCGGGTCACTCTGGAACTTGGTGGGAACGACGCGGGCATCGTCCTTGGCGACGTCGACCCGGCGGCAGTCGCTCCAGCCATTTTTGAGGGCGCGTTCCAGAACAGCGGTCAGGTCTGCCTCGCGCTCAAGCGACTTTACGTTCATGAAAGCGTTTATGACCGCATGTGCGACGAACTGGCGAAAATCGCCGACGCGACCATCGTTGACGACGGCCTGAAGCAGGGAACCAAGCTGGGTCCATTGCAGAACAAGATGCAGTACGAAAAGGTCAAAGCCTTCCTGGCGGATGCGCAGGCAAGCGGCAAGATTGTCGCCGGCGGCGAGGTGCCGGATCGGGCCGGCTACTTCATCCGCCCGACGATTGTTCGCGACATCGCCGAGGGGTCTCGCCTTGTGGATGAAGAGCAGTTCGGGCCCGTGCTGCCGCTCATCAAGTTCACCGACGATGACGACGCGGTTCGGCGGGCGAACGCCTCGACCTACGGGCTTGGCGGTTCGGTCTGGTCATCGGACAAGGACCGGGCCTACGACCTGGCGGTGCAGATGGAGGCCGGAACCGTGTGGGTGAACCAGCATCTGCAGCTCATGCCGAACGTGCCGTTCGGGGGCGCCAAGTCTTCCGGCATCGGGCGCGAGCTTGGCGAGGAGGGGCTGGCCGAGTTCACGCAGCTCCAAGTGATCAACGTCGCCGCCTGAAGTCGAAGGGACTACCCGCCGGCATGCAGCCGGCGGGTAGTCCCTTCGTTGAAGCTTTTACCTGCTGTGGCCTTTGTCGGGTTCCGGGGTGGTGGGTGTGTATCATTGCGGGCGTAGGGCCCAGGGGTAACTGGCCTTTTCAAAGTCTTGTCACGCTGATCAGGGCCGAAACCCACCGCTGCTTCACACCATAGATCGGTCGAGGCCCCCCTAGGCCCGTCATGCAGCCCGAATAGCCACCCGATGTTGGTAGACGAGTTCGCGTCGCGACCGTAGATCCTGGGTGCGGTCCAAGTCGTTACAGATACCGTTGGCGAATTCGCGAGCGGCCCGTTTCAGGTGGCCATGAGGCGGACTAGGCGTGAG
>CAXTCI010000234.1:0-4892 GCA_964242325.1 uncultured Acetobacteraceae bacterium
GCCGCAGCAGCGACCGGCGGAGTGGTCGGCATCAACGGGCTGGGCGAGTTCCTGCCGGACGTGGCGGCCGGAACCGACGCGATGTTCCGGCACCTAGATCATCTCGTCACGCTAGCCGGGCCGCGCCATGCCGGGTTTGGGCTGGACTTCCTGGACGACGCGCCCCGCTTCTGGGCCTCCGTGCGGGCGGAAGCCTTCCGCTGGCCACCGCTGCCGTTTGGTCAGGAGCGCGTGGAAACGGCGTTTGCCGGGCCGGAACAGGCGTTGGAACTGTGCGACACCATGGTCCGCCACGGCTGGGATGACGAGACGGTGCGCGGCGTGCTGGGCGAAAACTTCCTCCGCGCCGCGGAAGCGAGCTGGGGCGCATGAGTGACATGACGCAAGCCCGCGCGCTGACCCGGGGCACCCTGGTATGGGACAACACCCTGCCTTGGGGGCCGGACTACGCCAACGGCGAGTCGTTGCTGCGTTTCCACGCGGCCGGCGTGGACCTGATTAGCCTGTCCGTAATGGGACCGGAAGCAATGCTGGACGGGACGATCCGCCAGATTGCCCGCGTGCGCGCCGCCATCCAGGCACAGCCTGACCGCCTGGCCCTGTGCGCCACCGCCGGCGACGTAGTGGCCGCGAAGGCGGCCGGCAAGCTCGGCCTAGTGTTCAACCTCCAGGAAACCAACATGCTGGAAGGCAAGCTGGAGTTGGTCCAGGCCTTCTACGACCTTGGCGTCCGGCACATGCTGCTGGCCTACAACGCCCGCAACCACGTGGGCGACGGCTGTGCCGAGCGGACCGATGGCGGGCTGTCCCGCTGGGGGCTCGAAGTCGTGGCCGAGATGAACCGCGTAGGTATGCTGGTGGATGGCACGCACACCGGCTACCGCACGACGATGGACGCGATGGCAGCCTGCACGGCGCCGTTCATCTTTTCCCACTGCAATGCCCACGCGGTCTACGGCCATTACCGCAATATCCGAGACGATCAGATCAAAGCCTGCGCCGCGACGGGCGGGGTCGTCGGCCTGAACGGCCTGGGCGAGTTCCTCGACGACGATGCCGCATCCACCGCGGCTCTCTTCCGCCACCTGGACCACATGGTGCAACTGGTCGGGCCACGGCATGTCGGCTTAGGCCTGGACTACGTTCGCGACACCGGGCGGTTCTGGGGCTGGGTGCGCGACAATGCCCACATGTGGCCCGCCGGGCCGAACAGCCGGACGGGGTCCGCCTTCGCGCAACCGGAACAAATAGAGGAGTTGACCGGGATGATGTTGCAGGCCGGGTATGCCGAGGAGGCGGTCCGCGACATCCTGGGCGGCAACTGGCTGCGTGTGGCGCGGCAGGTATGGCGGTGATGCGGGCATGGCTGCTGGCCGCTGCGATGCTGACGCCGGCCGTGGCCGGAGCGCAGGATGCCGACCGCCTGACCGTGGGGGTGCGTGCGCCGATCGTCTCGTTGGACCCGGCGCTGTCCGGGCTCGGCCCGATGCATGGCTACTACGCCAACATCTACGATAGCCTGGTCGGGCTTGATG
This sequence comes from uncultured Acetobacteraceae bacterium, assembly GCA_964242325.1. GTDB lineage: Bacteria > Pseudomonadota > Alphaproteobacteria > Acetobacterales > Acetobacteraceae > DASWOJ01. Next base: position 1,536 of record CAXTCI010000234.1, read on the forward strand.
ATCGTTCACGCATCATCCCCGGAATTGCGCTGAGCTGGCGGCTGGTGGACGACTTGACGTGGGAGTTTAAGTTGCGGGCCGGCGTCAAGTGCCATGACGGCAGCACGCTTGATGCCGCCTCCGTGAAATCCAGCCTGGACCGTCTGCCGACAGTGCCCAACAGCGATAACTTGACTGCCGGCAAGCTGCGCCTGGTGAAAGAGTTGCAGGTCATCGATCCGCTTACCATCCGGATGGTCACGTCCCGCGCCTATCCCGCACTACTTTCGGCGCTGCCAGACTTCCACCTCGTCTGCGCCAGCGTCCCGGCCACCGCCACCACGGCGGAGTTCGACTCCGGCAAAGACGCGATCGGGTCCGGCCCGTATCGCAGCGTGCGCTGGCAGCGCGGCACGGGGTGGGAGTTGGAACGGTTTGACGGCTATTGGGGCCCCAAGCCCGCCTTCGCCCACGTCACTATCCGGGAAATCCCGAACGATGCCGCGCGGATGGCATCGTTGCAGGCGGGCGACATCCAACTGGCCGACTACATTCCCCCGCTGGACGTAAAGCGCCTGTCGGGCACGACCGGGCTGGGCGTGTTTCAGACCGCGTCCAACCGGTCGGTGTTCCTGGGTTTCGACATGCTTCGCGACCAGACCCCTTTCGCTACCGATAAGGTAGGAGCGGTGCTGCCCCACAATCCGTTCAAGGACGAGCGCGTGCGGCGCTCCTTCGCCCTGGCGATTTCGCAGGACGTAGTGATCAAGCGGGTGATGGAAGGGCTGGCGGAGCCGACCACCCAGGGCGTCCCGAGCCACATCGCCGGATACAATGCCAGCGTGCCGCCAACGCCCTACCAGCCCGAAGCGGCCAAGAAGCTGTTGGCGGAAGCTGGCTATCCGGACGGCTTCAAGGTCACGCTGCACTGCCCCAATGACCGCTACGTAAACGACGCCGCGACGTGCCAGACGGCCGGCGTCCTGCTCGCCCGCATTGGGGTGACTGTCGCCATCGACGCGCAGCCATCCACCGTCTATTTCCCGCGCCTGCAACGCCCGGAATACTCCTTCTACCTGTTGGCTTGGGGCAGCAATGGGGGGGACGCCACATCCTTTCTGCGCGACGTGATGGAGACGCGGGATCTCGCCCGGGGTGTCGGCTCTTGGAACATGGGCTTGTCGATGCCGGACGTGGACCAGGCCATCGACGCGGCCACGCTGACGATGGACGAGACGGTGCGGAACAGGGAGATGGCAGCCGTGATGGGACTGTTGATCCAGCGCCAGGCCTACATCCCGCTTGACACGCTGCTAGTGATCGCAGCAGCCCGCAAGCCGGTGACCTACCAGCCCCAGGCCACCGAGGAGATAATCCTCTCGGCGGTCGGCCGCCAGTGACCTGAGCGTGGGCAGCCTGATTCTACGCCGGGTTGCCCAGGGGCTGCTCGTCGTCCTGGCGCTCTCGATGATGATCTTTGTTGGGCTGTACGCGGTCGGCGACCCGACCGCGATCCTGCTGGACCCGCAGTCGACGCCCGAGGACATCGCGCGGTTTCGCAGCGCTATGGGGCTGGACCAGCCACTCTGGCGCCAATACCTGCTGTTCCTGTTCCATCTGGTGCAGGGAAGCTGGGGCACGTCGTTCGTCTACCACCAGAGTGCGATGGACGTGATCCTGGAGCGGCTGCCGGCGACGCTGGAATTGGCCGTTACGGCTATGGTGCTGGCCGTGGCCGTTGGCGTGCCGCTCGGCGTGCTAGCCGGGGCCACCGCCCCCTCCCGGCTGGACCGGTGGCTAATGACAGGGTCAATCTTCGGGTTCAGTCTGCCGACGTTCTGGGTGGGACTGGTGCTGATCGTGCTGTTCGCGGTGGATTTGGGCTGGCTGCCCGCCTCCGGGCGAGGAGCCACCGTATCCGTGCTAGGGGTGGGCTTGTCTGTTCTGACGGCGGATGGGGTTAGGCATATCCTGCTCCCCGCCCTCAATCTGTCGTTGTTCCCGATGGCGCTGGTGCTGCGGCTGTCCCGGTCTGGGGTGCGGGAGGCGATGGGGCAGGACTTTGTCCGCTACGCCCGTGCGAAAGGCTTGTCGTCCACCCGCATCCTGGTCGTGCACGTGTTGAAACGGGTGGCGATCCCCATTGTCACGGTCTCGGGCCTGCAGTTCGGCAACATCGTTGCGTTCTCCGTGGTCACCGAGAGCGTGTTCGCCTGGCCGGGCACGGGCAAGCTGATCATCGACAGCATCAACCAACTGGATCGCCCCGTCGTGGTTGGCTACCTAGTCATCATCGCGGTGCTGTTCGTGGCCATAAACCTGGTGGTGGACCTCCTCTACGCGGCGCTCGATCCGCGCGCGCGCCTGCGCCCTGCGTGACCGCTACGGCTGCCCGCCCCAGTTTCGGCTTCGTCCGCAGCTACGCGCGGGCTCCCCTGGCGGTTGGTGCCATGACCGTCCTGCTGGGGATTGCCGCAGCAGCCGTGTTCGCCCCGGCCTTTGCGCCACAGGACCCGTATGACTTGGCCTCACTCAGCCTGCTGGATGGCAAGCTGCCCCCTTTCAGCCGCGGGGCGGATGGCATGTTCTACCTGCTCGGCACCGATGACCAGGCGCGGGACATGCTGTCGGCAATCCTATACGGCTTGCGGACCAGCCTGCTCGTCGGCTTCGCGGCCACCACCTTCGCCGCCATCACGGGAACGGTGCTCGGCCTGGTCGCGGCCTGGAAGGGTGGCCGGGTCAACAGCGCCATCATGCGGCTGGTAGACCTGCAGCTCAGCATTCCCTCCATCTTGGTCGCGTTGACGCTGCTGGCCGTGCTCGGCCGTGGCGTTGACAAGATCATCCTTGCCTTGGCGCTGGTGCAATGGGCGTATTTCTCCCGCATCGCGCGTGGCAGTGCCCTGGTGGAGCGGCAGCGCGACTACGTTGCCGCCGCACACTGCCTGGGTATTCCCGCCCACCGCATCCTGTTCGGCCACGTGCTGCCCAATGCTCTGCCGCCGCTGATGGTGGTCGCGGCGGTCGAGGTGGCGAACGCGATTGGGTTGGAGGCGACGTTGTCCTTCCTGGGCGTGGGCCTGCCGGTTACGCAGCCATCGCTCGGGCTGCTGATCGCGAACGGGTTCCAGTTCCTTCTGAACGGCGAATACTGGATCAGCATCTTTCCCGGGGTAGCGCTACTGGTGCTGGTGTTCGCTATCAACTTGGTTGGGGACCGGCTGCGGGAAGTGCTGGACCCGCGCGGCACCAGTTCATGATGGCGCTGGACGTGCAGGACCTGACTGTCCACTTCCCCACTACTGCTGGCGACCAGCCCGCGGTGGACGGCGTCTCCTTTACCCTGCGCCGCGGGCAGACGCTGGGCCTGGTGGG
>CAXTCI010000234.1:4992-7663 GCA_964242325.1 uncultured Acetobacteraceae bacterium
CGTATGCCGAGGGACTGATGGCGTCCGTGCCCGCCCGCAACCAACCCGGTGAGCGGTTGCGGCAGATCCCGGGCGCCATGCCGGGCCTCGGCAGCTTGCCGGGCGGTTGCACGTTCCGGCCGCGCTGCCCCCGCGCCGACCCTGCCTGTGAGCAGGTCCCCGCCCTGGCCGAATTGCGCCCGCAGCACCACGCGCGTTGCTTCCACCCGTTGCAGCCCGCCGTATGACCGCCCTGCTGGAAGCGCGCGGCCTGTCGCGCCGGTTCGCCGGTCCGCCGTCGGGATTCGTGTCGCGGCTACGTGGTAACCGGGTGGCGGCCTTGCACGCCGTAACGGACGTAAACCTGTCGGTGGCGCCCAACGAGGCGCTCGGCTTGGTCGGGGAAAGCGGCTGCGGCAAGAGCACGCTGGGGCGCATGCTGTCGGGCATCCTGCCACCTTCCGCGGGAGAGGTGCGATGGGACGGCCATCCCGTCGCCGGACTGCAGGGCAAGGCGGCACGCGCCTGGACGCTGGGCGTGCAGATGGTGTTCCAGGATCCGCAAGCGTCGCTGAACCCGCGGCGCAGGGTGGTGGACTTGGTGGGCGAGGCACCCGTGCTGCACGGGGTGACGACCCGGGCCGGGCAGCGGGGCTATGTTGCCGGGCTGCTGGCCGAAGTCGGGTTGGACGGTGCGATGCTGGACCGCTTGCCGCACGAGCTCAGCGGCGGGCAGAGGCAACGCATCGGCATCGCCCGCGCGCTGGCCGTGCAGCCGGCGGCCCTGGTGTGCGACGAGGCGGTCAGTGCGCTCGACGTTTCGGTCCAGGCGCAGGTCATCAACCTGCTGGCCGACCTGCGTGCCCAGCGCGGCCTGGCGTTGCTGTTCATCGGGCACGACTTGTCCGTGGTACGCCATTTATCGGACCGGGTCGCGGTCATGTACTTGGGCCGCATTGTGGAGGAGGCGCCGGCCGCGCCGTTGTTCCGCGCGCCTGCCCATCCCTACACGCGGGCACTGCTGGCGCAGATGCCACGGCTTGAGACCGGCCGGAAGCAGTTCACCGCCCTGCCCGGCGAGCTGCCGTCGCCGCTGCACCCGCCCCTTGGCTGCGCGTTTCATCCGCGCTGCCCACACAGCTTCGACCGATGCCGGGTCGAACGGCCTGTGCTACGGGACGTGGCCCCGGGACAGCGTGCCGCCTGTCACCTGCACGACTTCACTTGAGGACCCTCGGCATGCCCGCAACACGTCGCCGGATGCTTGCCACAGCCGCCGCCCTGCCGCTGGTCGGTCTGCCCAGGGCACGGGCGGCGACACGCGTGCCCGGCCATCTAGTGATGGGGATCTCAGGATGGCCTGCCACGCTGGCACAGTGGACCAACACCGGCACCGTTGCGCAGAACGCCAAGCTGCTGATCTACCGCGGGCTGCTGGGCTACGGTCCGGACGGGCAGATGCGGGGCGAGTTGGCCGAGCGGTGGGAGCGCACTGAGGACGGGACTTGGGTGTTCCATCTGCGGGAGGCGGTGTTCCACAACGGCGATCCCGTGACGGCCGACGACGTGCGCTACAGCATCGAGCAGATCGCCGCCGACAAGAGCCCAGCTTACATGAAGGGCGAGATGGCCCGCATAACGGCAATCGACACGCCCAACGCCCGCACGGTCCGGCTGACGACGAGGGAGCCGTCGGCGGTGCTGCCAAATCTGTTCGCCAGCTACTTCACGCCCATCGTCGCCAAGGGCTCGCTGGACCGCGCTGGGGTGGGGATTGGCGCCGGGCCGTTCGAATTGGCAGGGCAGGAGCGTGGCAACTACATCGACCTCAAGGCATTCGATCGTTTCTACCGGCCCGGCCTACCCAAGTTGCGGACTGTGCGCCTGGTGGCCTACGCGGACGAGGATGCCCGGGTGGCCGCCCTGAAAGCCGGGGACGTGGACCTGATTGAATACGTCCCCTGGTCGGCCATGGAGGGCCTGCAAGCAAATCCGGCCTTCACGTTGCAGACGACCGAAGGCCCATTCATGTACATGTATTTCAATGCCAAGGTTGGCCCGTTCAGCGATGTCCGGGTGCGCCAGGCTGCTGCCGTCGCGATCCGGCGGGAGGAGATCGTGCAAGCCGCCTTTTTCGGCCGCGGCCGCCCGTTGGAAAGCCTGCCATTCGAGCGGGCCAGCCCGTTCTTTGAAGAAGCGCGGTCGCATGGCTGGGCCTATGACCCGAAGCGGGCCAAAGCGCTGCTGGCAGAGGCGGGGGTGGCCTCCGGCTTCCCGTGCAAGCTGCTCGCCACCTCCACATACGGGATGATCAAGAGCACCGCCGAGGTGATCCAAAGCCACCTGGCCGAGATCGGCATACAATCCCAACTTGTGTTGCCGGACTGGGCCACGCGCATCGTGCTCGGCAACCGCGGGCAGTTCGATATTGCAGTCAACGGCACGACCAATGAAAGCAATGATCCCGACGGAATGAGCAACTTCGTCGGAACCGACTTGCCGACCAATTATACTCGTTCCTTCGGCATATCTTCGTCCCAGATAGACAGCTTGCTCGCGGAAGGGCGGCGCACGTTCGACATGGCCCGGCGCGAGGTCATCTATGCAGAATTGGAGCAGGTAGCGGTCAAGGAGGTGCCAATGGTGGGGCTGTGCTGGCGCGACCAGGGCTACGCGATGACGAGGGATTTGA
>CAXTCI010000235.1:0-7588 GCA_964242325.1 uncultured Acetobacteraceae bacterium
AGTGCGGCATTCACCGCCCCATAGAAAGAACATAATGACCGACCTGGACCAACTAGAAGCGCAGAGCATCTTCGTGCTGCGCGAAGCCTATCACCGGCTACGGCCGCTCGGTCTGCTGTGGTCGCTTGGCAAGGACAGCAACGTGCTGCTGTGGCTGGCGCGCAAGGCGTTCCTCGGCCGGGTGCCGATGCCGGTGTATCACGTGGACACCGGCAAGAAGTTTCCCGAGATGTATGCCTTCCGCGACCGCTACGCCTCTGAGTGGGGCTTGGACCTGCGCATCGGCGCCTGCCCGCCGGTGGAGGAGATTGACCCGACGCTGCCGCCCGCCGCCCGGTCCGCCGCGCGCAAGACCGCCGGGCTTGCGTCGGTGATCGAGCGGGACCGCTTGGCGGGCGTCGTCGCCGGCATACGACGGGACGAACAGGCGACGCGCGCCAAGGAGCGCGTGTTCAGCCCGCGCGCTGCCAGCCACCGCTGGGACGTGCGGAACCAGCCGCCCGAGTTCTGGGACCAGTTCGCGACGCCGGTCGAGGCCGGCGCCCATGTGCGCGTCCACCCCTTGCTGGCGTGGCGCGAGCTGGACGTATGGCGCTACATCGAGCGTGAGGGCATCCCGGTCGTGGACCTTTACTTCGCGCGCGACGGCTGGCGCTACCGATCGCTGGGGGACCAGGACATCACCGCCCCGGTGCCGAGCGAGGCCAGGACCATCCCGGAGATCCTGGCGGAGCTGCGCCTTACCCGCGAAGCGGAGCGGGCGGGTCGGGCGATGGACAATGAAACCGAGGATGCGTTCGAGCGGCTGCGCGTCGCGGGTTACCTGTGATGGGCGCCCTTCTGCAGGTCGTCCCGGCCCAGTCTTTGAATGACCTGCCGGCCAACGACACTGTCGCCACTGAGAACGAGCTTGCCACCCGCATCGTCATCGTCGGTCATGTGGATCACGGCAAGAGCACCCTGATCGGCCGCCTGCTGCACGACACCGGCAACCTGCCGGAAGGCCGCATGGACGCCGCCCTGGCCAGCAGCGAGCGCCGGGGCCTGAAGGTCGAATGGTCCTTCCTGCTCGACAGCCTGCAGGCCGAGCGGGACCAGGGCGTCACCATCGACAGCACGCGCCTGCCCTTCGTGCTGGACGGGCGGCCGTTCGTGATCGTGGACGCGCCGGGCCATCGGCAGTTCCTGCGCAACATGGTCACCGGCGCGGCTGGCGCCGCCGCGGCAGTGCTGGTGGTGGACGTGGCCGAGGGCGCGCAGGAGCAGACCCGGCGCCATGCCGTGCTGCTGCGCTTGATCGGCGTGCGCCACATCATCGTGCTGCTGAACAAGGCGGACCTGCTGGACTTCGACGCCGACCGGGTCGCGTCGGCCACCCGGGCCATCACCGAGCTGCTGGAGCAGTTGGAGCTCAGCCCGGCTGCCGTCATTCCCGCCTCCGCGCGGCATGGCGACAACGTGGCGTCGCGCTCCGCCCGCACCGGCTGGTATCGCGGACCCACCTTGACGGAGGCGCTGTCCGTCGTGCCGCCGCTGCCGTCGCGCGCCGAGCGTCCGCTGCGCCTGCCGGTGCAGGATGTTTACCGGTTCGACAGCAAGCGGATCGTGGTGGGCCGGATCGAGGGCGGACGGATTGCGGTGGGCGACACCCTGGTGATCGGCAAGGAGGGCGCGGTGGCCAAGGTCGCCACCCTGGAAGGATGGCCCGGCGGCGGCGGCACGGAGGCCGAGGCCGGCCAGTCCATCGCCCTGACCCTGACGCCCGACATGGTCGTGGAGCGCGGCGACCTGCTGCACGCCAGTGCGCAGCCGCCACTCCGCGCTGCCCGGGTGCGCGCCCGGCTGTTCTGGTTGCGCCAGGAGCCGCTGCGCATCGGCGAGTCGTTCCGGCTGCGCTTGTCCACGGCCGAGTATGCCGTCACCGTCGCCGCGATCACCTCGGTGGTCCGCATCGACGACCTGACGGACCAGCCGGCCGACCACGTGCCGCCGGAGGGCTTCGCCGACGTGGTGCTGGCCGCCAGCGAAAGCATCCCGTTCGACCCATTCGAGCCGGGGTCGCTGGGCGGGCGCGGCGTGCTGGTGGACCTGCACGGGCGCATCGTCGGCGGCGCGCCCTTAATCGGCCCGGCGCCGCTGTCCACCACCGGCCGGTCTGTGTTCCCGGTGGACAGCGCCGTGTCGGCCTGGGACCGGGCGCAGGCGAAGCGCCACCGCAGCGGCGTGTTCTGGATGACCGGCCTGCCGGGGTCGGGCAAGAGCACGGTGGCGCGGGCGGCAGAGGCGCTGCTGTTCCGCCGCGGCATAGACGTCACCGTGCTGGACGGCGACACGCTGCGGGCGCGGCTGTCGTCCGACCTCGGCTTCTCGCCGGAGGACCGGCGCGAGAACATCCGGCGTGCGGCCGTCGTCGCACGCCTGCTGGCGGATTCAGGCCAGGTCGTGCTGGTGGCGCTGATCTCGCCCGGGGCGGACGACCGCGCGATGGCCCGGCAGGCCGTCCAGGAGGGGTTCCGCGAGATTTACGTGGAAGCGGACCGTGCGGTGTGCGAGGCACGTGATCCCAAGGGCCTGTATGCCGCCGCCCGTGCCGGCCGTCTGTCCGGCTTCACCGGCGTGGACGCGCCATATGAGCCGCCCGTTGCGCCAGACCTGGTCATCGGTACGGCCACGGCCTCGGTCGGCAGCTCTGCCGAGCGCCTGGCCGCATTCGTCACTGAAGCCGTCGCCCTGCCGGGGCTTATGCCACGGACGGGCGGGGACTGAACTTCTAGACACAGGAGGTTGCCCATGTCCCCGTCCCGCCGCGCCGCCCTGTGCGGCTTGCTGACCACCTCGCTGCTGCCCTGGCGGCCGGCCCATGCGCAGGGCGCCGACACGCTGCTGAACGTGTCCTACGACCCGACGCGGGAGTTGTATGCGGCGCTGAACCCGCTGTTCGTGCGGGCCTGGCGGGCGCAAACCGGGCGGGACGTGCAGGTGCGGGCCAGCCACGGCGGGTCGGGCGCGCAGGCGCGTGCGGTGATTGATGGGCTTGAGGCGGACGTGGTGACCCTCGCCCTTCAGCCGGACGTGGACGCCATCGCCGAACGGGGCGGCCTGATCGCCCCGGGCTGGCGGGACCGCCTGCCAAACGGGTCCGTGCCCTACACCAGCACGATCCTGTTCGTGGTCAGGAAGGGCAACCCCAAGGCGATCCGCGACTGGCCCGACCTGGTGCGCCCGGGCGTCAACGTCATCACGCCCAACCCCAAGACGTCCGGCGGCGCGCGCTGGAACTACCTGGCGGCCTGGGGATGGGCCTTGCGCACCCAGGGGGGCGACCCGGCGAAGGCGCGGGCCTATGTTGCCGAGCTGTTCAAGCATGTGCCCGTGCTCGACACCGGCGCCCGCGGCAGCACCATCAGCTTCGCGCAGCGCAACCAGGGGGACGTGCTGCTGGCCTGGGAGGACGATGCGAACCTGGCCGTCCGCAAGATGGGCCGCGACAAGCTGGAGATTGTGGTGCCGAGCGTCACCATTGTGGCCGAACCCGTTGTGGCCGTCGTGGACCATGTGGTGGACCGGCGCGGCACCCGGGCGCTGGCAGAAGCCTACCTGCGCTTCCTGTGGACGCCCGAAGCGCAGGAGGTCGTGGCGCAGAACTTCTACCGCCCCGTGGACGCGGCCGTGCTAGCCCGGCACGCCGAGCAGTTCCCTAAGGTGAGCACCTTCACCATTGCAGACACCTTTGGCGCCTGGAGCGATGTACAGCGCGAGCACTTCGGCGACGGCGGCCTGTTCGACCAGATTTACGCGCCGGGGCGGTAGGCAACATGCGGCGACGAGTCCTGCCCGGCTTCGGCCTGACCCTGGGCGTCACGACGGCCTACCTCGGCTTGATTGTGCTGCTGCCTTTGGCTGGCCTGCTGGCAAGGGCCGCCACGGCAGAGCCGGGCCGGACCTGGGCATTGTTCGCCGACCCGCGAACGGCCAGCGCGTTCCGGGTCAGCTTCGGCGTATCGGCGGCGGCTGCGGTGGCCAGCGTGCCGGCCGGCCTGTTGCTGGCCTGGGCGCTGGAGCGTTACCGGTTTCCAGGGCGCCGGCTGCTGGATGCGGCGGTGGACCTGCCGTTCGCGCTGCCGACCGCCGTCGCCGGGATCGCGCTGACCACGTTGTATGCGCCGGACGGCTGGCTTGGCGCGCTGCTGGCGCCGCTTGGCATCACCGTCGCCTTTACGCCGCTGGGGATCGGCGTGGCGCTGCTGTTCATCGCCCTGCCGTTCGTGGTGCGCGCGGTGCAGCCGGTGCTGGCCGGGCTGGACCGGTCGGCCGACGAGGCTGCAATGATCCTGGGCGCGTCGCCGTGGCAGGCTTTTCGTCTTGTGGTCCTGCCGCCGCTGCTGCCGGCCATCGCAACCGGCGCGGGCATGGGCTTCGCCCGCGCGGTGGGCGAGTACGGGTCGGTGATTTTCATAGCCGGTAACCGCCCGCTGGTGTCGGAGATCGTGCCCTTGCTGATCGTCATCAAGCTGGAACAGTATGACTATCCCGGCGCGGCGCTGCTGGGCTCCGCCATGCTGCTGTTGTCGTTTGTGCTGCTCGTGGCGATCAATCGCCTGCAAGGCCGGGGGGCCGCCAGGCATGCAGGGTAGACTGGGGCTCGGCGAAGGGCCGGCGTGGCGGGCGCTGCTGATTGGTGGGGCCGTGCTGGTGGCGGTCCTGCTGCTGATCCTGCCGCTGGCCGTGCTGTTCACCGAGGCGTTTTCCGGCGGGATGGGGACGTTCATCGAGGCCGTCACCGACCCGGACGCCGCCGCGGCAGTGCGGCTGACCCTGGTGGTGGCGGCCATCGTCGTGCCGGCCAACACCGTGTTCGGCGTGGCGGCGGCCTGGTGCGTCACTCGCTTCCGCTTCCGGGGCCGTCGTCTGCTGCAGGTGCTGATCGGCCTGCCGTTTTCGGTATCCCCGGTCATATCCGGGCTGGTCTATGTGCTGATGTTCGGCGCCCAGGGTTGGTTCGGGCCGGCCTTGTCGGACACTGGCCTGCGGATCATCTTCGCGCTGCCGGGCATCGTGCTGGCGACCCTGTTCGTGACGCTGCCCTTCGTGGCCGGGCAACTCATTCCCCTCATGGAGTCACAGGGCATCGCGGAGGAGGAAGCAGCCTTGGTGCTAGGCGCCACCGGACTGCAGACGTTCCTGCGCATCACCCTGCCCAAGATACGCTGGGGCCTGCTGTTCGGTGTGCTGCTCTGCAGTGCACGGTCGATGGGAGAGTTCGGTGCGGTGTCCGTCGTGTCCGGCCGCATACGTGGCTTGACCAACACCGTCCCGCTGCACATCGAGGTGCTCTACCAGGAATACAACATCGCCGCTGCGTTCGGGGTGGCGACCCTGCTGGCCGGCATTGCGCTGCTGACCATTGGCCTGCGGGCCCTGTTGGACTGGCGGCAGGAAGTCTTGCGCGCCCGCGGCAGCCGCGCGCAGTAGCTTGCGGTGGCAGTATGATCCGCCTGGTTGGCCTGACCAAGCAGGTCGGAGCGACCCGCATCCTGGACGGGTTGAGCCTGCATGTCGCGGAAGGAAGCTTTGTCGCGCTGCTCGGCCCGTCGGGGTCCGGCAAGACGACGCTGCTGCGGGTGATCGCCGGGCTGGACGGGGCGGATACCGGGACGCTGCACCTGGGCGGGCGCCCTGCCGACGACCTGCCGCCGGGCCGGCGCGGCTTGGGCTTCGTGTTCCAGGGTTATGCGCTGTTCGAACACATGACGGTTGCGCGCAACATCGCCTTTGGCCTGCAGGTCCGCCGCCCCCGCCCGCCCCGGCACGAGGTCATAGCCACCGTCGAACGGATGCTGGCGCTCGTCCGGTTGCAAGGGCTGGGCGACCGCTTGCCGTCGCAACTCTCCGGCGGGCAGCGGCAACGGGTGGCGTTGGCCCGCACCTTGGCGGTGGAGCCGCGCATCCTGTTGCTGGACGAGCCATTTGGCGCCCTGGACCGCCAGGTGCGGGAAGAACTGCGGCTGGAACTGCGCCGCATTCACGACGCGCTCGGCACCACCACGCTATTCGTGACGCACGACGAGGAGGAGGCGATGGAACTGGCCGACCGCGCCGTGATGCTGGAGCGCGGCCGGATGGTCGGTGAGCGCGCTGGATACGGCCAGCCTGCACCACGCGTTGCCCAGCCTGCCGAAGCCGGCGGCAGCGTGCCGCGCCCGACCTCCCGCCCGCGCATCGTCGAGGTATGACATGATTCGCATATCCCCCTCGGCCGCGGCGCACCGCACTTGCGATAGCGGCTGCGCTGGCCGCGCCGTGCACTGCCCGTGCTGAGGAGGCACGGGAGGTGCGCATCGCCGCGCAGATTGGCGTCGCCTACCTGCGGTTCACCGTGATGCGGCGATAACGGCTGCTGGAACAGGAGGCGGTATGCGCCGGCCTGCCGGAGCCCGTGGTGACGTGGGTGCAGTTCAACGGCGGAGCGACGATGAACGACGCGCTGCTGTCCAACAGCCACGTCCATGAGGGATGGCAGGCCAGTGTCACCGCAGCACAAGGCCCAACAGGGAGCCGACTGTCCCCTTCAGCTTCTCTTTCGGGGTCCGAAGGCGTCGGGAAAGGTTCTCATGCGCTGTGTTCTGCGCGCGCTTCCAGGGGTGCTCACGCCATTGCACGTTGCGCCAAGACTTGACCCCGAATGCAACCGCATAGGCCCGGCGCGGCACGTCGGACAGGTTGGGGCCGGCGGCGTGCAAGGTACGGCATTCATGCACGGTTGCCGCTCCTGCCGGCAAGGTGCAGACCACGCCCGCGTCATGCTCCACGCCGATCGCCTCAAGTCCGTGGACACGCGGGTCGTTGCCGATGGCACGGTGTTCCAGCAGGGGGCCCCGGTGGCTGCCGGGCACGAACCGCATGCAGCCGTTTTCGAGCGCGACGTCTTGCAGCGGCATCCAGAAGGTGATCGAGCGGAAGTTGTTCAGCACGCTGTAGAATGCCTCATCCTGGTGCCAGGGTGTGGGGCCGCCGGAGCGGGGCGGCTTCAGCATGGCGTGCTCGAAGACCAGTTCGGCGCGCGGCCCCAGCAACTGCCGAGCGATCGCAGCGGCTTGGACGCGAAACGCCGTTTTGGCGAAGTCTGGTTCATACCTCGAAGGGTTCAGCACTTGCGGAACGCTGGGCGGGCGGTCGGAGACTTCGGCACTCGCGAAATCGAAATAGTCGCCTTCCGCTCGTCCAGCCGCCCTGGCGAACATCCCGTCATACAGGCCGACTAGATGGGCGACCTCCCCTGGCGGGCTCAGCGGCGGCAGCACTAGGAAGCCGTCTCGCCAGAACCGGTCATGCTCTGCCTTCGTCAGGGCTTCGGGCCCGGCGCTTGTCCGTAACGCTGTTTCGGTGTGCATCGCCTCGTCTTTCCGGCCTAAAACGCCATTTCGCGGGCAGGAATGGGCCTACCTGCCCCAAATTCCTGCCCAGTTCCCATCTATATAGTACTCTGCCGTCTAAGTAACGACTTAAATTCAAGATGTGTCGAGCTTTAATCATCAGAACAGGATGCATACAAGTTTAATTTACCAAGATGCGCTGTGCGCATGGCCTG
>CAXTCI010000236.1:0-7540 GCA_964242325.1 uncultured Acetobacteraceae bacterium
CCGCCAGGATCACGATGGCGGAGCCGGGCACGCCGTGCGCCCCCTTGCTGGTCACGAGGGAGATGCCCAGCACCAGCAGCAAGTCTCCGAGGGACAGCGGCGTGTTGGTCGCCTGCGCGATGAACACCGTCGCAAGCGTCAGGTAGATCGAAAACGCATCGAGGTTGAACGAGTAACCCGTCGGAACCACCAGCCCGACGATGGACGGCTTGACGCCCATGCGCTCCAGCTTGCGCATGATCTGCGGCAGCACCGCGTCCGACGACGCGGTGGCCAGCACGATAGTCAGCTCCTCCCGGAAATACAGCAGGAAGCGTAGGATGTTCAGCCCGGTCGTGACGCGCATGACCGTGCCGAGCACCACCACAACGAACAGCGCAACCGCTACCCAGAACAGCACCACCAGCGACACGAGCTGCTGCAGCGACCCCACGCCGTACTGGCCGACCGTATATGCCACCGCTCCCAGCACCCCCAGCGGCGCCAAGCGCACGATCAGGCCCATCGCCCGGAACAGCACCTTGGACACGGTTTCGATCAGGTCCGTCACCTGCTTGCCTGACTCACCGACCAGGGACAGGCTGATGCCGAAAATGATGGCGAAAAACAGCACTTGCAGCACGTCGTTGCGCGCCAGCGCGTCAAACGAGGTCGTGGGGATGATGTTCAGGATGAAGCTGCCGATGCCGCCGCCCTGCAGCTTGTGGGCGTTCTCGGTGTAGGTGCCCAGCGCCTTGGCATCCAGCGTCGCGGTGTTGATGTTCATGCCGTGGCCGGGCCCGACCAGGTAGGCCAGCAGCAGGCCCACCGTCAGGGCAACGGTCGTCATTACCTCAAAGTAGAGTAGCGCTTTGCCGCCGACCCGGCCGACCTTCTTGAGGTCGCCTGCGCCGGCGATCCCGTGCACGACGACGCAGAAAACGATGGGCGCCACGATCATCGAGATCAGCTTCAGGAACGCGTCGCTGAAGAACTTTAGGCTGATGGCAAAGCCCGGCTCTGCCATGCCGAGCACGATGCCGACCACCAGTGCAGCAACCACCTGAACGAATAGCGATTTGTAGATCGGCGTGCGCCGGGTGGTTGGGATGGTGGCTGCTGGGGGCGACATGCCGCTTGCTCCGGTTCGGGCGCACGGAGCCGCGCGCCGGCTATTCCTCGAACCGCATTGCAAGTTTTACGCCACAGCTTTAAGCCGGGGCGACTGGATCGGCTTGCGTCCGGGTTGGAGCCAAACCGATCTGGCTTTTTTGTTTGCGAGCGGAGGCTGGCAAGTTCAAATCCGCTCGCTGTGCGTCCAAACCTGACTGCAACCTGCCCTAGACTGGAAGCTCGCCGGTGGTTGCGGCGACGGCCTTCATGAACCCCTGCCCGGCCGGGCACAGGTCCAGCAACGGGCAGCGCCCGCAGGCCGGGTTGCGCCAGTAGCAGCATTTTTGTCCGTGCAGCATCAGCACTTCGTGGTTGTCATAGACCTGCTGCGCGTCCCACTCCGGTGGCAGTTGCGCGGCCAGCACGACGTGTGAGGGGCCAACTGCCATCCCGGCCGGGATCAGGCCGGTGCGCATGGCAACGCGGTGGTGATGGCTGTCTACCGGCAGCGCCGGGCGGCGCAGCACGCTGAAGCTGAGCACGGCGGCGCTGGTCTTCGGACCGACGCCGGGCAGAAGCTGCAGCCAGGCGCGGGCCTCATCCACCGGCAGGTCGGCCAGGAAGTCCAGGGACAGCTCACCGCGCTCGGCCTGGATGGCGCGCAGGATGGACTGGATGCGGGGCGCCTTCTGCTCGGGCCAAGTGACGCGAGCGATGGCCTGCTGCACCTCGGCAATGGGGGCGTCGAGGACGGAATGCCAATCGGGGAAGCGGGCGCGCAAAGCCTTGAAGGCGGCACCGCTATCCGCGTTGCGGGTGCGGTGTGACAGGAGGGAGCTGACGAGTTCGCTGAGGGGGTCCAACGCATGGAAGTAGGCGATGGGGCAGCCGTACAGGCGGCACAGACGGCGGTGGATGTCTTGGGCCTTGGTGGTCAGATCCATCGCGGCGCAACGCGGCTGGGGCACCCTGGGTTTGCGGCGTCCTGACGGTGCTTTATGCCCTGTGACGGCCCAGCGCGGTTTCCAGCTCCTCGGCCCGGCGGGCGGGAGTATTCGCCGGGGCCGGGGCAGCCGGGAGCGCCTGTCCGGACGCACGGCGCACCTCTTGCAGCAGGTCGCGCATGTCGGAGCTGTCCTTGCGGATCAGTGTCGGCTGCGGTCCCAGCCGTTCCCGGTCGGCGGCCGTCATGTCCATCGCGGTGACGACGATAACGGGGATGGTGCTCCAGTCCGGGCGGTTCCGCAGCTCCTTCAGCACGCCGAAGCCATCCATGCCGGGCATCATCAGATCTAGCAGGATCAACGCCGGGCGGACGGCGGCGACCTGCTGCAGGGCGGCGTTGCCATCGGCGGCGGTGTCCACGGCCCAGCCGTCCCGGGCCAGCATCGTCCGGAGCCGGTCGCGGGTGTCGGCGTCGTCATCCACCACCAGCACGGGCCGACCTGCCTTTTCCTCCGCCAGCCGATCCAGCGCTTGCTTCAGGTGATCCCATTCCACTGGCTTGGTCAGGTAGTCCGCAGCGCCCAGCGAGTAACCCAGCCCGCGCTCGTTGACGAAACTGACAACCACGACCGGGATGGGGGCCAGCGCCGGGTCAGCCTTGAGGCGGGACAGCACCCCCCAGCCGTCCAGCCGCGGCATCAAGATGTCCAGCAGAATGACGGAGGGACGGAGCTGCGCCGCCAGCTTCAACCCGGTTTCTCCGTCGGAGGCGGTGCGGACGGCGAAACCGTCTTTTTGCAGGAAACGCGTCATCAGGTCGAGCACCGCCGGATCGTCGTCTATGACCAGGACGGGATGCTGGCCGGCTTCAGCCTCCCCGGCACCGTCGATAGCGGACGCCTGTGCCGGCTGCCAGTAGGCGGGCAGGCGCAGGGTAAAGGTCGTGCCCTGGCCCGGCGCGCTGGCAACGTCTACGGCGCCGCCCAGCATGGTGGCAAAGGCCCGGGTAATGGACAGCCCCAGCCCAGTGCCGCCGAAGCGGCGCGTGGTGGAGGCGTCGGCCTGCTGGAAGCGTTGGAACAGATGCTGCAACTGCTCCGGCGTCATGCCGATGCCGGTGTCGGAAACCTTCAGCGTGACTTCGTCCAGGCCGTCCGGGCGGGCAAAGCGCTCGGCGGACAGGGTGATGGTGCCGTTCTGGGTGAACTTGGCGGCGTTGCTCAGCAGGTTCAGCAGCATCTGCCGCAGCTTGGTCACGTCCTGGTGCATCGTCCCCAGTGGCGGCGCCTGCAGCACCAAGGTGTTACCGTTCTTGTCCATCAGCGCCTGCATCGTTGCCACCACATCCTGCAATAGGCGGCCGGCGTCGAAGTCCTCGGCATAGACCTCCATGCGGCCGCTTTCGACCTTGGAGATATCCAGCACGTCGTTGATGAGCCCCAGCAGGTGGCGGGCATTGTCCTTGATCTTGGTCATGTCGCCGAGCAGGCTGGTCATGTCGCCGGAGTCCTCGATCTCCTCCTCCAGCATCTCGGTGTAGCCGATAATGGCGGACAGGGGGGTGCGCAGCTCGTGGCTCATGTTGGCGAGGAACTGGCTTTTGGCACGGTTAGCCTCCTCCGCCTGCTCCTTGGCGGCGAGCAGTTCGGCCTCGGCGAGACGGCGCTCGGTGATGTCCTCATGAACGCCGACCCATTCGCGCAGCACCCCGGCACCGTCCAGCACGGGGGCGGCGCGTATCGCGAACAGGCGGTAGGCGCCGTCGTGCCGGCGCAAGCGGTGCTCGTGCACGAACACCCGGCGGGCGGCAACAGCCTCGTTCCAGGCCTCCACGGTGGGCGGCACGTCGTCCGGGTGGACGGCCTGGGTCCAGCCGAAGCCGTGGTATTTGGCCTCGGTCTGGCCGGTGTAGCGGGCCCAGTCGGCTTGAGTTCCGATCATCTCGCCAGCGGCGCTGTTGGTCCAGATGATGTCGCCCACGACCTCGGCGGCGGCGCGGAACCGCTCCTCGCTGGCCAGCAAGTCGCGTTGGACGCGGGCCTGGTCCAGAGAGGCCGCCAGCAACGCCAGGAACAGCAGGACGAAGGTGGCGGCGCCGACATACAAGGCGAGGGTTAGTTGCCCGATGCCGTCCAGTTCGTCCGCTGCCGGGGCCTGGCCGGTCATGGTGAAGCTGGTGGCGGCCATGCCGACATAATGCATTCCGGCGACGGCGGCTCCCATCACTGCGGCGGCCAGAAGCTTCCGCGCGACGCCGTGCGAGCGGACCATCAACCATAGGGCGGCGGTAGAGGCGACGACGGCGATCACGACCGACAGGGCGACCAGGGAAATGGAGTGGGTGATTGTCGCCCGCATGTCCATTGCGGCCATGCCGGTGTAGTGCATTGCGGCGACGCCCCCGCCCATCAGCAGGCCGGCGGGCACCACGTCCCTCGCTTCCGCGCGGGGCCGCGTGACCCAGGCGAAGGCCGCCCCGGTGGCGGCGATGGCCACCAGCAGCGACAGCACGGTGCCGCCCACGGCGAAGCCCACCGGCAGGTCCATGCGGAAGGCCAGCATGCCGATGAAGTGCATGGCCCAGATGCCGCCGCCCATCACCAGCGCCGCCATGCCGATCCAGACCGGGCGCATGCTGGGGGCGGCGCCGCGGACGCGGCTGCCGAGATCGAGGGCGCTGTAGGAGGCTAGGACGGCGATCAAAATGGACAGCACCACCAGGGGGGGATCGTAGCTGGGGGTGATGGGCATGACGGTCTCCGGGGTAGGCGCGCTGGTGAGAACCGCGGGCTTGGGGATGCTGAGGTGTGGTTGGGCTGTTCGTGTGCTCGGGTTGAACGCGACTGGGGGTGACGTGTTCCGGGCGGGTTGGAGGGGAGCAACGATTGGGCGGGTGATGTGGCGTACCCCAGTGCCGGGCGTACTTGGCGTGGACTGGTTGCAGAATGGGACGGAGCGCAGGGCGAGTTTTGCCGGGTCAGGCGGCGATAGCCTCTGAGGTGCTGGCGGCAGGCTTTTTGTTTGGGGATACCAGGACGTATGATAAGTCCGTTGCTGCGGGCGCGGCCATGCGTGTCAGGGAGTGGGTCACGAGGACGGCGCGCACGGACCGCTACCTGGCCGTTTCCGGTATGCTGGTTTCATTGCACTGGGCGCGTGTTTGGTGCTCCATCAGGCGGTCAGCACCAGCCCTGGAGACCGCAGTTGGACATGGCCTATACTGCCCTGCTGTTCCTCATCCTGCTGATGAGCGCAGCCATCGGATGGTGGGCGCAGCAGAAGCTGCAAGAGCGCCACGTGTCACGGGATGCCATCGAGAGCATCCGGCTGCTGATGGGAATGCTGCTGACGTTCTCGGCCCTGGTGCTCGGGCTGCTGACCTCCAATGCGAAGCAGCGGTTCGACGGCTACAACAATGACCTGAGCGCGTTCGGGGTCAGCCTGGTGGAACTTGATCACCGCCTGCGGACGTATGGCCTGGCGGCGGAGCCGATCCGCGCGCAACTGCGGACCTACACGGCCGCCGCCATTGCCGACACCTGGCCCGGGGAGCCGTTGCCGCCGGGGCAGTATCCCAAGTTCTACCAGGGTTCCGGGCATGAAAGCGTGGAAGGGACGGAGCTGGGCAGGATGCTGACGGAGGTGGACACGGCGATTGAGCATCTCGTACCGCTCGATGAATACCACCGGCAAATTGCCGACCGTTTGCGCAACGGTGTGGCAGAGGCGATCCAGCAACGGTGGCAACTGATCTTTTCTGCCCGCTCGACGGTGTCTTGGCCGTTCCTGCTTGTGCTGACGTCGTGGCTTTCGATCATTTTCGCGATCTTTGGGCTGACGTCGCCTCGGAGCCGGCTGGTTTATGCTGTGGTTGGGCTGTCGGCGTTGACCATTGCGTCGCCGCTTTATTTGATCCTGGATTATACCGAGGCACGGACTGGGCTACTGAAGCTTTCCAGCTTTTCGATGCAGACGGCGTTGTCGCATATGGATCAAGGAGAGTGAGGGGTTGGGGTGGGTCTTTGTGTGTGTTCGCGGCCAGGCATATCTGGTTTGGACGGGTGAATTAGGCTGACAGCATTGGTGGATGAAACTTTGGAGCACCGAGTCATCGCGACCTTGCGGGCGCATGAGGGGGAGTCGCGCACGGCAGGCGTGTTGCGGCTGTCGTTGTTCGGCTCGGTTTCGCATGGAAAGGCCGGGGCTGACAGCGATGTGGACTTAGTGGCTGAACTGGCTTCTGAGGCGCGCGTTGGGCTGTTCCAGCTTGTTGCGCCAGCTTGTTCCGCTGGGGCGCCGGTTGTCCGAGTTGCTAGGGTCAGCCAGATCATAAGCTGCCCTACAAATTTTGATCATAACCAAAAATCTTCTCCCACATAGAGGCAAACGGTGTCTCCTTACGTCGTTCTGTTTTTATGAAATACGTCGTTCTGCTTTTATGCAGTTTCGCTCAGCTTGCGTCCAGTTAGCCTCCTCGGCGCCTATGAAGCCACCACTTTCCTGTCAGAGTCTATAAGCCTCTTTTTCGATTCTTTCGGGTCGACCTATTTCCATCATCTTATTATACCTCTCGGCATTGATCTTATCTCGCTTCAACCCTTTTCCAATGTTGTCTAGAGATCGAATGATAAAGTATACGCCGGAAATAAGAGAGGGCCAGTTTGTTTTCAGTATGAGTTCGCGTAAGGTGTTGTGTAACAGGGAGTCAAGAGTAGGGAACGTGTCTTTAAAGACACTTATGGTAAGAGTAAATCCAACCAGAAACTCATTAATGCCATACGTTTTTCGGAGCCGTTGTCGAACAAGAAATCCTATAATAGCGGCGGCAATGGTGCCCCAAAATAAATATCCATTATTATATGGATCTTGCAGCGTGGCAAGGTACAACGACCTAGAGCCATAGAGAATGGAAGCGCCTGCAACAACAGAGAAAACTGCTTTGGCAAAGTTTTTAGAGTATCTACTCATAGCCCGCAACTAGATATTAACGCGTGCCGACGTTCTTATTTCAAAACACTCTATAGGTCAATGCGCCGCCCCTAAATACGCCGCCCGCACCGCCGGCCTGCTCGCCGCCGAACGCCCACTCTCCATAACGTATCCAAAGTCCGCAACTTCTAGCGCCGTCGCAAACTACTCCACCAGCAGCATTGTAATCTGCGTCTCCTTCAACCGTCCGATCGTCGTGACACCTCCGACATCAGCCTGGGCGACAGCCTCATCGAAGGCGCGTCCATCAGCAGCACCGCCCGCGTCATCGCCAACATCTGTTGCTTCCCGCCCGACAAGGCTCCCGGCAATTGTGATCGTTGCTCCGCTAACCAAGGGAACATCCGATCAAATTCGCTACGACGTCGCCGTAAACCGGCTCCCCGTCAGACACGGACACGCCCCAATTACCAGGTTGTCCGCCACCGCCATGGTCGCGAACACCCGGCGCTATTCGAAAAATGGCAGGGCCAACAACCAGCCGGCTAGCTATCCGCGCGCGGCAGCCACGGGA
>CAXTCI010000237.1:0-7464 GCA_964242325.1 uncultured Acetobacteraceae bacterium
CCGCCCCCTCGCCGCACCCGCTCGGCGCCGCGGTGGCGCAGGTGCTGGACACTTATGTGATCGCGGTGGCTGGCGATGGCAGCCTGGTGCTGGTGGACCAGCACGCCGCGCACGAACGGCTGACCCACGAGGCCTTGGCGGCCCAGCACCGCGATGGCGGCGTCCGCAGCCAGCCCTTGTTGCTGCCCGCGGTGGTTGACCTGCCGCCGCCGGATGCCGCCCGCCTGCTGCAACACGCCGGGTCGCTGCTGGCCCTGGGTTTGGAGATCGAGGCGTTCGGCCCCGGCGCCGTCCTGGTGCGCGCGCTGCCTGCGTTGCTCTCCACCGGCGGCCCGCCCGACCCGGCGCCGTTGCTCCGCGACCTGGCCGACGAGTTGGCCGAATGTGGCGAGGCGACGGTGCTGGAGGCCAAGCTGGACGCCGCGATTGCCCGCCTCGCCTGCCACGGCAGCGTGCGCGCCGGGCGCCGGCTGAACGCGGCGGAGATGAACGCCCTGCTGCGCCAGATGGAGGCGACTCCGCGCGCCGCGACCTGCTCCCACGGCCGCCCGACCGTGCTGAAGCTGAGCCGGGCCGAGATCGAGACGTTGTTCGGCCGGCGCTAGCGTGGCTCCGACGCCCAGGTGAACTCCACCGGCGTTCCCGGCGTTGGCCCTCCGTGAAAGCGCTCCTTTATGTCTTCGTGGCCGCCGCCGGGGCACTGACCTCGGTGGAGGCGGGCGCCAATGCCAAGCTGACCAAGGCCCTGGGCGGTCCGTGGTGGCCGGCGATCCTGTTCTCCCTGATCTCGCTGCTGTGCCTGGTCGTACCGGCCGTCTTCGCCGGTGGCCGATTCCCCACGGACAAAGTCGCCTCGGTGCCCTGGTGGGCTTGGACCGGCGGCGTGATGAGCGCGATCTACATCGTGTCGATGCTGATCGCACCGGCGCAGCTGGGTGCTGGGCTGTTCACCGGATTGACGGTGACGGCCGCTATCATCGCCTCCATCGCGCTGGACAACTGGGGTCTGGTCGGGTTCGAAGTGCATCCCGCCGGCATCGGCCGCCTCGTTGGCGCTGCCCTGATGGTGGCCGGTATCATCTGTGTGGCGGTGTTTTGAAGCAGCTCACCCACAGCCTGTCGGTCGAAACCGCGGGCAAGGGCCTCGTCCCTATCACCAAGCCGGTTGCCGCCTGGGTTGGGCAGGCGGGGATCGTGACCGGGTTGCTGACCGTGTTCATCCGCCACACCTCGGCCTCGCTGCTGATCCAGGAGAACGCGGACCCGACGGTGCGCGCGGATCTGGAGGCCTTCTTCAGCTGGCTGGTGCCGGAGAATGTCGGCTACCGGCATGACACCGAGGGGCCGGATGACATGCCGGCCCACATCCGGTCGGCGCTGACGCAAACCCAGCTCAGCATTCCGGTCGTGGATGGCGCTATGGTGCTGGGCACCTGGCAAGGCCTTTACGTGTGGGAGCACCGGACTGCCTCGCACCGTCGCGAGGTGGCCTTGCATTTGCTGGGGGTTTAGCGAGGTCTAACGGCTCGGCGCGTGTCTTCCCAACCCCGGGGTGGACGGATAGTAACCAGCTAACCCGCGAACACCCGTGCCACCTCCGCCCGCAGCCCCGGCAGCACGTCCGTCACGAACCACGGGTTGCGCTTTTCCCACACCCCGGTCCGCCATGATGGGTGCGGCAGTGGAAAATACCGTGGCAGATAGTCCCGCCACGCCCGCACCCGGTCCGTCATCGTGCCCCGCCCCAGCGCGTCCGCCTGCGCGTAGCTCCCCACCAGCAAGGTCAACCGCAGTTGCGGCATCAGTCCGAGCAGCCGTGGCCGCCATAACTGGGCGCACTCCGGCCGCGGCGGGCAGTCGCCGCCATTGGGCAGGCGGCCGGGGTAGCACAGGCCCATCGGCAGGATCGCTACCTTCGCCCCGTCGTAGAACTCGTCCGGCGTTATACCGAGCCAACCGCGCAAGCGCTTACCGCTCTCGTCCGTCCAGGGCGTGCCGCTGGCATGCACCAGGGTGCCCGGCGCCTGGCTCGCGATCAGCAGCTTCGCCGTGGTGGACACGCGCAAGATAGGTCGTGGACCGAGGGGCAGCACACCGGCACAGGCAGTGCATGCACGGGCTTCGGCGGCAGCTGTGTGCAAATCGTCAAGCGGTCGCGCGTCGCGCTCGGGATCATCAAGCGGTCGCGCCACGGGCGCGGGAATGTCATGCAAGCGGGTAGTCCACCTCGGCTGTGTAGACGGCGGCATCCTTGCCCAACAGCGAGGAGAACAGCGTGAAGTGCTCCACGGCGACGGGCTCGGCCCGTAGCAGATTGTGTGCCTGCACCCATTCCGCCAGCTTGTTCGGCGGGCTGTTGTCCAGACGCGCCAAGGTGACGTGCGGGGTGAAGCGGCGTCGCTCCGGCTCGAACCCGATGCGCTGCACCGCGGTCTCGATCTTGTTCTGCAGATGCTCGAGCTGCGGGTTGCGCTCGATCCCCGCCCACAGCGCCTGGGGCCGGCCCGCCTTCTCGAACACGCCCACGCCGTTGAACTGCAGGGTGAACCGCTTGCCCCGCAACGCCGCCAGGGCGTGGTCCAGCTCCTCCGCCCGGTGACCCGGCATCTCGCCGAGAAACCGCAGCGTCATGTGGTAGTTCTCCCGCGGCAGCCAGCGGGCACCCGGCAGCCCACTGGCAAGGCGGGACAGGTGGGTGCGGGCCTCGTGCGGCAGGTCCAGGGCGACGAACAGCCTCACGACGCAG
Organism: uncultured Acetobacteraceae bacterium; assembly: GCA_964242325.1. Taxonomy (GTDB): domain Bacteria; phylum Pseudomonadota; class Alphaproteobacteria; order Acetobacterales; family Acetobacteraceae; genus DASWOJ01. The sequence goes on from CAXTCI010000237.1 coordinate 2,747, forward strand.
CCGGGACCTCCTTCAACAACTGTTCCACGGCCGGCTTGATGCGGGCCACCACGCGCTTCACCCCCTCGGCGTTGGGATGGATGTGGTCGGCCTGGTTGAGCGCCGGGTCACCAGCCACGCCCTGCAGGAAGAACGGGTCGTAGAGTAGCCCCGGTCGCTTGCCGAGTGCGGTGAAGACGGCGGCAAACTCCTTCTCATAGGGCGCGCCGAGGTTGGGCGGGGCGACGATGCCGGACAACAGCGTGGGGAGGTGGTGGCCCTGCAGCGTGTCCAGGATGGCGGTCAGGTTGGCCTGCATGTCCTTGGGATCGGTGCCGCGCAGCCCATCGTTGCCGCCCAGTTCGACCAGCACCGCGTCCGGCTTGTCCGCCAGCGCCCAATCCAGCCGGGCCCGGCCCCCCGCGGTGGTGTCTCCGGACACGCCACCGTCCAGGATCTGCACGTCGAACCCGTCCCGTTTTAGCGCGTCGCCCAGTTGCGCCTGGAACGCGTCCGGCTGTGGCAAGCCATAGCCAGCCGCGAGGGAGTCGCCGAACACCAGGAGCTTGACCGGCCTCGGCGCGGCCATCGCAGGGTGTAAAAGCAGCAACATGGCCAACGCCGCCTGTGCCCACCGCAGCGCCGGGCCATATGGAGGAACCATGGACATCACTCCTCCGATAACCGCCCCCCTCGTCAGGGTGCGGGACCTCCGTTTGACCGTGCCCGCGGCGGCTGGGCCGGTCAACATCCTCAGCGGCATCGACCTCGACGTGCAGGCCGGGGAGGCGGTTGGCATCGTGGGTCCCTCGGGCTCGGGCAAAACCAGCCTGTTGATGGTGCTGGCCGGGCTGGAACGCGCGACGGGCGGCAGCGTCTCCGTCGCCGGCAACGACCTGACGGCGCTGAACGAGGACGCGCTGGCCCGTTTCCGCCGCGCCACGGTCGGCATCGTGTTCCAGGCCTTTCACCTGATCCCCACCATGACGGCGCTGGAGAACGTGTCCATCCCGCTGGAACTCGCCGGCCTTGCCAATGCGTCCACCCGGGCCGCGGACAGCCTGCGCGCGGTCGGCCTGGGCCACCGGCTCACCCACCTGCCGGGGCAGCTTTCGGGCGGCGAGCAGCAACGTGTGGCACTCGCCCGTGCCTTCGCCCCAGCGCCGCGGCTGCTGCTGGCCGACGAGCCCACCGGCAATCTGGACGCCGCCACCGGGCGGACCGTGATGGACCTGCTGTTCGGCATGCAGGCGGAGCACGGCACCACCCTGCTGCTGATCACCCACGACCCGGGGCTCGCCGCCCGCTGCGGCCGGCAGATCCGCATTGCCGATGGTCGCGTGAGCGAGCCCGTCGCGTGAGGCTGGCGTGGCGGCTGGCGTTGCGGGACCTGCGGGGCGGCGTGCGCGGCATCCGGGTGGTGCTGGCCTGCCTGGCCCTCGGCGTTGCGGCGATCGCGGCGGTGGGCAGCCTGCGCGCGGCCGTCGACGAGGGATTGGCGAACAACGGCGCCGAGCTGCTGGGCGGCGACCTCGCCATCGACGGCGGCGCGCAACCCTTGCCGGACGCGTTGCAGGCCTGGCTGACCGGGCGCGGCGCCAAGGTCTCCAAGATCGTGACCATGCGCTCGCTGATCGTGGCGCCATCCGGCCAGCGGCAGTTGATCGAGTTGAAGGCGGTCGATGCGGCCTATCCCCTGGTGGGCAGTGTCGGCCTCGACCCGGCGATCCCGCTGCCCCAGGCGCTCGACGGCGGCGTAGTGGCTGACCCTCTGGTATTGGCTCGGTTGCATTTGCATGCCGGGGATACGGTGCGGATCGGCGTTGGCAGCTTCGTGCTGCGGGCGGCGCTGACCAGCGAGCCGGACCATGCCAACGGTCTGGCGATCCTCGGGCCGCGCGTGCTGATCGCCGACACGGCGCTGCCCTCCACTGGCCTGGTGCAGACGGGCTCGCTGCTGAACTACGATTGGCGGCTGCTGCTGCCGCAGGGCGCGGATCCGAAGGCCTTCACCGCCGCGATCCGCGCCGCCTTCCCCGACTCCGGCTGGCGCATCCGCGACGCGACCGAGGCGGCCCCGGGGGTCAGCCGGGCGGTGGACCAGACCAGCCTGTTCCTGTCGCTGGTCGGGTTGTGCTCGCTGCTGGTGGGCGGCATCGGGGTGGCGACCGGCGTGCGGGCCTGGATGGAGGCGCGGGCGCGCACGGTGGCCACCCTGCGCTGCCTGGGCGCCGGGTCGGGGCTGATCCTGCAGGTGTTCCTGGTGCAGGTCGGGTTGCTGTGTGCCGCCGGGATCGTGATCGGCGTCGCGGTCGGTGCGGCGCTGCCGGTGGTCGGGCTGTGGCTGTTCGGCGACCTGCTGCCGGTGCCTGCCTCTGCCGGCATCTATCCCGGGCCGCTCGCCTTGGCCGCCCTGTATGGCGCGCTGACGGCTGGGGCGTTCGCCCTGTGGCCCTTGGCCCGGGCGGCGCAGATCCCTGGGGCGGCGCTGTTCCGGGACGCATTGCTGCCCTCCGGCCGTGGTGTGCCCGCCGCGGTGTGGGTGACCAACGTCGCGCTGGTATTGGTGTTGATCGCCATCGTGGTGGGCACCGCGCCCGACCGGCCCTTTGCCCTTTGGTTCTGCGGCAGCGCGGCGGCGACGCTGGTGGTGTTTCGCGCCGGCGGCTGGTTGCTGATGACGGTCGCACGCCGGGCGGGGGTGCAGCGCCCCGTACCCCTTCGGCTGGGCGTGGCCAACCTGTTCCGACCGGCGAGCCAAGCCCCGCTGCTGCTGGTGGCGCTCGGGCTGGGGCTGACCACGCTGTCGGCGGTAGCGCTGATCCAGGGCAATATCCGCCGCCAGATCCTGGGCGAACTGCCGGAAGCCGCCCCCTCGTTTTTCTTCATCGACATCCAGAACGACCAACTCGCCCGCTTCGAGAGCATCGTGAACGGCATCCCCGGCACCGCCGACCTGCATCAGGTGCCCAGCCTGCGCGCCCGCATCGTGTCGCTGAAAGGCGTCCCGGTGGACAAGGTGCACGTCAAACCGGGCAGCGAGTGGGCGCTGCGAGGGGATCGCGGGCTTACCTACTCGGCCGATGTGCCACGTGGCTCCACCGTGGTGACGGGGCAGTGGTGGCCGGCCGATTACGACGGCCCGCCGTTGCTCTCCCTGGACGCAGGTTTGGCGGAAGGCTGGGGCATCGCCCTCGGCGACATCATCCGTGTGAATGTACTGGGGCGCGACCTGGACCTGAAGGTGGCCAACCTCCGTGCGATCCAATGGCGCCAGTTGGCGATCAACTTCGCCATGGTTGCCTCGCCCGGCCTGCTGGAACACGCGCCCCACATGCACATCGCGACGGTCCGGGACCCCCCGGCCGAGGACGCGCCCTTGCTGCAGGCGGTATCCGACGCGCTGCCCAACGTCACGGGGATCCGGGTCGCCGACATCCTGCAATCGGTGGCCGACCTGGTGGGAAAGCTGGCGACGGCGCTGGCGGCGACCGGGTCGGTGACGCTGGCCTCGGGGGCGCTGGTGCTGGCCGGGGCGGTGGCGGCCGGGCAGCGGCGGCGGGTGGCGGAGGCGGTGGTGCTGAAGACGCTCGGTGCCACCCGGGCCCAGATTCGCACCGCTTGGCTGGTCGAGTTCGGCCTGATCGGCGCGACTGCCGGGTTGATCGCCGCCGGGCTAGGCACGCTGGCGAGTTGGGGCGTGGTGCACTTCCTTCTGCACGCGCCCTGGTCCTTCCTGCCCGGCGTGCTGGCGCTGACGGTCGGCGGCTGCGTGGTGATGATGCTCGGATTCGGCTACGCGGGCACCGCCGCAGCGCTGCGGGTGCGGCCAGCGCCCTACCTGCGGAACGATTGATGTTAAACCGTAGCAATCTGTAACCGATTTCCCTTGATCGCTAGGGCGACTCGGACAAGATGGACACGCAAGGGGCATTTCGCCTCAAACTGAGGAATCACTGGGCTATGGCCTACACTCCCGATTACCGAGCTTACGCTCCGGCGTCTGCCGCGAATGCCGCGGTCATCGACGCCGGGCTGCGCGCTTACATGTTGCGCGTATACAACTGGATGACGTCTGGCCTGTTGCTGACCGGCGTCGTGGCCTACGGCGTCGCAAACACGCAGCTGATCAACCTGTTCTACCCCCTGGTGCAGACGCCTTATGGCCTGCGCCACACGCAGGGTCCGCTGGCGATCGTGGCCATGCTGGCGCCGCTGGCCTTCGTGCTGGTGCTGTCGTTCGGCGTCAACCGCCTGTCCAAGACCGCCGTGCAGGGTATCTTCTGGGCGTTTTGCGCCGCGATGGGCGCCAGCCTGACGTCGATCTTCCTGGCCTATAGTGGCGAGTCGATCGTGCGCACCTTCTTCATCACCGCCGGCACGTTCGGCGCGATGAGCCTGGTGGGTTACACGACGAAGCGTGATCTGTCTGGCATGGGGTCGTTCCTGATGATGGGCCTGTTCGGCATCATCCTCGCCAGCCTGGTGAACATGTTCATCGGCAGCAGCGGCCTGCAGTTCATCATCAGCATCGTGGGCGTGCTCGTGTTCGTTGGGCTGACCGCCTACGACACGCAGCGTATCAAGCTGACCTACACGCAGTTCGCGTATTCCGAGGGGCCGGACCAGGCTGGCAAGCGGTCGGTGTATGACGCGCTCAGCCTGTATCTGAACTTCATCAACCTGTTCATGCTGCTGCTGCAGCTGACCGGGAATCGCAGCAGCAACAACTAAGCTGC
>CAXTCI010000238.1:0-1170 GCA_964242325.1 uncultured Acetobacteraceae bacterium
GCTGAGGCGCCGGCTCCGGTCGCGCCGCCGCCGGCGCCGGCGCCGCCCGATTCTACTCCGCCGGCTCGACAGGCGGTGACGGCTCCGGCCGAAACGCCGGCGCCCGCACCGGCGCCCGACCCGTCTCCGCCGGTGCAGATGGCTATGGCGCCGCCGATGGACCCGGTGCTGCCGGACCCTCCGCCGCCGGCGGCGCCTTCTACGGTGCGCCTGGAGCAGCCGGACGAATTCGAGGCCGCGCCGAGGCCGCGTGACCTCGTGCCCAACTTCGAGCTGCCTGCGCCGCCACCGCCCGTGCCGTCGCCGGCGACGCCGCGTCCGCGGCCGGTGCCCTCGCCGCAGCGCCAGGCTCTGGGTACGCTGGGGGCGCCGATGGACTTGAACTTCGGCCAGGCAGCCAGCCGCGCCCCGGCGCCGCGGGGAGCGACCGGGTCACGGGCGATAGACTTCTCGCTGGGGACTCCGAAGGCCGGGCCGAACCGGTCCGAGGCGTTCTTCGATGCACGCGCCGCCAACGTCGGGGCGGACTGGGCGCAGGGGCTGGCGGAGTACTGGCGCCGCCATCGCTTCTATCCGCAGCAGGCCGCGGAGAACGGCGAAGATGGGGTAGTGCAGATCAGCCTGGTGGTGAACCGCCTGGGCCGGGTGGAGTCGGTGGAGGTGAAGACCCGCAGCGGCTCGCCCTGGCTGGACATGGCGGCGGTTGCCGTGTGGCGGAACGCGCAGCTTGCGCCGCTGCCGGCGGAGAATCCCAATCCGACGATCACGATACCGCTGACGATCAACTACATCTTGCTGCGGTAAAAACATTGCAGGCGCGGCTGCTGCTGTCTTGTGGCGGGAGCAAGCTGCCGGGCTGGAGGGGCGGATGGGGGCTTGGCGGTCCATGTGCGCCGTGGCGGCACTGACCCTGATGCCGGGAATGGCTAATGCGGCCATGGAGCAGGCGACGCCGCACCGTTGCCGGCGGCCTGGTGAGGTCGGAACTGCGACGTTTGCCGAAACCGAGGCGGCGAACATCGGACCGGCCTGGATCGGAGGGTTGGCCGAATACTGGCGCGAGCACAAGTACTACCCGCTTGCCGCTGCCAGGGCCGGAGAGGGCGGCAGCGTTCAGGTCATGGCGGACGTCAACCGTCTCGGGCGCGTCCAGTCGGTGCGGGTGGTTTG
>CAXTCI010000238.1:1270-7416 GCA_964242325.1 uncultured Acetobacteraceae bacterium
TAGCGGCGGGAACTCTGGAGCGGGCGGAGGGAATCGAACCCTCATCAGTAGCTTGGAAGGCTACCGCATTACCACTATGCTACGCCCGCGCTGGCTCAGAGATAGCGCGGCGGCTGCCGCCGGGCAAGGCGATGCTTGAGTCCTGTTACCGCATCGGGAAGACCGCATCGAAGGTTCCTTCGGACACGGCGGCATAGGCGCTGCCCACGTCCCGACCTATCCGTTTCGACCATTCTCGTCATCGCGCGGGGCGACGTGCCAGGGCAACCCAGGGCCCCAAGCAAAATCCTGTAAGCCCGGGGATCGGGGCGCCGCAACCGGCTCGCGATGACAGGGCGCAGGAAAACGGATCGAAGCGGATTGTGGGTGGTGATCGGTGCGGTCATACCGCAAGCGGAGCTGCGATCGTGCCAGCCGCCCTGCTTGCGGTATGCCGGCGCCGAGAGGCTACCCCTTCGCGGCAGCCTTGGCGTCATGCTTGGCGACGCGCGCCGCTTCTTCGGCGTCGGCCTCGGCCTTGCGGTCCGCGACCTCCTGGGCGTGCTGGCGGTAGCCGTCCACCGCCTGCATGGCGTGCCGGTTCGCCACGCCCTCGGCCTCGGCTGCCGACGTGGCCAGGCTTTCGGCCTTCTCGTAGTTGCCCGAGGCGCAGTGCTTGGCCGCGTCGTGGTGCATCTTGGCAGCCACCTCGAAGTGGTGCGCGGCATCCTCGTGATGCTTGGCTGCCGCTGCCTTCATGTCGTCCATTTGGGTATCCTGGTGTGGGTGGAATGGGTGGATGCTGCATCATCCCCGGCGCAGCCAGGCGCCAGGGATAGGTGCAGGGGAGGCGTCTTACGCCAGGACGCGGCGGATTGCAGCAGGGGAAGCCGAGCCACGCCGCCGCGGCCAGAAACGGCCGAACCCCTACGCTATGCCGCCGCCCGTACTGTGACAGCGTCCAGCGCCTGGCCCAGGTCGGCCAGGATGTCCTCGATGTGCTCGATGCCGATGGACAGCCGCACATAGCCGGGGCTGACACCGGCCGCCATCTGCTCCTCCGCCTCCAACTGTGAGTGCGTCGTGCTGGCTGGATGGATCGCCAGCGTGCGGGCGTCGCCGATGTTGGCGACGTGCAGCACCATCTGCAGCCGATTGATGAACGCCCGCCCGGCCTCCGCACCGCCGGCCAACTCCATGCCGACGAGGCCACCGTGCCCGCGGGGCATGTAGCGCTTGGTGCGCGACGCGGCTTCCCCGGTTTGCTTCGACGGGTGGATCACCCGCGCCACCTCGGGACGGTTGGACAGGAAGTTCACGACCGCCGTGGCGTTGCTGCAATGCCGCTCCATACGCAGCGCCACGGTCTCGATGCCTTGCAGCACCAGGAAGGCGCTGTGCGGGCTGAGCGCCGGGCCAAGGTCGCGCAGCAGGGTCACCCGCGCCTTCAGGATGTAGGCGATGGGGCCGAGCGGCTTGGCCGCCTCCACCCACACGGCTCCGTGATAGCTGGGATCGGGCCGGTGCAGCGTCGGCTGCCGCTCCGGATGCGCCGCCCAGTCGAAGTTGCCGCCGTCCACGATCAGCCCGGCGATCGTGGTGCCGTGCCCGCCCAGGTACTTGGTCGCGGAATACACCACCACCGCCGCCCCATGGTCGAACGGGCGCACCAGCAGCGGCGCCGCGGTGTTGTCCATGATGAGCGGGATGCCGTGCCGCCGGCCGATGGCGGCGACCTCGGCGATGGGAAACACCTGCAGCTTCGGGTTCGGCAGGGTTTCGGCGTAGTAGGCGCGGGTGCGGGCGTCGGTTGCCCGCTCGAACGCCTCGGGGTCGGCGGGGTCCACGAAGCGAACCTCGATCCCCTGGTCGCGCAGCGTGTTGGCGAACAGGTTCCAGGTGCCGCCATACAGGTCGGTGGAGCTGATGATGTTGTCGCCGGCAACCGCCAGGTTCTGCACCGCCAGGGCCGAGGCCGCCTGGCCGGACGCCACGGCCAGCGCCGCCACCCCGCCCTCCAGGGCCGCGACGCGCTTTTCCAGCACGTCGGCGGTCGGGTTCATGATGCGGGTGTAGATGTTGCCGAGCTGCTTCAGCGCGAACAGGTCGGCCGCGTGCTCCGCACTTTCGAACTGGAAGCTGGTGGTCTGGTAGATCGGCACCGCGACGGCGCCGGTCGCCGGGTCGCTGCGCCAGCCCGCGTGCAGGGCCAGGGTTTCGGGATGGGTCGAGTCCGTGTGCGCCATGGGGCGGTCCTCCGATTTATACGGCGCATGTTAGTCCCGCAGACCCCTGGCACGGAAGCATGAACCCGGCGGAGGATGCCGCGTTGCCCCCGGACACCAACGCGAAGGGCTTACAGGAATGGACATGCAGGGCATCAAGCTGGCGGCGGACGGCATCGAGGCAACGCCGTTCCAGATCCCCGGCGCGACCGGCGAGTTCCGTATCCAGATCCTGAACGAGGACCAGGACCGCGGCGTAGTCACCACCATCGTCCATCTGCCGGCCGGCGGCGTGATCCCGGCGCACAAGCACCAGGCCGGGTCGGAGATGCACTATGTCCTGGAGGGCGACTTGCAGGATGCCGGGCAGCAGCACGGCCCCGGCGCCTTCATGACCCATGCCGCCGGGCAGGTGCACGGGCCGCATGAGAGCAAGGGGGGCGCCAAGGTGCTCACCGTGCAGACATGGCAGTCGAAGGACGGCAGCTTCGACTTCGAGCCGGCGTAACCGATGAGCGACTTGCCGGAGCTGCCGCCGGGCGCGTTCGCCAAGGCGGATATGTCGTCGGATACGCAGTTCTACGCGCAGCCCCGGCTGGTCAACCACATTGACGACCGGGCGATTGCCGGGCTGACGCGGCTGTATCGGGAGGTGCTGCCGGCGGGCGGGCGGGTGCTGGACCTGATGAGCAGCTGGGTCAGCCACCTGCCGCCGGACGCCCGATATGCCGAGGTTGTCGGCCACGGCATGAACATGCAGGAGCTGCAGGTCAACCCGCGCCTGGATCGCCGCTTCGTGCAGAACCTGAATGAAAACCAGGTGCTGCCGCTGGAGGACGCCAGCATGGATGCCGTGTGCATCTGCGTCGGCGTCCAGTATCTGCAGCATCCCGTCGAGGTGCTGCGGGAGGTTGCCCGGGTGCTGCGGCCCGACGGACTCGTCGTCATCAGCTACAGCAACCGCTGCTTCCCGACCAAGGCGGTGGCGATCTGGCAGGCCCTGGAAGGGCCGGACCAGGCCGGGCTGATTGGGCTGTATCTGCGCCGCGCCGGGTTCGCCGAGGTAGAGGGCCGCGAGGTCGTACGCGGCGACCGGAAGGGCGACCCGTTATGGGCCGTGATTGGCCGCAAGGCCACAGCCGGAGACGCCGGGGGCTGACACCCCTGCCGCTTCGTGCGATCACCTTCGCAACAAGCGGAGGCGGCAATGGAAGGGGTACATGAGGGGCACGTAGAGGGTGGGGACAAGCGGGTCGCGCTGGTGATCGCGGTGCTGGCGCTGTTTCTTGCCATCGTCGAGACCGGCGGCAAGAGTGCCCAAACCCATGCGATCACCCTCAATGTCGAGTCGGCGAATCTCTGGTCGTTCTTCCAAGCCCGTACGGTGCGGCAAACGACGAACAATGCCGCCATCGCCGGGGCTGACATCCAGAAGCTGACGACCTCCGATGCCACCGTGCAGGCCAAGATCGAGGCGCAGCAAAAAGTGTGGCGCGATCAGGTCGCGGGCTGGGAAAGCAACGGGACCGATGGCCGCAAGGAACTCACCGTGAACGCCCGCCATGCCGAGGAGCAGCGGGACCATTACATGGCGCAGTATCACTTCCTGGAATACGCCGCGGCGCTGCTGCAGGTGGCGATCGTGATCGCGTCGGCCACCATCATCACCAGCATCCCCTCGCTGCTGTTCGTAAGCCTGGCCCTGGCTGCCGGCGGCCTGGTGCTGTCCGGGATCGGCCTGGTCGCGCCGGACGCCTTCCACTTCTGACGCCGGGCCGCGCCCATGCTGCTGCAAAACCTGCGCTCGGCCGCTGTCATCCACCCGCCGCGCTGGCTGGTGGACAACATGGTCTACATGACCGTCATGGGCAGCCAGTCCTACGGCGTGTCGGGCGACGCGTCGGACGTGGACATCTACGGCTTCTGCATCCCGCCCAAGGACATGGTTTTCCCGCACCTGGCGGGGGAGATCACCGGGTTCGGCACGCCAGGGCCGCGGTTCGAGCAGTGGCAGCAGCACCATGTGCGCCCACCGGACGGGCGGGACACCAGCTACGACTTCCAGATCTTCGGCATCGTGCGGATGTTCCAGCTCAGCATGGAGTGCAACCCGAACGTCATCGACAGCCTGTTCACGCCCCGGCGCTGCGTCATGCACTCGACCCAGGTGGGCGAAATGGTGCGGGAAGGGCGCAAGCTGTTCCTGCACAAGGCCGCCTGGCACCGCTTCCGCGGCTATGCCTATGCGCAGATGGGCAAGATCAGGGGCAAGGTGAACGCGGCCAACCCGGCGCGGGCGGAAAGCATCGAGCGATACGGCTATGACGTGAAGTTCGCCTACCATGTCGTCCGATTGTTGGACGAGGCAGAGCAAATCCTGGTCGAGGGCGACCTGGACCTGGAACGCAACCGCGAGCAGTTGAAGAGCATCCGCCGGGGCGAATGGACGCTGGACGCGCTTGGGGCGCATTTCGATGCCAAGGAGCGGGCGCTGGAGACGGCCTACGCCAACAGCAGCCTGCCGGCTGTGCCGGACGAGGCGCGGATCAAGGCGCTGCTGCTGTCCTGCCTGGAGGCGCATTTCGGATCGCTTGCGGCGGCGGTGCAGGTGGACGCCTCGGCGGAGCGGTTGGCGCGGGACATCCAGGATGTGCTGGACCGGCACGGGCTGACGCCGGCCGGCCCGGCGCGAGGGCGGGTGGCGGCGGATTGATCTTGGCGGCGGCTTTTCCCGCAGGCACCCGCTGACCTCAAGCACGGGATGCTCTCAAAGTCGTCAGCTCGTCTTGATGAAGTCCACGAAGGCCCGCAGCGGCGCAGGCAGCAAGCGCCGGCCGGGATAATACAGGAATGGTCCCGGGAACGACTGCCACCACGGTTCCAGCACGGGTTGGAGGGCGCCGCTGTCGAGATGCGGGCGGAGCCAGCCCTCGAACAGGTGGATGATGCCGGTGCCGGCGACCGCGGCGTCAACCGCCAGGTCGGTTGCCGTTTCGACCCGCACCAGCAGGGGACCGCTGGGATCAACCCGCACCACCTCGCCGTCGCGCTCGAACTCCCAGGGCGGCAGTGCGCCGCTGCTGAACTGGCCGCGCAGGCAGGCATGGGTGAGCAGGTCGCGCGGATGCTCGGGACGACCGCACCGGGCGAGGTAACCCGGCGACGCCGCGGTCGCGAAGCGCTGCACCCGCGGGCCGATCGGCACCGCGATCATGTCCTGCTCCAGCCGCTCGTCATAGCGGATGCCGGCGTCGCAGCCAGCGGCGAGCACGTCAACGAAGCCGTCCTCGGCAATCACTTCCAGCCGGATGTCGGGGTAGGCGGCGAGGAACGGCGGCACGACCGCAGGCAGCACCAGCCGCACCGCGCTGACCGGCACGTTGAGGCGCAGGGTGCCCGCGGGACGCTCGCGGTAGCCGTTCACCACGTCGAGCGCCGCCTGCACCTCGGCGAGCGCCGGTCCCAGCCGTTCCAGCATGCGCGCGCCGGCCTCGGTCGGGACGACGCTGCGGGTCGTGCGGTGGAGCAGCCTGACGCCGAGCTGGGTTTCCAGACGGCGCACCGCCTCGCTCAGCCCGGACGCGCTGCCGCCGCCGGCCCGCGCGCCGCCGCGGAAGCTCCTGGCGCGGGCCACTGCGAGGAAGGCGTTCAGGTCCGCGACGTTCGCCGCCATTGTTCGCCATCCCGCACAGCCCGTGCGGATTTTACCGGATTATCGAGCGGGCGGGCAATGCCCAGCTAGGTGGCAGTCCAAGAGGAGACCGACCATGCTCACCACCGACGACTCCACCACGTTCACGCTTGGCAGCCACGCCGTGCATCGGCTCGGCTATGGCGCCATGCAGCTTGCGGGTCCCGGCGTGTTCGGGCCGCCCAAGGATCGCGACGCGGCACTGGCGGTGCTGCGGGAAGCGGTCGCGAGCGGCGTGAACCACATAGACA
>CAXTCI010000239.1:0-7373 GCA_964242325.1 uncultured Acetobacteraceae bacterium
TCGCATCACGCCTGGGCTTGACTGAAAGGCAGCCGGAGTGCCGGCTGTCCACCGGAATGTTGAGGAGGGCACCGTGAACCATGCGATGGCAGCCGCTCCGACCGCCCGCCGGCAATCGGCGCAGTGGCACGCGGTTTCATGGAACGGCTCGGCGGCTGCCTGGTAGCGCACCGCGCCGCAAAAGCAGCCGCCGGCCAGCACGCTAGCGGTAAGCTCGGCCCAGCACGTAGCCGGTCAGCACCGCCAGTCCTAGCGCCAGGAATGGCTGGTCGCGTATGCGGTCGGACAGCGCCTCGGCCCCGTCATTGGCCTGCTGGACCTTGTCGCGGGCTGTGGCGACGGCGCCACGTACGGCGTCGGCCCCCTGGCGCAACGGCGGCACGACCGCATCCCGCACGTTCGCAGCGGTTTCCTTCATGCTGGAGGCCGTCTGGTTGACGGTATCCGATACATTGGCGGCAACATTGGAAGCGGCGTCAGATACCTGCTGCTTGGCAGCGGCGACGTGCGGCGCCGGGTCAGAGGCGCGCAGGCCGTCAAGCTTGTCGCGCAGCTCGGCGGCTTCTTCGGAGGGGGACTTGTCCGTGCTCATGACGTTGGCTCCTGTTCAAGCAGTATCCTATTAATGCGCCGGGTCCGCCGAGGTTGCAGCGTGGCACGGGCAGCACATGCACAGACCCGTCGCAGCGCCCAAGCCATGATCCCGCTGCCGTTGGACACGCAGACCTGCTACAATCTCCTCATGCGCCTGATCCTCTTGTGCCCTGCCCTGATCCTTGCGCTGGCGTCTGCCTGTCCAGCCGAGGCTGCCCCGCCAACTCCGGTCCCGATGCCCGTCGCTCCGCCGGTCGCCGCCCCGTCCGAGCCGGCGCCGCTGGACGCGGTGTCGCGGGAGGTCGAGGTGCTGCGCCTGCGCCAGGCCATGCAGCGCGAGGTGCCGAAGCTGGTCAGCCGCACCGCGGCGCAGGACGCCCAATGGATCGCCCTGGCGCGGGTGGAAACGGCACTCTCCGGCTTTGTGCCCGACCGGCCGCAGCTCCTGGCCGTCGTGGACCGGAACCCGCGCGTGCAGGCCCTCGCAGTCGTAATGGCGGCGCCGGACGTGGACTGGAAGGTGATCGGCGTGGCGCATGTGTCCACCGGCTCAACCGGGCGGTTCGACCATTATGTGACCCCGCGCGGCGTGTTCCACGTCACCGATGCGATCCTCGGCTTCCGGGCCGAGGGCACGGAAAACGAGAACGGCATACGGGGACTCGGCGCCAAGGGGATGCGGGTCTGGGATTTCGGCTGGCAGCGCGCCATGAAGGGCTGGGCGGAGTCGGTGGGTAAGCCCGAGAGCACGCCCATCCGCCTGATGATGCACGCGACCGACCCGGACAAGCTGGAGCAGCGCATCGGCCAGCCGGCTTCCCAGGGCTGCATACGTCTTTCGACCGCGCTGAACCGCTTCCTGGACCTGCACGGGGTGCTGGACTTCGAGTATGAGCGGGTAGCCGCGACCGATGGGCGGTTCCGCGCCCTGTTGCTGCCGGACCGAGTGCCGTCGCCGCTGGCCGGCAATACCCTGGTCGTCGTGGACAGCGCCGCCCGGCCCGGCAGCGTGGACAAGCTGGGCGACGTGGTGATGGCCACCACCGGCAAATAGCAACCCGCCCCCGCGCCGGGGCGTAACATCCGGAGCAACCGGAGCGCGCCCAATGCCGCAGATAAAGCTGTTCCTGGCCGACGTGGATGGCACCCTGGTCACCAAGGAGAAAGTGCTGACGGAGCGCGCGGTCGCCGCCGTGCATCGGCTGGAGGGCGCGGGCATCCGCTTTGCCGTCACCTCCGGACGCCCGCCGCGGGGGATGGCGATGTTGGTGGAGCCGTTGAAGCTGAACGGCGTGATCGCCGGCTTCAACGGCGGGGTTTACGTGAATCCGGATCAGTCCGTGGTGCTGTCCCGCACGCTCGACCCCGGCGCGGCGCGCAAGGCGTATGACGCCATACGCGACCACGGGCTGGACGCCTGGGTTTACACTGCCGAGGACTGGATGATCCGCGACCCAAAGGCGCCGCATGTGGACCGCGAGGCCCACACCGTTCAGTTCGGCCCCAAGGTGGTGGACGATCCGGCAACGGGCCTGGACCGCGCCGTGAAAATCGTCGGCGTCGGCGACGACCTGGCACTGGTGGAGAAGTGCGAGGGCGATGTGCAGCGCGCCTTGGGCAACACGGTTTCCGCCGCCCGGTCGCAGCCCTACTACCTCGATGTGACGCACCCGGATGCCAACAAGGGCGCCGTCGTCGCGTATCTTGCGGAGCACTATGGCATCAGCCCGCACGAGATCGCCACCATTGGCGACATGCCGAACGACGTGCTGATGTTCAAGCCGAGCGGCATGTCCATCGCAATGGGCCAGTCATCGCAGGAGGTGCGGAACGCCGCGACCCATGTGACCGACGGCTATGAGGACGAAGGGTTCGCCAAGGGAGTGGAGCGGTTCGTGTTCGGCGACCCGGCCTAGCCCACCCCTGACCGCACTGCCCGTCACCTATGCCACGGCGTCAGCCGAGGCGGTCGCGGAGTTCGTGGCGGCGCACTACGCTTCGGCTGGTCCGGTGGTGTGTTCGTTCGTGAACCGCCGCTTCAACGACACCTATGCGTTACGTGACGCCGAAGGAGCGCAGTTCGTCCTACGCCTTCCTATCCCCGCGCCCGTGGCCCGGCGGATATGGCGGCGGAGACGGCGTTCATTGCCTACCGCGACGGAGCAAGCATTCCTGTAGCTGCTTAGCAGTCCGCCTGCGGGCGTAGGTGTCGTTCGGGCAGCGGCGCAACGTGATGTGGCACGCCTTTCACCGCCTACGGTGCCGAGCGCCCGGTGATGCCGGCCAAAGAGGCGGTATCGCCAGTGTTCGTTGCGACACGGCATATCTGGCTAGTGGGCGAGTTCGCGGCCCAAACGGCGCTGTGGGGCACCGAGACGCTGAGGCGGCCTGGCTGGCGCGCGAGGTGACGTTTCTGCTGGCATGGGAGCGGGATATGCTGGCACCTGGCCTGCTCTGACCCGCTGTTGCATCCCTCGCAGCGGCCGCATTCTGCGCCGGGCCGGCAGCTTCGCTACTGCCCACTGCTCCGCCGCCACCGCGCGAACTGCTCGAACAGGGCGGCCCGCTGCTGGGGCGTTAGGCTCGTCGTGGCCGAGCCAGCGGCAAGAAAGCTCCCGAAGTCCTGCTGCATCGCCTTGTTCCGTACTGCTGCGACCTGCTCGGCAGCGGCTGCGAACCTCGTCCAGCCCGGCACCTCGGCGGCCAGGTTTACCTCTTTCCACTTGGGATGCGCCGGCGGCGCCTGCAGTTGGTCGAAATGGGCGAAAAGCTCCGTCACGAACCGGGTGATCTGGCGATACCGGGCACTGCCAGCCGGCCAGGCATACACCGCCATCACTGCGCCGACCGCAAGCGTGTCCACCGTTTCGCCATTTGTAACCAGGTTCGGGTAGTCCGTACTGGCAAAGCTTCCCGGGGCGTAAGTTTGCAGCAATTGCTCCCTGTCCTGGGGCAGGCCGAGGAAATGGAGTCCCAAATTGTCTGGCAAGTCCCTGAACATATCCACCGGCTTACCAGCGACGCGCATGACGGCGGCGATCTCACCGCGTTTCAGGCGTTCAATGGCCACATCTTGCGGCTCCTCGGTGAGGGTCACAGGGATGCCGAGCGCCGCAAACAGGACGCGCGCCGTAAGCGCTGACCCGGACTTGGGCAGGTCCGCGTTGACCGCCTTGCCCTTGAGGTCGTCGAGCGTATGCACCTGGGGTCCGGCGATGATATGGACCTCCTCGTCATAGAGCTTGGCGATATACTGGATCGCATGCTCTGCCCCCGGCGGCAGAAGGTGTTCGCGCTGCACATAGGCCAGGGCATCCGCCTGCACGATCGCGACGTCCACCCCGCGCAAGTGCAGGAGATCGTCAACATTCTGCACCGATCCTTGTCCGACGATCGGCACCACCCGCAGGCCGGGCTTGTTCAGCGCGCTGGCAAGGTCGCCGGCGATACGGAGATAGGTGCCCCCTATGGCAGCACCTTCCACGCCGACCACGTTCGACTCGGCTTCGGCCTGGCTAGCCTGCAGGGGTGCCCGATGGACGGCTGAGTAGCGGGTTTGGCCCTGAGCCACGCTTATCAGCGTGATGCAGAGCGCAACCGCGAGGAGGACGGGCTGGATACGAGTCATCGTGTGCTCCCCGATCAGGGTTTTCTGGATTGCGTGAGTTGCCGTGCCCGCGCCCGCCACGCTTCGGCTTGTGCCGGATCGGGCCTCATCCCTATCGCGCCGATGCGGCTCAACTGCTCTGCATCGAAGGTTTGTGCCATTCCTTCGGCGCACGGGGCGCACCCGGCCTCCGCACCCCGTTGGAGGAAACGGCGGGCGCCTGAGATGTCGCCTTTGCCCAGAGCCGCGGCGGCTTGCCGGCGCAGCAGGTCGAGCAACGCCGGGGAGACCTGGGGCACCACGGCCGTTGCGGGCAGGGTGGCTGCGGGTGGGGCGAGCACGGGCGTGGGCGGGGCGGGTTCAGGCAGGGCGACCGCCGGCAGGGCGGGGGCGGAGGCGGGCGGCACGGGCGGGGGCGGGGACGGGGCGGGCGCGGACGGGGCGACCGCGGGCAAGGCGGGTTCAGGCAGGACGGGAGCGGGCGAGGCTGGTGCAGGCGAGGCGGGCGTGGCCAGGGCGGGTAAGTCGGGCGCGGGAGAGGACGGCGTGGGCAGGCCCGGTACCGGCGGGGGTTGCTGGGCGTCTGCGCCGGATTCCTTGGCTGGCGGCTCGGATGGCTCCGCGGGTTGGATTTCGATTGGCGGAGGCAGGGGGCCGGCAGGCGTCGGGGTTGCTGGCGGAGTGGCGTCCTGTCCCGGCGTGACGTTTGCCGAATCAAGGTACTTGGAAAGTTCATTTACGGCGGCAAGACCGTCATCGCTTGCGTCTGGCAGCACCTTCGCGATCTCGAACAGCGTCCTGGATAGCCCGGCTGGGCTGTGAGCTACAGCATACGCGTGCGCCTCGTCGACCAGCCGGTGGATGGTGTCGTCTGCCTCGTTTGCCTGCGCCGAGCTGGCTAGAAGCAGCAGGAGGCCAGCAATGCACCTGTTCACGGTAATCAATTGGTTTGGCTCATCGCATATGCTCAAGCAACATGCCGAGCTTCCGCTTCGACGCCTTCCGGAACAACAATGTTTGGTGAACACCTGTCTCCGCCGTTTCCCGGCCGCTGACTACCCGACCAAGCGCCTGCTGCTTGCAGCCCTTCCTGAAGGACCGTGCTGCCGGTTCCTCGCCCTGCTGATCCATCGGATTGCTCCCAGCTTGAAGCTTATCTTGGACTAATCATCAATTTGATAGCACATCGAACATTCAATGCGAGCCATTTCGGAGGCATTATCGGAAAATAATCAAGCGACGCCAATAGTCTTCGGCTGATGAGGCGTCGCGTTGCGGACGCGCTGGCGACCACCTTGCGCCAATTCCGGAAGGCAGGCTGCTAACGAACCCAGCGGTTCCATCATGTCGCCATACGGAACGACGGCGGCTTCGACCCCGGACTGGTGCGTCGTGCGGTGCAGGAAGCCCTCCTGATTGCGGATGGACTGCCGAGCGCCATCGCCAGGTTCCGCCAGTATGTGGACCCGGAGTAGAAATCGGTTGCCCGGTGGCGCTCAGGCCACCGTGCGGCGTTGGACACCCACGGGCAGGACATCCAGCCGAGCCATCTCTCCAGCCCTGAACAGCTCGGGGTCACGCATGAACGCCTCGGCCATCGGCATGGCGTCCAGACCCCAGAACACCTCGCCTGCAATCACCAGGCTGGGCACGCCGAACACGCCGGCGGCCACGGCCTCCGCCGTCCAGGCGCGCAGGCGCTCCTTGGCAGCGGAATCGGTGCTGCCCGGCAATGCAGCGGGGTCGCCGCCGTGTGCCCAGATATGCTCGAAGGCGACGCGGACTGCCGCCGGGCTGGGACCGTCGGCGGACGCCAAACCTCGCAATGCCTCCAGGCTGCGGAACGGGTGCGCCGGCGGGAAAAGGAATGGTACCCCGGCCTGGTCCGCCAGGAACTGGCACAGACGGTAGGTATGGCGACGCTTCGGCGGCACCTCTGCCGGGCCAAGCCCGCCCCAGTGCTGCAGGATGGCGCCCAGCACCACCGGGCGGAAACGTAGGGGATACCGCGCCGCCAGCCGCTCCACCGCGGGCAGGGCAAGATAGGCGAAGGGGGAGACGAGATCGAAATACCAAGTCAGCATGGAGGCGCGCCCCTGCCCACCATGCGCTCAGGTCCTGCGAAACCGTCGCATACCCGACACTCGGCACCCGCACTGCTCCGTTTCGACATCGCACAGTCCGATCCGCGTTCTGGCCATCGGCTAAGATTTTCAGGCGGCCCTTGGCGCTGAAACGGACAGGAGCCCTGTCGGCAGCAGGCTATGACGCTCTGGAAGGCATCCTTGCCTGGTTTGGCAAGGTTACCCCGCCAGCTTCCGCGCCAAGTCCACCAGGCTGACCTTTTCGCTGCCTACTGCCGCCAGCGCTTCGGCCGTCAGCAGTGCCACGCGGGCCAACTGCGGCCGGGTGTGCAGGCTGCTGATGAAGAAGCGCAGGCGGGCCGCACGTTCCGGGACCGCCGGGTAGATGATCGGCTGCACGTTGACGCCGTGCTTGAACAGCCAGTCCGCGGCACGGGCCGCGCGTATGCTGCTGCCGGTCATCACCGGGACGATGGCGGCGCCGACTGACGGCCCGGTGTCCAGCCCGGCGGCCTTGGCCTGCGCCATGAAGTAGGCGGCGTTGTCCTGCAGTTGCACCACCCGGCCCGGCTCCGCCCGCATCGCCTGTAGGGCTGCCAGCGCGGCTGCGGCCACTGGCGGCGGCATTCCCACAGAATAGACGAAGCCCGGCGCCGAGTATTTCAGGTGCTCGATCATCGCCCCCGACGCACAGATATAGCCGCCGCAGGACGACAGCGTTTTGCTGAGCGTGCCCATCCATACGTCCACGTCCGCCGGGTCCACGCCGGTGCGCTCGGCGATGCCCAGGCCGTTGGCGCCCAGCACGCCAAGCGAATGCGCCTCATCCACCATCAGGCTGGCGCGGTGGCGGCGGACGATGGCTACCAATGCAGGCAAGTCGGGCACGTCGCCGTCCATGCTGTAATGGCCCTCCACCACCACCAACGCCCGCTTCACGCCAGGGCGGATTTCCGACAGCAAGCGGTCCAGCTCGCCGAGGTCGTTATGGGCGAATGACACCCGGCGCGCACCGGATAGCATGGCGCCCTGGACGATGCTGTTGTGGCTGAGACCGTCATGGAATACGGCGTCGTCGCGGGTGACCA
>CAXTCI010000240.1:0-7302 GCA_964242325.1 uncultured Acetobacteraceae bacterium
GCCTCGGGCTGGTAGTAGTCGTAGTAGGAGACGAAGTACTCGACGGCGTTGTCGGGAAAGAACCCCTTCATCTCCGCATAAAGCTGCGCCGCCAGCGTCTTGTTGGGCGCCAGCACCAGGGCCGGGCGTTGCGCCGCCTCGATCACCTTGGCGATGCTGAACGTCTTGCCGGAGCCGGTGACGCCCAGCAGCACCTGGTCCCGCTCCCCCGATTGCAGGCCGCCCACGAGGTCCCGGATCGCCGTCGGCTGGTCGCCGGCGGGCTGGTATTCGGACACGACCCGCAACGGCTTGCCGCCGGTCTTGGCGGCCTGCTTCTTCGGTTCGAAGGTGACGGGCGCGGCGTCGGCGAGCTTGCGGGCGAGGGTGGATGACATTGGCGTTAGGTGGACACTGCCGGGGCATCCGTCGAGGGGGCGGCGCTCCGGACTTGCCGCACCAGCCGCTCGATCCGCGGGTCGGCGATGCCCAGGGAGCGCAGCCCATCCGCCGTCCGGAACAAGTAGTCGGCGGCGCTTCCCAGCGCCCCGCTGGCCGTCGCCAGGCTGCGGACCACCTCTGCCTCCGTCAGCCCGGCGGCGTAGTTCTCGCCGCCGCGGTGTATGGTGAAGGCAACGGCGTAGCCAAACGGCACCCCGTCCGCCCCGCGCACCCGGACCCAGCGCGGCTGGTAGCTGCCCGACAGCATCTCCCGCCGCCACAGCAGCGACAACTCCTCCTGCACCAACGGCTCCGGCACGCGGAACGCGGCGCCGGTGCAGGCGCCGCCGCGGTCCAGGCCCAGCACCAGGCCCGGGTTCTCCGGCGTGCCCCGCCCGGCATGGGTCAGCAGGCAAAACGAGCGATGCCACCCGTGCACGCGGGCCAGCCGCCGCTCGTCATAATGCAGCGCCGGGTTCCAGATGAGCGACCCATAGGCGAACAGCCATACGCCGTCGCCAGGCTCCGGGCGGCAGGCGAGGGTGGCAGCCAGGGAAGCAGCGCGCTCGCCGTCGGTCAGCAGCCGTATCTTCGGCGCGCTGGCCGCCATCATGCGGGACAGCGCATCGTCCTGCAGGGTGGCGCGGGTGATGACGTGGACGTCGGTCATGTAGGTCTCTCGTTCGGCTTGGACCTATGCAAGCGCCGGTCCAGCAATGCCGGACACACTACGGCTGGCTCGGCCCGAACACAGCCAAGATATGAACGTCGCCCGTCGTATCGCTCTGTCCGGCTGGACCTGGCAGATCACGCGCTATCTCAACACGACCAACTGGCGCATCCCCGGCTGCTCAAGGCTCGGTGCGCCCTTGCAGGGCAGGTTTGCCCGACCTTTTGCCGCTGTGCGCAGGGCATCCCATCATGCGCGGCCCTGGCCACCCGACCCTGGCTGGAGCAGCCAGCGTTTGGCTGTGGCAAGGTCGGTTTAAGCATCCGCGAGACGACAAGCTTGCGTGATACCAAATGCCCTAATCGCGGGCAGGCAGGCGGTGAGGCTGCGGCTGCAGCGCTTCTGGGTTGGAGTCCAACTCATTCAGCCACGCTTCCACGGCGTCCCACTCGATCCCATTTCCGGCCGCGATGTCCGCCTCCGCTTCGCAGAAGACCTTCCGTTCCCGTGCAAGGCGGGCATCAGCCTGTTCCGGCGTTTCCCGGCCGATAGCGGCGAGGTAGTCCGCCTGGTCATTCGGCATGTCCACGTCGTCAGGGTAGCCGGGTCACGGCAGCCTTGGAAGCCGAAATGCCCTGTGCCAGCGCCGGATCACCGGTCCAGCGGCGACCCCGCAAACCGAGCCAGCATGTCCGCCGGCCCCTCATACAGCGCCACGCACCCGGCCCTGCGCAGATCATCCGCCGGAAACCCCCCGCACAGCACACCCACAGCCGCGATCCCCGCCTTGCCAGCGGCACTGGCGTCATAAGGCGTGTCCCCGACCGCCACCGCCTGCTCCGCACCTACCCCCAGCTTCTTCAGCGCAGCCTCGAAGATGTCCGGATGCGGCTTGGACTTCTCGGCATCCTCAGACGTGGTCTGTACCAGGTCCATATCCTCGATCCCGCACAGCTTCTTATGATGCTCGACCTCGTCCTCCTTACCGGACGACCCCAGCGCAATGCGATGCCCGCAAGCGATCAGGTGCTCGAACAGGCCGCGCACGCCAGGGAACGGGCGGACCTGGGACAGGTATTCCTCCTTGAACAGCTCCCCACGCCGCTCGTCGAGCTTCTCCCCGTCCTTCTCGATCTCCTCCGGCGACAGGAACACCTTCAGCAGCTCGTCCCCGCCCTTGCCGATTTGGGCGCGCACGTCGGACAGCTTCACGTCGTGGCCGAACTCGCCCAGCACCCGGCGCCAGGACTGCGCGTGCAAATCCACGGAATCCACCAGCGTCCCGTCCACGTCGAAGATAACCGCCACCGCCATGTGAATGTCCCCTTGTCGAAGGGGTCCTCAACGCACCAGCGCCGCTTCCGGCTGCACGGCCGGCGCCGTCGCCCGCCAAATCCACCAAGCCGCCCCCAGGCCCACCAGCACGTTGGCCGCGCAAACCCCCAGGAACACCCCCGGTGCCCCGAACAACCGCCCCCCGGCCCAAGCCACCGGCACGTTCACGACCATGAAGCCCGCCACCGAGATCAGCACCGCCGCACCAGGCCGGTTCAGCCCGTTAAAGGCGGCGTTTACGACCGCAATCACCCCCGCCATCCCATAGCTCACCGGCACGATGGATAAATAAGCCACCGTCGCCGCAGCAACCTCCGGGTCCCCGCTGAACCGCGCCGCGATCCACGGCCCGGCAAACCACAGCACCACCGCCAACACCGCCCCCAGCCCCAGGCAAAACCCAAAGCTGGCCCGCATCGCCGCCCGCACCCGGTCCAGCCGCCCCGCCCCGGCATTCTGCCCGGCAAACGGGTTCATCACCGCCGACAGCGCAAAGAACGCCACCATGGACAGGCTTTCGATCCGTCCGGCCACGCCGAACCCGGCCACCGCCTCCGCCCCGTATGTCGCCAGGATGCCGGTCACGATGGCGGCCGACACGGGGATGATGGTGTTGGTCCCCGCCGCCGGCAGCCCGACATGCAGCACCCGCCGGGCCGATGCCACGAAGCGCCCCGGCGTCGGCAGCCCGTCCGCCAACAGCCCCAGCCCACGCAGCCGCCACAACGTCGCCAGCAGCAGCGGCCCCCATGACAAGGCATTGGCCAGCGCCGCCCCGCGCAGCCCCAGCCCAGGCCAGCCCCCGGCACCGAAGATGGCCGGCGCCGCCAGCCCCAGGTTCAGCAGCGCGGCGGCGGCCATCGCAACACCCTGGAACCGCGCATCGCCGGCCGCCCGCGCCGCGCTCAGCCCGACCATCGCCGTCATGAACAGGGTCGCTGCAGGGAACCAGATGCGCAGGTATCCCGCAATCAGCGGCAGCAACGCCTCCGGTGCACCCAGCGCCCGGAACAACGGGCCAACCACCAACTCCCCGATCCCCGCCGCAACGAGCCCGAGTGCCACGGTCAGCAGCAACGCATCCACGACCAGCACACTCGCGGCGGCCTCGCCGGCGCCCAGGGCACGGGCCACCACGGCCGACGTGCCGGCGCCAAGGCCTATCGCCAGGCTGATGACCACCATCGTCACCGGAAAGGTGAAGCCGACCGCCGACAGCGCCGCCGGGCCAAGCCGGGCGACAAACCAGGTTTCCGCCACCGAGTAGCCGATGGTGGCCAGCACTGCCCCCACCATCGGCAACGTCAGGCTGACCAGCAGCATCCCAACGGGTCCACTGGTCATGGCAGCGCGGCCCGGCACCGCTAGGGCGGGAATGGTTGTGCCTGCAAGGGTGTCGGGCATAGGGGTCCGGAACTGGGTGCCACGCCACAACGCGCGGCGCGCACCAGGGACCCCACGCTTCATCAAACAGACACACGCAACCTTGCGTTGCCGCGGCAGTTTCAATCGAGCAATCTGCGCTTAACGGCGCGGGGCAGGATGGGACAACCGCGCCCCGCTTGCCCTGGAACGGTCCCGGGGATCACACTCCGGGGTCGCCGAGAATTATGCGATCACTGGGGGCACGCACATGGCAGCAGACACCACGACCGCGACACGTCCGGACGCAAGCAGCGGAACCGGCTCAGCCGGCATGGACAAGCTGTGCATAGACACCATCCGCACCCTGTCCATGGACGCGGTGCAGAAGGCGAAGTCCGGCCACCCCGGCACGCCGATGGCGCTGGCGCCGGTTGCCTACACCCTGTGGCAGGACCGCCTGCGCTTCGACCCGCAGGACCCGACCTGGCCCAACCGGGACCGCTTCGTGCTGTCGGTCGGGCACGCCTCCATGCTGCTGTATTCCCTGCTGCACCTGTCTGGCACCCGCCGCATCGGCGAGAACGGCCCGACCCAGCAGGAGGCGGTGTCGCTGGACGACATCAAGCAGTTCCGCCAGCTCAGCAGCGTAACGCCGGGCCACCCGGAATACAGCTATACCTCCGGCGTCGAGACGACGACGGGTCCGCTGGGCCAGGGCGTCGCCAACTCCGTCGGCATGGCGATGGCGCAGCGCTGGTTCGAAACCCGCTACAACCAGCCAGGCTTCGAGCTATACAACTACCGGATCTACGCCCTATGCGGCGACGGCGACATGATGGAGGGCGTGGCCAGCGAGGCCGCCAGCACCGCTGCCCACCTCAAGCTGTCCAACCTCGTCTGGATCTACGACAGCAACCACATCACCATTGAGGGCGCGACCAGCCTGGCCTTCGACGAGGACGTCGGCGCCCGCTTCGCCGCCTATGGCTGGCACGTCATCCACGTAAACGACGCCAACGACACCGCCGCCTTCGACGCCGCGCTGACCGAGGCCGACGGCGTCAAGGACCGCCCCACCTTCATCGTGGTCCACAGCATCATCGGCTACGGCGCTCCCAAGAAGCAGGGCACGCGCGAGGCGCACGGCGAGCCGCTGGGCGACGAGGAGATCAAGGCCGCCAAACGCTTCTACGGCTGGCCAGAGGACGCGAAATTCCTGGTCCCCGACGGCGTACGGGAGGAATTCTCCAAGCGCCTGGGCGCCCGCGGCGCCAACCTGCGGCAGCTCTGGATGGACATGCTGACCAGCTACCGCAAGGCCTACCCGGCGCTGGCAGCCGAGCTGGACATGATGGACCACCACGCGTTGCCGGACGGCTGGGACAAGGACATCCCGGTTTTCCCCGCCGACGCCAAGGGCTTGGCATCGCGCGACAGCTCGCAGAAGGTGCTGAATGCCATTGCCCCGCACCTGCCCTGGCTGATCGGCGGCGCCGCCGACCTTTCGCCGTCCACCAAGTCCAACCTGACCTTCCCCGGCGCCAACAGCTTCGAGGCCGACGACTACGCCGGCCGCAACCTGCACTTCGGCATCCGCGAGCACGCGATGGGCTCCATCTGCAACGGCATCGCGCTGTCGGGCATGCGCGCCTACGGCTCGGGCTTCCTGATCTTCTCCGACTACATGAAGCCGCCGATCCGCCTGGCCGCCATCATGGAGCTGCCGGTCATCTACATCTTCACCCATGACAGCATCGGCGTGGGCGAGGATGGGCCGACTCACCAGCCGGTCGAGCAGCTCGTCGCGTTACGCTCGGTCCCCGGCCTGCTGGTAATCCGCCCGGCGGACGCTAACGAGGTCGCCGAGGCCTGGCGGGTCGCGATCAAGCAGCACGAGAAGCCGGTGGCGCTGATCCTCAGCCGCCAGGCGCTGCCAACCATTGACCGGACCAAGTATGGCGCCGCGTCCGGCGTGGACCGTGGCGCCTATGTCGTCGCCAGCAGCGACGGCCCGCCGGACGTGATCCTGATGGGCACCGGCAGCGAGCTGACCCTCTGCCTCGGCGCATACGACGCGCTGACGGCGGAAGGCATACCGGCGCGTGTCGTCTCCATGCCCTCCTGGGAATTGTTCGAAAGCCAGGACGACGCCTACAAGCATGAGGTGCTGCCCAACTCGGTGATCGGCCGGGTCGCGGTGGAGCAGGGCGCCGTGATGGGCTGGGACCGCTACATCGGCTGGGGCGGTGCCGTGATCGGCATGCACACCTTCGGCGCCAGCGCACCGGCCGGCGATTTGCAAAAGAAGTTCGGCTTCACGCCCGACAAGGTGCTGGAAGCCGCGCGGGCACAAGCCAAGCGTAAGGGAGCAGCAGCATGAACGACATGCCCGTTGGAAATTCGCTCAAGCAGCTCGAAGCGTTCGGGCAATCGCCGTGGCTGGACTTCATCCAGCGCAGCTTCACCGCCCAGGGCAAGCTGCGGGAACTAATAGACCGCGACGGCCTGAAGGGCGTCACCTCAAACCCCTCCATCTTCCAGAAGGCGATGGGAGAGGGCACGGATTACGACGACGGCTTCAAGGAACTGGCCGGGCGCGGCGACCACGACGCCCAGGACATCTACGAGGCCCTGGCCATCGAGGACATCCAGCAAGCCTGCGACGTAATGCGCCCGGTATGGGACGCGACCGGCAAGGTGGACGGCTACGTCAGCCTCGAAGTGTCGCCCTACCTCGCGCTGCATACCGACGAGACCGTGGCCGAGGCCCGCAAGCTATGGCATGCGGTGGCCCGCGAGAACCTGATGGTCAAGGTGCCCGGCACCGACAAGGGCGTCGCCGCCATCCGCACCCTGATCGGCGACGGCCTGAACATCAACGTCACCCTGCTATTCTCGCAAAAGGCATATGAAGCCGTGGCGGAGGCGTTCATCGCCGGGCTGGAAGACCGGATGGCGCGCGGCGAGAGCATCGCCGGCATCAGCAGCGTCGCCAGCTTCTTCGTCAGCCGCATCGACGCGGTCATCGACAAGAAGATCGACGAGCGCGTCGCCAAGGGCGAGGCGGCGCTGAAGCCCCTCCGCGGCAAGGTTGCCATCGCCAACGCCAAGATGGCCTACCAGACCTACCTCAAGCTGGTCGGCTCGCCCCGCTGGCAGAAGCTGTCCGCCGCGGGGGCGCTGCCGCAGCGGCTGCTATGGGCCAGCACCGGCGTCAAGGACAAGGCCTACAGCGACGTGATGTATGTCGAGGAGCTGGTCGGCCGCGAGACGGTGGACACGATCCCCCCCGCGACGATGGACGCCTTCCGCGACCACGGCCATGCCCGCCCCTCGCTGACGGAGGGCGTGGACGACGCCCGCGCCATCATGGCCGCCGTCGAGGAGCACCATCTGGACCTGCAAGGCGTCACCGAGAAGCTGGTGCAGGACGGCGTCGAGCTGTTCGCCGAGGCCGCCGACAAGCTGCTCGGCTCCGTCGCCGCTAAGCGCGCCGCAATGCTGGGCGACAA
>CAXTCI010000241.1:0-7187 GCA_964242325.1 uncultured Acetobacteraceae bacterium
GGCGAGGACCCACCCCTTGCCCCGGCCGGCCGGTCTGCGGCAGCCCTGTCCCCCCTCTCCCATCCGGGTCTCTCCTTTGGTTGCCCTCATCGCTCCTGCTCCGATCCGGTCAGTGCCAGCCACGCATCCTGGATGCGGCCGTCGGTCAGGTGCTGCAGCGCGGCGTTGTGGCGGTGCTGCAGCTCCTCGACCCGGCGCAGCAGGCGCAGCAGCCCATGCACTCCCAGTCGGTCGGCTTCGGCGTCGATCGCCGCCTCGCGCGCCTGTTCCGCCGCCTTCCACCGCGCTTGCGTCGCCTCGCGGAACAGCACGAGTTCGTCGTGGTGCTTCTCGAACCCTTCCGTGTCCTCGATGTCCCACAGGGGATCAGCCAGCCAGGCAAGTTTGAGTCGCTCGACCTGGTGGCGGGCTTTCATGGCCGTGTCCCCCGCCTGGTTGGCGGTGCGGTTGGGGCGGTGGCGGTGGCACCGAGGACGCGGCGCGCCCACATCACCTTGCGCTGTCGTTCCCGGGCCTGCTCCAGCAGCGCCAGGGTGCGGCGGGCATCGCCGTGGCGGTCGTAGTTGGCGCGGGCATCGGCAAGGTGCGCGTCGCGCTCGGCTCGGTAGCGGGCGAGCGTGGCGTGGGTTGGCCTGGCAAAGCGGCTGGACATGGCTGGGGTCCTCCATGGTGGCGTGCCCATGCTCCCGCCCGGCATAGCCGGGACTAGCGCGAACGGGGGTGGCAGCTGGATTGGATGCTGGTGGGCGGCCTGATGCGCCGGATCAGCTGGCGAGCACTGGTCTCGGCTGCTGGGTGAGCCTCAGAGCAAAAGTGGGCGCGCAGCCGCTGCTGGAGCATGTTCGGCTGCCGAGGGCGGCAGCAGCCAGGTCAGGTGCTTCCGTTCGAGGTTGCAGATGAGGACACCGGCCAACTCATGCGTCACGGTCATCTGCCAGCCACTCGCCACGGGGGTGGCTTGATAGTGTGGTCTGATGGCCGTCCAAGCTCGTTGGGTCCGCTTATCCATCTCCTCGACCCCGTGCACGAGCACTTGTGTCCCGGCAGGGACGGCGGGCGCGCCCTGCACGGCTTGCCGGAACGCCGCGATGCACGTTCGATACTGGCCTGGTGCTGCCAGCTCGGCTCGCCACGCTTCCTTGACGTGGCGCCGAACGATCTCGTACGCCCATCCGGCGTAGTGCCAGACGCCGTCCGAGCCCTCCGCCAGGTAGCTGTTCTCATCGACCTTCAGCAGTGCTGGCGGGCTTGGACAGGCTCGGGGAGCGGTGGGCGGTGCGTAGCCCAACCCTGGCTCGCAGGCAGGTTGGCTCGGCGGCCAAGCCACGTGGAGCAGCCGATGCGGCGAAACGATCCCCGTGCCGCACAGGGCAGCGACGGCATCGGCGTCACGGTACAGGTGCAGCTCGGTTCTGGCTTCGGCCTGCAGGGCGAGCGATGCCTCGGTCAGCCCGTGTGAGGCGAGCAGTGCTGCGATATCGGTTAGCCGGTCAGGGCCGACAGCGTCCAGATAGGAGGTCCCGCTTGTGAGGCCGACTACCAGGTCGGGCATCTCGACGGGTGCGGCCAGGTGGCGCAGCCAGCTTCTGATGTAAGTCTCTGGGCTCGTCGTGCCTCGCGGCGTCTGCAGCAAGCCGCCCTCGCAGTCCGCGGCGTAGCCGAAGATGCGCTTCATCGCACCCTCGACGCTCCCGATGTAGCAGCACTCCCAGGACGGGGTGTGTGGCCTGACGTTCTTCGAATAGGTGCTCTCGAACAGCACGTAGATCGGGGTGCCGGCCGGCGACCTGAACGCGGCGGCGGCCTTCTGGCATGTCACGGTCGTACCCATGGGTTCCTCCAGGTTGTGGTGCTCGTGGTTCGATCCGCGGCGTCGCGGACGCGGTGGCGGTCCTCGCAGGCGCGTCCGCTAGGTCGGCCCGGCAGAGTCCCCATGGGCGCCGGCAGGCAGTTCCCAACTGCCTGGTGCTACCTGGACGGGTTCGTCCCAGCCCGGCAGCATCGCCCGTCGAGCCAGGTCCGGCTGAGCCAGCGCCGCAGCGAACGGCCGGCCGCGGTCGGCCAGCTCCACCACGTTGCGCGTGCGCTGGATGGTGCAGCCGAAGCGGCCTTCGTAGGCGGCGATGCGGGCGAACAGGTCCGGCGCCAGCCAGCGCACCGTGGCCCACTGGTTGGGCGAGCCGAAAATGCACGCGAGACAGCTGAACCGACTGAAGGAGAGCCGATAGGCAGGCGCTGGCACCACGCCATGTCGGCGCATGGCCGCCCATACCTCTGTCTCCGACCAGGCGTGCACAGGGCGCCAGTGGTCCACCCAACGCCGGCGGCGCGTGCCGCCGCGCGTGTCGGTGCGGTGTCGTCCGAAAATGGCGTAGGCGGCCCGTGCCTTGCTCTCCTCGGCCCGCTCTCCGGTGACGACCAGCGTGCGGCCGTGCAGGAAACGGTCCTGCCCGGCGATCAGCGCGTCCATGATCCCAACCTTCAAGCAGCCGCTGCACCAGCGCACCCGCAGATCGGACGACACCTGCGGGAAGCGCAGCCGCGTGCCGCAGGGTCCACCGCCGCCGGCGCAGCCGGGGGCGTGACCACCCGGCACCTCGAAATACATCGGTGCGGTTGGAGCATCTGCGCGCAGCATCTCGCGCTCGAAGCCGCCTTCCCGCCAGGAGAGGTAGAGGGGCATACGGAAAGCGGCGGCGAGGGCCTGGCACCAGCCTTCCGTGCTGGGCCAGTCCATGAAGGCCGGTCCGCGCCCGTCCACCAGGTGGTGGTGCAGTTCGATCCTGGCCGGGTCCGCGCCTGCCTCCAGCACCGCCAACATCGCGCCGACGCTGTCCTTGCCGCCGCTGGTGGCCACCAAGATGCGGTCGTAGCCGCGCACGTCGGCGGCAGAGAGCTGCTGGCTCACGACGGGTCACCATGATGTCCAGCGCCCCCGCGCAGCCGGGCCAGCAACGCCCGCGCGTCGTCCCAGGCCGGATCGTCGATGCCGCCCACTCGGGCCTGGCAAGCGACCAAGGCCTGCAAGGCGTCGCGCATCGGCTTGGCCGCCGCCAGCAGCGTCGCGTTCGCCAGGTCATCCTCGTCCAGCAGGCGCACGAGGTCGCAGCCCGTCTTGTCCCAGAACAGATTGCCGGGCACCACGCACACCGTGCGGCCATTCAGCCCGTCCTTGCGGTCCAGGATCAGGAGTTGCCCGTCGTCGCCGGGCAGTGCCCCGGCACGCTGAATCACCCACCCGGGCATCACGCCGTCCTCCCAGGCGCATCGTTGCCGTCTGCTGTGGCGAGGCACCGTTCGGTGACGATCCTCCCTGCCCGGCTGGCGTCCAGGGCGTATGCGGTCAGTGGTCGGTCGGCGGTGAAATGCAGGTCGCGTTCGACGCGCAGGCCGAGGGCGCCGCGGGCACCCTCGATCTCACTCAGCCGCACCGAGCCCATCTCGGGAAAGCCGAAGCCCAGGTCGCACAACCCGAATGCGATGTCCGGGCACTCCGGGTCCAGCGAGGCCAGCAGCCAGGTCGCGCCGCCGTCCGGCATGAACAGCTTGACGACCGGCGGCGGGTCGAAGTCCTCGTTGCGGTCGAACTCGGCGCCGTTGGCAAGCAGTAGCGCACGCTGCTCCTGTGTGATCAGCTTGGACATGGAGGTCTCCGTTGCGTGGGAAGGATCAGCCGCGGCCGGTCAAGCGGTTCCGGCCATGCGGCTGCACGGGTGGTGGGCAGGCGGGAACGGTCTTGCGCGTGTCAGTCAGGCAGGTTCAGGACCTCGGCGCCGGCAGCGCGGTAGAGCGCTCCGACGTGCCAGAGCGGCGCCCAGGTGAAGGGTGTCCAGGGCGGCGGGTCGGCCGGCCTGGCGATGGCGACCATCGGGCTGTGGATGGCCAGCCGCAGCGCCTCCCCGGGGTCGAGTGTCCAGGTGTCGATCACCGGCAGGCCCGCGACGACGCAGGCAGCCCTGAACGGGGCGATCGCATAGCCGCGCATCAACCCATTGTGCCCGAAGCGGAGGGTATAGCCCTGCTCGTGCACGTAGAGGTGCCCGCCCTCGGCTGCGAGCGCACAGCCGATGCAGGTGGCTTGGACGTCCATCCAGGGCCAGTGCGCGAGCATCACGCCACCTCGGCTGAGACGCCCTGCGCAGAGGTGGCGGCATCGTCGTCTATCCCCTCGACTCCGGCTGGGGTGTCGATGGCAGAGGCGGCGGCGAAGTCCGGGTGCAGCGCCAGCATCCAGTCGGCTGCCTTCTGCGCCGCCGCGGCGGCCCGGAAGATGGCACGCTTGTCCCCGCGCAGCACGGTCAGCCAAGATTGTAGGTAACTGGCGTGGTTCTCCAAGTCACAGGGCAGATTCAGCACGGTGCCGACGAAGCATGAGGCAAGTTCCGCCACCAATTCTTCGAAGGAATACTCCAGGCTACCGAACCGGCCGCCGATTTCCCGGCTCAGCCGGCTCGGATGTGCTGTCGCGTGACCCAATTCATGCAGCAGGGTCGCGGCGTAACTTTCGGGCGTCTGGAATCTGGAGGCAGGTGGCAGCCCGATCATGTCCAGAGACGGCGAGTAGAATGCCTCGTTGCCACCGGTCCGCACGCGTATGCCGCTGCGCGCGACGATCAGCTCGGGCGCGTCTGGCTTGCGCCAAGGCGCCTCGTCGAGCGTGGGCGCCTGGTAGGCCGGCATTCCATCCACCTGGCTTGCGTGGAAAGCCGTGAAGCCGCGCAGCAACGGCACGCGCCGCACGACGGTCTCGCCCGCGTTGCTGCCGCCCTCGGGCTGCTCGTGCACGTCCAGGCGTTTGAAGAACACGACGGGCGTGCCGCGCTCGCCAGCCCGCACCTGCCAGCCGCGTTCGGCCGCCTGGCGGTAGGTCATCCAGCGCGGGTCATCGCTGGCGTGCGTCAGCTGCGTCATCGTGAGCAGGACCGCGTTCACGCCGCGGTAGGTCCGCCCGGTGATGGCGTTGCATGGTAGTCCCGGCATCGCCGTGCGCGCGCCCTCGACCAGGGGTCGGCGCCAGGGCCGGCGCCAGGGCGTGGTGCCTGCGGCCAGGGCCTCGATGATCCTGTCCGTGACCTCCTGATAGTGATCCCGCACGCTTGTCCCGTTGCGGTTCGCTGATCCGTGCTTCGTCATCCTGGTGCTCCCTTCTGAACACCTCCCGCCGCTCCGCGTCCCGGCGCGCGGGGCAAGGGCGGGCGCAGCCCGGGCCGCTTGCGGCCGCACCCTTGCGGCGCGTGACGGGATGCGGGACGCCCTCCCCCTCTCCTAGTCCTTGTTCTTCTTTGGCCTTGCTCGTTCCCCCTTTCCTGTCCGTTCCTCCTGCGTCTCCACCCATGTTGCAGGCCAGGCGGGGCGTCCGGGACGGCCTGGAGAGCTAGGCTGCGAGGGCCAGCAGCGATGCGAGCGTGACGATGGGACGGTTCCGACGCGGCCCACGCTGAGCTTTCACGGTGCGGGTGGCGAAGGGGATCCCCATGCGGATGGCGTGCTTGCTGACCACGGCCGGGTCGCGGTCCAGCGCTGCGCTGAGATCGGTGAGCGACACCCCATGGTCCCGCGCCAGGTGGATCGCCCGTTCCTCGTCGGTAGTGAAGGCCCGCATGAAGCCGTGCTCCAGCCCAAGTGCCCAGGCCTTGTTGTACACCCCGGCCTTCTTGCGGTTGAGCCTTTTGGCCAGCTCCTGGGTCGGCACCCGGCCGTAGTCGCGGGTCAGGATGCGGATGTCCGCTTCCGACCAGTCCGGCTCGGTGCGCCAGCCGTTCGGCCGCGCGTGCGTCCCTTGTAGCTCCATCACCTTTGCCTGGTGCGCGATGGCTTCCCGCGACCGGCCAAGCCTTTGCTGCAAGGGTGTCAGGCTCAGGCCGTGCTCATAGGCGTGCCGGAGCAGGTCCTTCTCCTCGGGCAGCCATGGCCGGCCCCAGCCGCGGCCATAGCCCAGCTTGCGCAGCGTTTGGCCCACGGTGCGCCCTTCGCGGCGTGGGAAGCCCTCCGCTTCGAGCTGGTCGGCGATTGCCGCATAACGGATGCCGGTCTCCGCCAGCGCCAGGGCACGTCCCTGCTCGGCATCCGTCCAGTCCGGCGGGCTGTTGCGGTGCTTGATGCCGAGTTTGGAGGCGAGGCTGATGATGCCGGAGAGGGGCCGCCCGACGATGACGGCCAGCCGGGAAACCGGCACGCCCCAGTCGTATCCCGCCCGGATCTGCGCGATCTCCCATAAGGTGTAGGGCGGTGCATTTCCCTCGGTGAAATCGAGCACCCCGGCGCGGGCATAGACGGCGGCGCAGGTGCGGCCAAGTTCGGATGCGATCGTGCTGGTCGGCTTGGTGCCGTAGTGTTGGGCGAGGTAGGCGTCCTCCATCTCCGGCCACGGCCGGGCGCTGTTGCGGCGCAGGCCCAGGTCATCGACTTTGGTGCGGACAGCGGCGAGCGTGCGGTCCAGCACGTCGGCGATGACCTGCAGGTCCTCGTCGGCGGCGAACCAGGCGCACAGCACGTCGATCTGCTCGGGTAGCCAGCTGTCCCGGCGGAACGCCACCTCGCGCAAGGGGGCGCCCGGAGCGGGAGGGTCTGCCGGCGACAGCGCCGGGCACGGGACCAGCTCGACCAGGTTGAAGGCGAAATCGACGCTCATGCCAGCCCCACCACGTTCACCTCCGTGGCGCGCAGGCGCAGCCGGGCCGACAGGCGCGCGATGCGGGACTCGCCCCGTGGCATGGCATCCACTGCGCCGGCCGCTGCCAGCAAGTCCAACGCCCCGTGTACCGCCTCCAGCTCCGCGCCGAGGTGGCGGCACAGGTCGGCGGCTGTCGTCCCGTTGGGGCTGATCGCGCGAAGCGCCGCGGCCACCCGTGCGGCATCGGCAGCGTGCGGCTCCAGCAGGAAGGCGTCCAGCGCCCGCATGCCGCTGCGCGGCTGCAGGGCCGGCGCGGTGCTGCGGCCCAGCTGTTGCAGCGCGTCCAGGTCAAGCAGCCCGCGCGCCTCGGCCGGCGTGATGCTGGCCGACTCCATCAGGTCTGGCGTGGCGCCGACGTGCCGCGTGACCGTGGGCGCCACCTGCACCAAGGTCGGCAGGCGGCAGAGCGCAGGCCCAAGGGCGTAGAACGCGCCTGGCGGCAGATCGCGTAGCGCCGCTGCGCGCTCGGTGCCGAAGCCGAGCAGGTCGCCCGCGCGGGCCACGTCGCGATCGA
>CAXTCI010000242.1:0-7163 GCA_964242325.1 uncultured Acetobacteraceae bacterium
GGCGAGGTCTGGCTGGATGGGCAGCGGATAGACAACTTGCCGGCCAGCCAGCTCCGCCCGCTGCGCCAGCGCATCCAGGTGGTGTTCCAGGACCCGTTCAGCAGCCTGAACCCACGCATGCGGGTGCGGGACATCATTGCCGAGCCGCTCCGCAACTTCGGCCTTAGCAAGTCCGCCTCGGAGCTTGAGGACCGCGTGGCAACCTTGATGGATACCGTGCGGCTGCCGCGGGACGCCATGCACCGGTTCCCGCACGAGTTCAGCGGCGGCCAGCGGCAGCGGATCGGCATCGCCCGCGCGCTGGCGCCTGGCGCCGACCTGATCATCTGCGACGAGGCAGTCTCGGCGCTGGACGTGTCGGTGAAGGCGCAGATCGTCAACCTGCTGTCCGACCTGCAGGACGAACTGGGGCTGGCGCTGCTGTTCATCAGCCATGACTTGGCAATCGTCGAGCACCTGACCCACCGGGTCGCGGTGATGTATCTTGGCAAGATCGTCGAGGTGGCGGACCGCCGCACCCTGTTTGCCAGCCCGCGCCACCCTTATACCCGGGCGCTTCTGTCGGCGGTGCCGGTGCCTGATCCCACGGCGGCGCGCGACCGCGTCATCCTGACCGGCGACGTGCCCAGCCCGATCAACCCGCCGTCGGGCTGCCGCTTCCATACCCGCTGTCCCTATGTGTTCGACCGCTGCCGCACCGAGGAGCCGGTGTTGCGGGAGATGCCGGCTGGCGGGCCGGGCCAGCGTGCCGCATGCCACCTGGACGCGCTGCCGGAACTGCACGTGGTGCCGGAAGCGGCATAAGGCCCGGCCGGTGCTTCGGTAACGATACGCGGCGGCATTTGAATAGCATTCGGTACCAACCTGGCGTCGCATGGGCCAAGCAGGGATCTCGCAGCTTCAGCTATGCGGTAGGGAGCGATGGCGATGCTCCATCCTGCCTACGGCAATGGGTTTCCTGGGACCCTGGCCATGAGGGTACCTTGACCCTTCCCCTCCGTGGCCCGCACACTACGTGCATCTGCAAGCGCGGCTGAACGCCGTCCGGTCTGGCCGACGTCGGATTGTGCAGCTTGGTTTCAAAGGGAGCGAACGATGCCGCAGGTATCGCTGACAGTGAATGGACGCAGCCACACCGCCGAGATCGAGGGGCGTACCCTCCTGGTGGAGTTGCTGCGCGAGGGAATGGGCCTGACCGGCACCCATGTCGGGTGCGACACCAGCCAGTGCGGCGCCTGCGTCGTTCATGTGGACGGCAAGTCGGTGAAAGCATGCACCATGCTGGCCATGCAGGCCAATGGCACGCAGGTCACGACAATCGAGGGCCTGGCCGCCAATGACGGCACCCTGCATCCGATGCAGGCCATGTTCCGCGAGCATCATGCCCTGCAATGCGGGTTCTGTACGCCGGGCATGGTGATGTCCGCGGTGGACTTGGTGCAGATGCATCCCGAGGGGTTGACGGAGGATCAGATACGCCATGGACTTGAGGGCAACCTGTGCCGGTGTACGGGCTACCACAACATCGTCAAGGCTATCGCCGCTGCCTGGCCGATCATGCATGGCAAGCAACTGGCTGAAGCTGCGGAATAATCATGTGTTGCTGAACTCGACCGGCACCAAGCCGGCACACACTGGGAGGGAACGGGGACCATGGGTTTCGAGGGCATCGGCGCCAGCGTGCGCCGCAGGGAAGACCACCGCTTCCTAGGCGGCGCTGGCCACTACACCGATGACCTCAACCGACCCGGCCAGGTCCATGCGGTGATAAACTTCTCGGCGTGGACGACGTGGGCCGGGTGATCGATCCGATGATCGTCGAGGGCCAGGTGCAGGGCGGCGTCGTCCAGGGCATCGGCCAGGCGGCCGATGGAAAATGCCGTTTATGACAGCGGGGCGCAGTTGGTGACGGGGTCCTTCATGGATTACCAGATGCCGCGGGCGCACGACTTCCCGCAGATGACGGCGGCGACCGAGAACACCATGTGCACCCACAATCTCCTGGGGTCCAAGGGATGCGGCGAGACAGGTGCCATCGGCAGCCCGGCCTCCGTCATCAATGCCGTGGTGGATGCGTTGCGGGACTATGGCGTACAGCATCTGGACATGCCGGCGTCGGCGCAGAAAGTATGGTCCATCATATAAGCCAACCAGCCGCGCATGGCGGCCGAGTAGGAAGCGAGCGATGTACGATTTCAGCTATAGCAAGCCGTCCACCATCCCCGAAGCCGTGAAGACGCTGGGGACCGACCCCGACGCCAAGCCGCTGGCCGGTGGGCAGACCTTCATCCCCGTGCTGAAGCAGCGACTGAACAAGCCCAACGTTGTGGTGGACTTGTCCGCCCTGGGCCTGACCGGCATCGCCGTCGAACCCGGCACGATCACCATCGGTGCCATGACGACGCACAATGCCATCGAGGAGTCGCCGGAGATCAGGGCACAGATCCCCGGGCTGCATAAGATGGCTTCGCTGATCGGTGACACCCAGGTGCGCCACCGCGGCACGATGGGCGGGTCGCTGGCCAACAACGACCCATCTGCGTGCTATCCGGCTGCCGTGCTGGCGTTGGGTGCTACCATCCACACCAACCAGCGCAGCATTGCGGCGGAGGACTACTTCCAGGGGATGTTCACCACGGCACTTGAGCCGAGCGAGCTGATTACGGCTATCGAGTTCCCGGTTCCCGAGAAGTCCAATTACGAGAAGTTCCGCAACCCGGCTTCGCGCTATGCGATGGTTGGCGTGTTCGTGGCCAAGGGCAGCTTTGGCGTGCGGGTTGCCATCACTGGCGCCGGGCAGAACGGGGTGTTCCGGCATACGGAGATGGAGGAGGCTCTTGCCAAGGACTTCTCGCCCGGCGCAATTGCGGGTATCACAACTTCGGCAGATGGTCTGAATGGCGACATCCATGCAAGTCCGGAGTATCGTGCCCATCTAATTGGAGTGATGGCCCGGCGGGCTGTCGCCGGGGCCTAGCTGAGGCAGGGCTGCGCGGGATTGTCCCGTGCGGCCCCGCTGGCGTGTTGGGAGTTTGGACGTTTGGTCGTGGACCTGCATCTGCTGTGCAAGCAAGGACAGCGCAATAAGCGTGTCGGCCCGGAGCCGACGCGGTATGAGACCGGCACTTGGCCGGTAACGGACGAGGTCGCTGAGGAGGCGGTCGGCGGACGGTTGTATCTGCATGCGGCCCGGGCCGAGGAAGCCTACTACGGCGGCACCATTCAGGCATGGCGCCGTTCGCCCGAAGATCCCAAGCGCAAGGTGTTCACCTATTTGGTGGACGGCCCGTTCCGTATCCGTTGCCCGGAGAAGTGGGGCCAGGAAAAGGCTATCGTTCGTCGATAAGCCGGCATGGCTCGGCACGTCGCGGTAATTGGCGCCGGGATTGTCGGTGCTGCCTGTGCCGTGGAACTGGCGCGCGATGGGCACAAGGTCACAATCATTGAGCCTGGCGACCCCGGCGGGGAGCAGGCGGCGAGTTATGGCAACGGCGCTTGGCTCAGCCCTTCTTCTGTCGTGCCACCGTCTATGCCAGGCCTTTGGCGCAAGGTGCCGGGGTTTCTGGCGGACCCGTTGGGGCCGTTGGCGATCCGCTGGAACTACCTTCCCAAGCTGGCGCCTTGGCTGGTCCGTTTTGTGCGGGCTGGGTCTACGGTGCCGCGGGTGGAAGCGACGGCACGGGCACTGCGTCCCTTGGTTGCGGATGCGCCGGAGCGGCATCGAGCTTTGGCGGCCGAGGCTGGCGTGGGGGATCTGATCGAACGCCGGGGTTTGCTCTATATCTTTCCGACCCGCGCCGATTTTGAGCGCGAGGCATTGGCTTGGCGGCTGCGTCGTGAGAATGGTGTGGAGTGGCTGGAACTCGACGCGGATGAATTGCGGCAGCAGGAGCCGGAGTTGGATCGGCGTTATGCTTTTGGCGTGCTGGTGCAGGCTGGCGGCAATTGCGCCGACCCCGGCGCCTATGTGGCCGCGCTGGTGCAGCATGCGGTTGGGCAGGGCGCTACGCTGCTGCGGGCAGGTGCGACCGGGTTCCGCATTGCTGGCAAGCGCCTGAAGGCTGTGCTGACCGGGGATGGCGAGGTTGGGTGCGACGCCGCCGTGATCTGCGCTGGGGCACGCTCCCGCATCCTGGCCCGTGGCGTGGGCGACCGGGTGCCGCTGGAAACCGAGCGGGGCTATCACGCCATGATTTCGCACCCGGGCACGGGGCCGCGCCATCCCGTCATGCCCAGCGACGGCAAGATGGCGGTTACGATGACGCGCGGCGGGCTGCGGATTGCCGGGCAGGTGGAGTTGGCCGGGCTGGACGCCGCGCCGGACTGGCGCCGGGCGGAGATCTTGCGGGATTATGCGCTGCGGACCTTTCCGGGCTTGCCGAGGGACTTGCCGGCTGACCGGGTGAAGGTTTGGATGGGTCATCGTCCCAGCATGGCGGACGGCCTGCCCGTCATCGGCCCGGCACGCGACTGCGCCGATGTGTTGCACGCGTTTGGGCACGGCCATGTCGGATTGGCGGCGGGTCCGGTCACCGGCCGGCTGGTTGCGGACCTGCTGGGGGGGTTGGCGCCGGTCATTGATCCTACGCCATACTCGCCGCGCCGATTTGCCTGACCTGGAGGACTGTTCGTATGCCCGAGTATCCCTTCACTGCCGCCGACCTCGAAATCCTGCGGGGGTGGGACACCCCGACCATCTGCAATGGGCTGGAGCTGATCGTGCCGGAACGCCGGGCCATTGGCTTCACGACGGAGCCGATGATCGCCGCCGACCGGGCGTTGAAACCCATCGTCGGGCTGGCCCGCGTCGGCACGCTTGCGGCACGGGCGAAGCCGGCCGGCATGGTGGCGGATCGGCTGGACTGGTATGACTATGTGGCTGATGCGGCGTTGCCGACGGTGGTGGTGCTGCAGGACCGGGACGATCCGCCGGGTCACGGTGCCTGGTGGGGCGAGGTTCACAGCACCGTTCATAAGGCGTTGGGCTCGGAGGGGTGCGTTACCAACGGCAGCTTCCGGGATGTGGATATGCTGGCGCCGGGGTTTCAGATCATCGGCGGGCGGATCGGACCTAGCCATGCTCATGTGCACATGACTGGGTTTGGCGAGCCGGTGACGGTGTTTGGCATGGATGTCGCGCATGACGACGTGATCCATGCGGATTTTCATGGCGCGGTGGTGATCCCGGCTGAGGCAGTGCGGAAGTTGCCGGAGGCGATTGCGCTGGTTTCTCGGCGGGAGAAGGTGATCCTCGATGTTTGCGCGGCGCCGGACTTTTCTCCGGCCAAGCTGCGGGCGGCGGTTAAGGCTTCGGGGGAGATACACTGAGGGGCGGGCTTCCCTTTCCTTTGGGAGAGGGATGAGGGGGCTGGCTGCGGAGCGGGGCGTGGCTGGTGCGAGCGACGTGGGCTCCTTTTTTGCGAATTTGGTGCTGACCCGCCCCCTCACCCCGGCCCTCTTCCGGAGGGAGAGGGAGAAGGGGGCAGGTTTTTGAGGGCTGTTGCTGCGCTTGCTATGGTGCTTGGCCAGTTGCCGGGGGTGGGCTGGCGGTGGATGGTGAGGGTGGGATACCAGGGGCTGTCGGTGCGGCCGTGCAGCCAGCGCCAGCAGTTGTCGTAGCGGTCGAGCAACAGCACCGGTTTGCCCATGCCGGCGGCGAGGTGGGCGACTGCGGTGTCTACACTGACGACCGCGTCCAGGTTGGCGACCAGGGCCGCCGTATCCGCGAAGTCTCGTATGCCGGCCATGGCGTTCATCATGCCTTGTGGGACGGGCGTTCCGAATTGCAGGCTGACCAGCTTTACGCCGGGTATTGCGCCGAGTGGGGCTAGGACCTCGGGGGCCGTGCTGCGGACCCGGTCCGTGGCGGCGGCGCCGGGGTCTGTTGGACGGCCGGCGCCGGCCCAGGCGACGCCGATCCGCAGTGCGGCATGGGGAAGGCGGGCGGTCCAGCGGGCGGTCTCGGCCGGGTCGGCGTGCAAGTAGGGCGCAGTGGGCGGCATGTGGTCCAGCGTGGTGCGGAATAGCCTTGGCAGGCTGAGCATCGGGCACCAGGCATCGTGGGGCGGCGGCAGGGCGTCGGGTGGGACGACTGCGGCTACGCCTGATACGCGCGCCACTAGGCGTGACAGGGTGGGCGGGACCCAGGCCAGGACACGCGCGCCCAACCCGGCCAGCAGGGGGGCGTAGCGGATGAATTGCAGCGTGTCGCCGAAGCCTTCTTCGTGGCGCAGCAGCACTGTGCGGCCTTTTAGTTGGAGCAGGCTGTCCAGGCGGGGGGTGGGCAGGGGCGCGGGGCGATGAGGGAGACGGTGACGGCACTCGAAGGCTTCCCAGCCTTCGGGGAGGTGGCCGGACTTCAGCAGTGCTACGGCGCGGTTAAGCTGGAATTGCGGGTTGGCTGGGGCTAGGGCGAGGGCCTGGTTGAAGGCGGCTTCGGCTTCGGGGAAGCGGCATTCCGCGGCCAGGGATTTGCCGAGGTTGGATAGGGCGGCGGCGCTGGGCTGCAGGGTGGCGGACTGGCGGAAGGCCTCGATTGCGGCTGGCATTGAGCCGATTTCGGCCAGTAGCTCGCCCAGGAGGGAGGGTAGGCGCGGGTCGGCGGGCAGGGCGGCGATGGCGGCTTGGAGGTGGGGAACTGCTTCGGCTGAGCGGCCGGCGCGGCGGAGGAGGTCCAGGAGGTCCTGTACGGGGTGGTTGTGCGCTGGGCGAAGGCGGGCGATGTGGGCCAGGGCCGGGGCGGCGCCTAGGTCTCCGCCGGCGGCTTGGGCTAGGGCGTGGATGAGGGTGGCTTCTATGTCGGCCGGGTCGGCGGCTGCGGACGCGCTGGCGGCTGCTGCGGCGGCGTAGTGGCCGGCGTGGAGGGCTTGCAGGGCGCGGCGTAGGGAGTCTAGGCGGGTGGGAGACATGGAGGCGTTGTCGCGCCGGGGCGGGCGAGGTGCAACGGGGGCGTGGTTCGGTTCAGCTTGTGTGCGGGACGGGCAGGCGATGGGTTAGCTGCCGGGCGGCGGGCGCCATCGGGCGTTGGTGCGGGCGTGGTGGTGCAAGATAAAGGCGACGGCTTCGGCCGGGTCCTCCGGCAGGGTTTGGCCGGGGTGGACGGGGGGCGGTGGATGGAGCCGGCTTCGGTGGGGTTGGGCTGGGCGTGGGGGACGGCGGGCGGG
>CAXTCI010000243.1:0-7134 GCA_964242325.1 uncultured Acetobacteraceae bacterium
GCGAACTGCCTGAAGAACGACAACATCGTCTACATCGGCGACCTCGTGCAGAAGACCGAGCAGGAAATGCTCCGCACGCCGAACTTCGGCCGCAAGTCGCTGAACGAGATCAAGGAAGTGCTGACCGCCATGGGCTTGTCCCTAGGCATGAGTGTGGCCGGCTGGCCGCCGGAGAACATCGAGGACTTGGCGAAGCGGCTCGACGAGCCGTTTTAAGCTATAACTAGGGGTAACAAGCCATGCGTCACGGTGTATCCGGCCGCAAACTAAACGTCACGTCGAGCCATCGCCTGGCCATGTTCCGCAACATGGCCGTGGCTCTGATCAAGCACGAGCAGATCACCACGACGCTGCCCAAGGCCAAGGAGCTCCGCCCGGTGGCAGAGAAGCTGATTACGTTGGGCAAGCGGGGTGACCTGCATGCGCGCCGGCAGGCCTACGCGCAACTGCGTGATGACCGTATCGTAGCCAAGCTATTCTCGTCCTTGGCCGATCGCTACAAGGCCCGGGCTGGCGGTTATACGCGTGTGCTGAAGGCCGGCGTGCGATATGGCGACGCTGCCGACATGGCCGTCATCGAACTGGTTGATCGCGACCCCGCTGCCAAGGGCCAGGATAGCGGTCCGCGCAACGAGGTTGCCGATGACGAGGATCAGAAGGCCGCATAACATCCAAATCGATCCTGTTCCTTTCCCTTCCGGGAGTAGGGAACAGGGTGAAGGCGTCTTGGCTGCGGTGTAGGGAATTGCGGGTGATAACAGGGCGTAGTCGCCTCGGCGCAAGCAATCTGTTCGCCCGTTCCCTTACCCCGAAAAGATAGGGAGAAGAAGGCGGCAATCGTCGTATGGCAGCAAGGTCCTGTTGCCGCATCCTCGACTTGGGCGGCTTGCTGCCCCATCTACCACCTATGCCCCCGCGATCCCTGCAAAAACCAGACCTCTTTGGCGGCTCGGCTCCAGATGACGCCGCCGGGCCTTTAGCCGAACAGTTACGCCCCGTAAGCCTGGCCGACGTAGTGGGCCAGCCGCATTTGGTTGGTCCCGATGGCGCGCTGACCCGCATGTTGGACCGCGGCACCTTGGCATCCTTGATCCTGTGGGGACCACCCGGTGTCGGCAAGACCACCATCGCCCGGCTGATCGCCGCCGCGGTCGGGCTGCACCTGACGGCGCTGTCGGCGGTGTTCTCCGGGGTGTCCGACCTCAAGCGAGTATTCGAGGACGCCGGGCGCCGGCGCCAAGCAGGGCAGCGCACCCTGCTGTTCGTGGACGAGGTACACCGCTTCAACCGTGCCCAGCAGGACAGCTTCTTGTCCGTGGTCGAGGACGGGACGATCGTGCTGGTGGGCGCCACGACTGAGAATCCCTCCTTCACCCTGAATGGCGCCTTGCTGTCCCGCTGTCAGGTGCTCGTGCTGCGCCGGCTGGACGACGATGCGCTAGAGGGACTGCTGTCCCGTGCCGAAGGCGCCGCAGGCCACCTCCTGCCGCTCACGTCCGACGCCCGCGCGGCAATGCGGGCGATGGCGGATGGGGACGGGCGCTACCTGCTGAACATGGTGGAGCAGGTGCTCGGCCTGCCGGACGGCCCGCCGCTGGATGCAGCCGGCCTGGCGGAAGCGGTGGGCCGCCGTCCCGCGCTATATGACCGGGACCGCGACGAGCACTACAACCTCATCTCCGCCCTGCACAAATCCCTGCGCGGCTCCGACCCGGATGCGGCGCTGTACTGGTTCGCCCGCATGGTCGCCGGCGGCGAGGACCCCAGCTACATTGCCCGTCGACTGGTCCGCTTCGCGTCGGAGGACGTCGGCCTGGCAGATCCCAACGCTTTGACCCAGGCGGTCGCGGCCTGGGAGGCATGGGAGCGGCTTGGTAGCCCGGAGGGCGAACTAGCCATCGTCCAGGCCATCCTCTACTTGGGCAGTGCTCCCAAGTCGAACGCCCTGTATGCCGGCTGGAAGGCCGCGCTGGCTGCCGCCCGCGCCACCGGCAGCCTACCACCGCCCGCGCATATCCTGAACGCGCCGACCCGGCTGATGGCCAACCTTGGGTATGGCAAGGATTACGCCTACGACCACGATGCGCCGGACGCCTTCTCCGGCCAGGACTACTTCCCGCCGGGCCTGACGCGACAGGCCTTCTACCAACCCTCCGGACGCGGCTTCGAGCGCGAGGTCGGGCGACGCCTGGACCATTGGGCCGGGCTGCGCGCCGCCCGGCAGGACACCCCTTAGGGACCGCAATGACCTCCGTTCAAACCCGTGCCGTGACCGATGACGAGGCCGAACTGCGCTTGGACCGCTGGTTCCGCCGCCACTTCCCGGCCGTAACCCAGGGCGCTATCCAGAAGCTGTGCCGCACCGGTCAGATACGCGTGGACGGCAAGCGCGCTGACACCAACACCCGGCTGGAGCCGGGCCAGGCCGTGCGCGTGCCGCCGCTTCCCGACGCGCCGGCGCCCAAGCCCGCCGAAATCCACCAGTTCAACCCTGCCATCG
The DNA here is from genome assembly GCA_964242325.1 of uncultured Acetobacteraceae bacterium. GTDB lineage: Bacteria > Pseudomonadota > Alphaproteobacteria > Acetobacterales > Acetobacteraceae > DASWOJ01. The sequence continues at coordinate 2,501 of CAXTCI010000243.1, forward strand.
CCCGTGAGCTAGAAGCCATGGTGCTGCACCGGGATGACTGGGTCCTGGTGCTGAACAAGCCGCATGGCCTGGCCGTCCAGGGTGGGCCGGGAATCACCCGGCATCTCGACGGCCTGCTGGACGGCTTGCGTATGGGCAGCGAGCACCGGCCCCGCCTGGTGCATCGCCTGGATCGCGACACCTCCGGCTGCCTGGTGCTGGCCCGCACGCCGGGCACTGCGGCGAAGCTGGCGGCCGCCTTCCGCGGACGCGACGTCAGCAAGACCTACTGGGCCGTCGTTGCCGGCCGCCCGGTTCCGGTCGAGGGGCGGATAGACCTGCCGTTGCTGCGCTACACCGGCCCCCGCGGGGAACGCAGCATACCGGCCTCCCGGGACGACAAGGAAGCGGCCCGGGCCGTCACCGACTTCGCGACGCTGGACCATGCCGGACAGAAGCTGGCCTGGATGGAATTGTCGCCCGTCACCGGACGCACCCATCAGTTGCGGGTGCATTGCGTGGCGCTCGGCGCCCCCATCGTCGGCGACACCAAATATCACGAGCCCGACCAGAACGGTGCCGGCACGGCGCTGGTCGAAGGCCTATCGGACAAGCTGCACCTGCACGCCCGCGCGCTGGACGTTCCGCACCCTGCCGGCGGGCGCCTGGTGGTGGAGGCAGAACTACCTCCGCACATGCGGGAAACCTTCAAGACGCTCGGCTTCGAAGCCCGGCCTGCGAAGGCGCCGCGCCGGGCATGACGCGGCGCCGGGTCGTGCTGGCGCTGGCGGCGCTTGCCGTGCTGCTGGTGGCAGGGGCGGCAACGACCGCTGCGCTGCTGTTCGACGGGGAGAGGCTGAAACCCCTAGCTATCGAGGCGGTGCGCCGGGCTACCGGGCGGGAGCTGACAATTGCCGGTCCGGTACGGCTGGGCTGGTCCCTGACGCCGACCGTGACGGCAGAAGGCGTGTCCCTCGCCAACCCGCCGGGCATGTCGCGCCCAGCCATGGCGACCCTGGACCGTCTGGAAGCCCAAGTTGCGCTGTGGCCGCTGCTGCGGCGCCGGTTGGAGGTGCATGGCCTGACTCTGATCGGCCCCGACGTGCTGCTGGAGCGCAATGCCGCCGGACAGCCCAACTGGGTGTTCACTCGCCCGGTCGCGCCATCCCCCGAGACCGTCCCCACTGCGCCGGATACACGCGCAGCCCGGCTCCAGTTCAGCGTGAACGGCGTGGAGGTTCGCGACGGCCGGCTCGGCTGGCTGTCCGGTGTGCGGCGGGATACGCTGACCATCCCGGCGCTACAGGCGCGGACGGAAACGCCTGGCACCGTCCGCCTTGGCGGGACCGCTGCCTTAGACGGCGTTCCGCTGAACGTGCAAGGGACGACGGGCACACTGGCTGCCGCCGACGGCGCCTGGCCCCTGGACCTGACCCTGTCGGGCGGAGGCGCCACGCTGCATGCCGCAGGTGCGCTGGGCACCGCCGTTGCGATCACCGCCGACGTGCCGGATCTGGCTGCCCTGTCCCAACTCGCTGGCCGTCCATTGCCGCCGCTGCGGGACCTTAGGGCGTCGGCGCAGCTTGGCCCGGCTGGGCTGTCCACCCTGGCGATGCAGGCCGCAGGTGAGTTCGGGCCGATCCACTTGAGCCGGCTGACCCTGTCCGCCCCGGCGCTGGATCAGTCGCTCAGCTTGGCGGCGGACGGCATGGCGGACAGCGGCCCCGTCACGATGACCGCCACCGCCGGCAGCCTGGCGGCGCTGCTGCGGCCCGGGCCGGTGCCGCTCACCGTGCAAGCCCAGGCGGCAGGCGCAACGCTCACGGCCAACGGCACGGTGGACGCCCGGGCTGGCGCGGCGGAGATGCAGGTGTCGGCCCGCGTTCCGGACTTGCAGGCGCTAGGCATCCTTGCCGGGGTGCGCCTTCCCGGCTGGCACGGGGTGTCGCTGGACGGGCAGGTGTCCACCGCCGCGCCGGGCGTCGTCGTGCTGCGCGGGCTGCGCTTGGCGATGCCCGGTTCGGACCTCGGAGGGGACCTAACCGTCACCACGGCTCCGCGCCCAGCGGTGCGGGGCACATTGGTGTCCCAGCGGATGGACCTTGACGCGCTGGCCGCCGGCGCCGCGCCGGCTCCGCCCTCCAGCCCGGCCCCGTCCAGTCCTGCTTCCCCTGGTCCGCCCGCACCTGCTCCCGCTGCAACGCCTGCACACGTATTGCCTGAAACGCCGCTGCCATTCGAGGCGCTGCGGCGCGGGGATGCCGACCTTCAGTTGGCAGTCAACGAGGCCGTCTGGCACGGTGTCCCGTTCCGCGCCGTATCGGCCCGGCTGCTGCTGCAGGACGGGCGGCTCCGCCTGGACCCGGTGACGGCCGCAGTTCCAGGCGGCGCGGCATCGGCCCAACTGCAGGCTGATGCCGGCGCACAGTCGGCCGGTATCGCCGTGCAGGCGAATGGCCTCGCCGCCGGGCCGCTGCTGGCGGCGCTGCTGCACCAGGAGGCCGGCGGGGGGACTCTGGACCTCGACATTGACCTGCGAGGCCATGGGGCCAATCCGCGGGCCCTCGCCTCGACCTTGGACGGCCATGCCGGGCTGGCGCTGGTGGATGGCGAGTTCGACCTAGGCAGCATCATGGCCGCTTTGGGCGAGGCTCTGCCGAAGGGTCTGCCCATGTCGGCTGGTGGGCGCAGCCAGGTGCGCTGCCTGGCGCTGCGGGCGGACGTCGCGTCGGGCCAGGCTTCGCTCGGCACCCTGCTGCTGGACAGCGCACGCCTGCATCTGGCGGGCAGCGGCACCGTCAACCTGGTGGACGAGACCCTCGACCTGCACCTCCGCCCGCAGGTCCGCCTGGGCCTCGGCGGCGTGTCCGTGCCGGTCCGGGTGTCCGGCCCGATCCGATCGCCGCGGACCCAGGCCGAGATCGCGGGCGGTACTGGGCGCCCCGGCCTGTTGATCGGCGCGCCGCCGCCACCCGATGAGTGCGCGCAGCGGCTGACGGAGGCTCGCGGCGGCCGGGCCGGGCCAATACCGGCCGCCGCTCCGGACGCACCGCGCCCGAAGTCCGCCGATTTCCTCCGCAACCTGCTCCGATAGGACTGCCTGCGACGTGAAACGCTTCTGGACCACCGCGACCCTGCAATCCACTGATGCCGGGCACACCGTGCTGCTGGACGGTAAGCCGCTCCGCATACCGGGCCGGGCCGGCGGCGCACCGCTCAGCATTCCAACCCTGCCGCTCGCGGAAGCGATTACCGCGGAGTGGCAGGCCGCCGGCGGCGCGAAAGACGGCGAGCTGTCCATGGAGGACGTCCCGCTGACCCGCCTGGCCGGCACCGCCCAGGACCGCATCCTGCCCGACCCGGTGCCGGTCGCCGCCGCGCTGGCCGCCTACGGCGAGAGCGACCTGCTGTGCTACCGCGCCGAGCACCCGGAGGAGCTGGTGCGGCGTCAGGTCCAGGCTTGGGACCCCTGGCTGGACTGGGCCGCCGAAGTCCGCGGCGCACGCCTCCGGGTAGCGCAAGGTGTGATGCATGTGAAGCAGGACCCGGCGGCGCTGCAGACCATCCGGGACGCCTATGCCCATCAGCCCGTCCCGGTGTTGGCTGCATTGGGCATCGCCGTACCCGCCCTGGGCAGTGCGGTGCTGGGCCTAGCGCTGGCCGATGGAGCGCTGGATGCGGCGGAGGCGCACCGTGTCGCCGGGCTGGACGAAGCGTTCCAGGTGGAAAAATGGGGCGAGGACAGTGAGTCGGCGATCAGACGGCAACGCACAGCCGACGACATCGCTTTGGCCGAGCAGTTCATCCGCCTGAGCCGGGTAAACTAAGCACCGCGGCGACTCCCTTTCCCTCCGGGAGACGGTTGGGGTGAGGGAAACAGCAAGCGCCGCCTTCTCACATGTGCACACAACTGCCCCGCCTAATGTGCGTGAGGGTGGCCTCGCTCACCCCGGCCCTCTCCTGGAGGGAGAGGGAGCAACAACGCATCCCCGAACACCTCCCCCCACGCCCCCCGCAGCGCCACGTCGGCATCGGCCATCGTCACCGGCAACCCCAAGGCATGCAGGCTGGTCACGCCATGATCCGGTATGCCGCAGGGCACGATGCCCGCGAAGTGCGCCAGGTCAGGCTCCACATTCAGCGACACGCCATGCCAACTCACCCATCGGGTCACCCGCACGCCGATCGCGGCAATCTTCGCCTCGGTCCCGGCAGCACGGTCCGCAACCCAGATGCCGACCCGGCCCATCCGCCGTTCCCCACGCACGTTGAACCGGTCCAGGGCGCGGATCAGCCACTCCTCCAGCCCCTCCACGAACCGCCGTATGTCGCGCGGCGGCACCGTGCCGTGCTGGCGCTGCAGGTCCAGCATTACATAAGCCACCCGCTGTCCCGGCCCGTGATAGGTCCATTGCCCCCCACGACCCGCGGCATAGGTCGGGAAGCGTCCGGGGTCGGCCAGGTCCTCGGGACGCGCCGAGGTCCCAGCGGTATAAAGCGGTGGATGCTCGACCAGCCAAACCCGCTCCGCCGCCGTGCCCGCGCGTATCGCGTCCGCACGGGCCTGCATCGCGGCCAGCGCCGCCGGGTAGGGCAGGGGAGCATCCTCTACCCACCACTCCATGCCTGAGCCAGAAGACGGGCCAGAAGACGGG
>CAXTCI010000244.1:0-7130 GCA_964242325.1 uncultured Acetobacteraceae bacterium
TTCGAGCTGGGCATCATCCGCAACCACTATGTCGGCCGCACCTTCATCGAGCCGACGGACAGCATACGCAACCTCGGCGTGAAGCTGAAGCACTCCGCCAACCATTCGGTGCTGCGCGGCAAGCGGGTGGTGCTGGTGGACGACAGCATCGTCCGCGGCACCACCAGCCGCAAGATCGTGGAGATGGTGCGGGCGGCCGGTGCGGCCGAGGTGCACATGCGCATCTCCTCGCCGCCCACCACCCACTCCTGCTTCTACGGCATAGACACGCCCGAGCGCGGCAAGCTGCTGGCAGCCCGGCACAGCGTGGCGGAGATGGCAGACCTGATCGGGGCGGACAGCCTGGCCTTCGTGTCGCTGGACGGCCTGTATCGCGCCCTGGGCAAGCCGGGCCGCGACTCCGCCAAGCCGCACTACTGCGACGCCTGCTTCACCGGGGAATATCCGATCGCGCTGCCCGACATGGTGGACAGCGCGGACCGGCAACTGAGCCTGCTGACCGAGCGCTGATGGGCACGCTGTCGGGCCTGGTCGCCCTGGTCACGGGCGCCAGCCGCGGCATCGGCGCCGCCACCGCCGTCGAGTTGGGGAGCCGTGGCGCTCATGTAATCCTCGTGGCCCGCACCCAGGGGGGGCTGGAGGAAACCGATGACGCCATACGCGCCGTGGGCGGCACCGCGACCTTGCTGCCGCTGGACCTGCAGGACGGCGCCGGGCTGGACCCGGTTGGTCCCAGCGTGTTCCAGCGGTTCGGCCGGCTGGACATCCTGGTGCACAACGCCGGGGTGTTGGGCAAGCTGACGCCGACGCCACACATCCTACCGCGGGATTGGGATGCCGTGGTGGGGGTGAACCTGGCGGCAAGCTGGCGCCTGATTTGCACATGCGCCCCGCTGTTGCAGGCTGCGCCCGCAGGCCGTGCCGTGTTCGTGACCACCGGTGTTGCTGTGGCGCCCCGGGCTTATTGGGGCGCTTATGGTGCGACCAAGGCGGGGATGGAGCACCTGGTGCTGACCTGGGCCGCGGAGGTCACGACGACCAACCTGCGCATCAACCTGTTCGACCCCGGCGTGGTCGCCACCCGGATGCGCGCCGATGCCATGCCCGGCGAGAAGCGGGCCAACCTGCCGCAGCCGGCCGACGTAGCTCCTGCCCTGGTGGACCTATGTGAACCTTCCGAAGCACGTCATGGCCAAAGGGTGCTCGCCCCTACTCCCTCTCCCTCCGGGAGAGGGCCGGGGTGAGGGAAGCCACACGTACTGCCTGCGACCCGCTATCGGCACAAGTCCCGGCTGGGCCAAATTAGCACTTGCGTTCTCCCTCACCCCGACCCTTTCCCGGAGGGAAACGGAACTGGGGCAGCCCTACGTTTTATCCCGGTGCGTGTTCGGCTTCGCCTAGGGACCGGCGCAGGCGCCCTTCTTCATAGTCGAACTCTTCCTCGATGGCGTGCAGCAGTTCGGCGTCCATCCGGTCGGCCCGGTCCAGCACCGTGCGGCGGGCGGCGTCTATCGCATCGAGTTCCAGGCGCAGCCGGGCGGCGCGGCGGCGGGCAGCCAAGGCGGGGCCGGCCTCCAAGCCCTGGGCGTCCGTAGCCCGGCGGCGGAATTCGCGCAGCATGTCGCTGTCCGGCATTCCCAACTCGCGCCCCGTGAACACCCGTTCCTCCACCACCGCCAGCGCCGCGTCGGCAGCGGCGCGGCGGACCGTAGCCTCCTCATGTACCGCGGCGGCCTCCGGCACTTCGACGACGCGCAGGCGGGAGATCACCCAGCCTAGGGTAGTGCCCTGGACCACGAGCGTCACCAGGATGGCGCAGAATGCCAGGAAGATGATCAGGTCGCGCCCGGGGAAGCCCAGCGGCAGCGCCAAGGACGCCGCCAGGCTGACCACGCCGCGCATCCCCGCCCAGCTTACGACGACTTGATGGCTGGGCGGCAGCGACGCCTTGCCCAGGTGCATCCACCGGGGCAGCACCGCCGCCAGGCCCGACGTCCCGAATATCCAGACGAAGCGGCTGACGATCATGGCGGCCGACACCGCCAGGCCCAGCCCGAGCAGTTGCAGCGGGCCGTAGTCGCCCAGGCGTCCCAGCACGTCGCGCAACTGCAGGCCGATCAGGATGAACACCAGGCTGGTCAGCATGAACTCCAGGAAGTTCCACACCGCCGTGCTCTCGACCCGGGTGCGGGCGGAGAGCACCTCGTGCTGGCCGCGCCCGATCACCAAGCCGCAGGTGACGGCGGCCAGCACGCCGGACAGGTTGAACAACTCGGCGCCGAGGTAGCTGACGAAGCCGGCCAGGACGATGGCCGTGATCTCCAGCAGGGTGTCGTTCAAGGCGCGTGCGGCGAGGATCACCAGCCGGCCCACGGCGTAACCCGCCAGTGCGCCGCCCAGCGAGGACCAAACGAACGCGCCCCCGGCGTCGGTCAGGTTGACGCTGCCCGCCACCGTCGCGCTCACGGCGAAGCGGTAGAGGATCAGCGAGGACGCGTCGTTCAGCAGGCTCTCGCCTTCCAGGATGGTAACGAGCTTGCGTGGCAGGCGCATGGATTTCAGCACGGCCGTGGCGGCGACGGCGTCGGGCGGTGCCACGATGGCGCCGAGGGCGATGGCAGCGCCCCAGGGCAGGTCGGGCACCAGCAGCTTGGCGATGCCGGCGACGGCGGCGGCGGTGAACAGCACCGCGCCAAGGGCCAGCAGCAGGATGGGGCGCAGGGCCAGGCGGAAGGCTTCCCAGTCAGTGCGGTAGGCGCTGGCTTGCAGCAGCGGCGGCATGAACAGGGCGAGGGCAAGGTGCGGGTCCAGCTCGACGCCGGGCATCCCCGGCACCAGCGCCACGGCCATGCCGCCGAGCACCAGGGCTACGGCGTAGGGCACCTTGGCCGTGCGCGCGGCCAGGGCCAGGGCGACGCAGGCTGCGGACAGGCCGACGATGGTCTCAACCGGGGACATGCCTGAACCTTCCTGTGCCGGCGCGGCGCCGTGCAACCTTGCCGGGTCAAGTAACTTTGTAGGCCATGAGCAAGTTGCAGCCGGCCGCGCGGCCATCCCCATGCAGGGCGGTGCCGGAGATGCCGGCGTGACCCAGCCGCAGGCGATACTGGCCGCGATCCTGGTGGCGATGCTGGCGCTGATGGCCTGGCGGCGCTGGCGGCACGACCTGGTGGCGGCGGTGGCGCTGCTGGCGGCGGCCGGGGCGGGTTTGGTGCCCGAGGAGCGCGTGCTGGCCGGGTTCGCCGATCCCGCGATCGTGGTGTTCGCGACCTTGCTGATCCTGGGTGCGGGCTTGCGGAACTCCGGGGCGCTGCTGGCGCCGGTGCGGGGCTTGGTGGCATGGCTGGACCGGGTCGGCGCGCAGGTGGCGGTGCTGGGCGGCATCGGGGCAGTGGCGGCGGCATTGCTCGGCAGCTATGGCGCGGCGTCCGCCTTTGCGCTGGTGCCGGCGCAGGCGCTGCGCCGGTCGGGGCGGTGGCCGTCCCGTGCCGCCGTGCCGGTCAGCCTGGCGTTCAGTCTTGGGGGACTGGCGACGCTGGTCGGCAGCCTGCCGAACCTGCTGGTGTCCGGGGCACGGCGGGAGGCGGCGGGCTTCGGTTACGAGTTGTTCGACTTCATCCCGGTCGGGGGAGTGGTCGCGCTGGCCGGGCTGGTGGTGCTGGGCGTGGCCTGGCGATTCCTGCCGCGGCCGGAGGAGGGCGCAGCAACGCCGGCAGCCCGTATCGAGCGCTATACCAGCGAGGTCCATGTTCCGCCGGGCTCTCCGGCCGTGGGGTGGAGCCTGGCCGAAGTGGAGCGCCGGGGCGACGGGGTCGTCGGCGTCGCGGCGGTGATACGCGAGGGCTATCGCCGCCTGGCGCCGCGGCCCGGCCTGGTCGTTGAGGCGGACGACGTTCTGGTGCTGGTGAGCGGGCTGGACGCCCTGCAGCGCGTGACCGGCCGGCTCGGCCTGCGGATCGAGAATGCGGTCGGCGACCTACAGGCGGACCCCGAGCGGGTCGGGGTGATTGAGGCGGTGGTGTCGCCCGGGTCCCGCCTGGTGGGCCGGTCCTGCGCCGAGGCAGGATTGGCGGAGCGTGTCGGACTGCTGGGAATAGGGCGCGGGTCAGGGCAGGCGCTGACGCGGCTGCGCCGGGTCAAGCTGCAGGGCGGTGACGTGCTGGTGCTGCAAGGGGAGCTTGCGGTGATGCCGCCGGTCCTGGCGGAGTTCGGCTGCCTGCTGCTGGCCGAACGGCGGCTGCGGCTGGGGCGGCGGCAACGTATCCTGGCTCCGGGCCTGCTGCTGCTGATCGCGCTGGGCCTGGCGGCGGCGGGGACGCTGCCGCTGGTGGTCGCCCTGCCGGGTGCGGCCGTGCTGCTGGTGCTGCTGCGGACGCTGAGCCTGGATGAGTTGTATGCCAGCGTGGACTGGTCCGTGGTGGTGCTGGTGGCCGCGCTGCTGCCGCTATCGGCGGCTTTGCGCGACACTGGGCTGGCGGCTCTGCTGGCGCAGGTGCTGGCCGGGCCGCTGCTGAGCCATCCCGAGGCGGCCGTTGCGCTGCTGCTGGCTCTGGCGCTGGTGCTGGCGCCGCTGGTCAATGCCGTGGCGGCGACGCTGGTCTTGACGCCGGTTGCGCTGGCCCTGGCGGGGCGGCTGGGCGGGGAGCCGGACCCGTTCCTGATGGCGGTGGCGCTGGGCGCGTCCTGCAACATGCTATCCGGCGCGCTGGCGCTGCCGTTGCCGGTGGCGGCGGGCTGGGCGGCCGGGCCGGGCCGGTGGCGCGTCGGCTTGCCGGTGACGGCGGTGGTGTTCCTGATTGGGCTGCCAATGATCCTGCTGACCTGGCCGGTACAGCCGTGATGGACCGGGTGCGGACGGCGTTGCGGCGCCTGGGTCTGCCCGTGCCCGGTGGACAGCCGGAGCCGGCGCCGGTGGCAGCGCCGGACAGGCCGCCATTGACCGACGCTCCGCTGGACGTGCTGGCAGCCAAGCTGGTGTTCAGCCACCTGCGCAACCGGCAGCAGAAGTTAGGGCCGCCGCCGACCGCATTCGGACACCTGGACGGCCCGCAAACCGAATTGCTGGTGCGCGCGATGGTCGCCGCGGTGGCCGCCAACGGGCCGATCGGCGAGGCGCCTGAGCGGGCGTTGCGGACCGCCGTTGCCGCCTTCGGCTTGCAGCCGGCGGAGCATGGGTTCGTCGCCGATGCGGTGGCGCACCCGGCGCCGCTGGAGCCGTTGCTGCGGCAGGTGCGGGACCCGCATGTGGCATCGCTGTTCTATGCGGCGTCGCTGGCGGCGGTGGACAAGCACAACGAGGTCAACCGGGCTTATCTCGGGTATCTTGCGGCGCGGCTGCACCTGCCGGTGGACACGCTGGCGCGGCTGCACAGCCAGTTCGGGTTTGGCGGAGCGGCGGGGTAGCGCCGCCTTACGCCGGCATTCCCTCGATCTCCTGCACCGCCCGTTCGATGACGCCGCTCGACAGCAGCATCACCCGCGACAGGTCCGCCAGGGTCACCAGCCCGATCACCCGCCCGTCCGCGTCCAGCACCGGCAGGCGGCGCAGGTTGCGGGCGCCCATCAGGTCCAGCGCCGTCGTCACGCTGTCCTCCTGCCGGCAGGAGAAGATGGTTGTCGTCATCGCGTCTGCAGCCGTCACGGTGCTGCTATCCAGGCCCTTGGCGACGACGCGGAACAGGATGTCGCGGTCGGTGATGATCCCCTGCAGGTCGTCGGCGCTGCCGACCGGCAGGGCGCCGACGCTGAGGTCGCCCATGGTGGCCGCAACCTCGGCGATGGTCATGCCGGCCTCCACGAACTCAACGTCCCGCGTCATGATGTCGCCGATGCGCATGGTGCCTCCTTGCCCCGTCTGTGCCGCCATTATGCGGCCAGACGTTTGTACCGCTGCTGCGCGGCCAGACGTTTGCGCCGCTACTGCGCAGCCAGGCTGGCGCCCGGGCCGCGCAGCCCGGCGGCTCGGGGGCCGAACCAGGCTTGCGGCAGCGACGGCTCCACCCGTTCCCGCCGTTCCTCGGCCGCCACGCAGCGGCGCAGCGCGGCATGCAGCCCCGGCCAGCCGCCGCCCTCGCCCAGGTGGTCCAGCAGGCACTTGTCATACACTGTATAGGTGCGCCCAGCGCCGCAGCCGAACGAGGTGCGGTCGGCACGGGCTGCGGTCAGCACGATCCGGTTCGGCCGGGACATCGCTCCGTCGGCGAACAGGCCGCTGAAGCAGCTTGACACCACGACCACAGTTGGCGCCGCGCCGCAGCCGGCGTCCAGGGCGCGGTCGAGCAGGGCAGGGGTCAGCACGTCTTCTCCGGCTGCAAGGTAAAGCCCACGGCCGGGTACGCCGTGCGACGTCGCATATACCAGGCACGCCTGGCCCGGCGCGGGATGCAGGTCGCGGACCGCCCGGAGCACGCCCGCCAGCGACGCCTCGCCAGCGCCTTGCGCCCCCGCCGCGGACAGACGACGCACGTCCGTGGCGGTACCGGTCCGACGCAGCAGGGCGGCAACGGCGTTCACGGCATTGTCGAACACCGGCAGGCTGTCGTCGCCTGCCACGAGCAATGCGGTGTAGGGCGGGGCATCTCCGGCCGGGGCCGCCCCTGCTGACGCCGTGCAGGCTGCCACCAGGAGCGCAGCAGCCAGGAGGCGGCGCAGCATCATCGCGCCGGAGCCAGCCAGGCCGGGGTCAGCCGGTCCGCAACCGCTGCCGCCAGCCGGTCCAAATAAGGGTCGGGCGCGCCCCACTCCCGCATCGCGTCAGCCGTGCGGCGCAAATAGTCCGCGGCGGGGCCGCCCGGCCCGGCGGTGCTGGCAAGGATGGCGGCAACCTCGTCTTCCGGCACCTGGCCGGCAAACAACGGGTTCAGCGGGTCGGCGACGAAGGTCAAGGCGTCCACAACGCCCTTTGCCGTCGCAACCTGCATCCAACGGGCATCATAAAGGCCGCCTGACATCTTGTGCTCCCATACTGCCCATAGGTTCCGCTCTAGCCCGCGCTCGGCAAGGTGTACGACGACCCCGGCGCAGGCGCCATCCGCAGGTTCCAGCCCCAGGGTCAGGGAGGGGCGGCCCGGCGTGCCGCGGTTGCCGGTGTCGCGCAGGCAGTAGCGCCGGGCCATGCCGTGCAGGGTGCC
>CAXTCI010000245.1:0-7114 GCA_964242325.1 uncultured Acetobacteraceae bacterium
CATGACCTTTGGGGGCGTAAGGCCCGGGGATTGGCTTGGGAGAAACGGAGGGACGGTGGTTAGACAGGAGGAGCCGGGGTGTCAACCCAGGCGCTTGGCAGAGCGAGGATTGGCCCGGACTCATTCTGGTGGGTCGATGGCGAGACGTTCGCCTTTGCGTGCGGCGGCATTCGCCTTGCGCGAGGCTGCGGCCTTCTTGGCTCTATTCTTCAAGCGCCGGGTCCATACCGCCAAAGCGCCAGCGTCCTTCATTCTAGCCTTGTGGTTCGGTATTCCCCTCGTCTGATGCCAGTGATCTCGCAAGAGACGGATGGCTGCAACAGGATAAAGGTCGGTGTCATACCCCCAATGACGGGTCGGGCACAGGTAGGCGAGATCGTCGGCTTTGTTGTTTTGGGATTGTGGTCCAGGTGCACGACTTGCAAGCATGTCCTGGATTGTAGGCCACAGACGACGCAGCACGTGTATGGGTATGCTTCAAGTGCTGCTCGATGCGCCTCGGCTGACTTCCGGAGTTTAGTGTCCGCCAGGGGTGCAGCCGGGCTGCTTTCAGCTGAAGCCACGATCCGTAACCTCCTTGCGATCCCCAGTTGGACGGAGGCGGCAGGACATTCGTCTCAACCGAACTCCGTCAGCACATACCGCACGACCTCATCGCCCGCCACGCCGGGGATGTGCCGGTGCTCCGGACCTGCAGGGATGTGCAGCATATCGCCTGGGCCGGCCACGACCTCGTGCCCTTCAAACTGATAGCGCAGGCGGCCGGACAGCACGAAGACACTGTGCCCGGTTTCACACCAGTGCCCTGCCGGGCCGCCCGGCGCACGCTCCTGGTAGCGCAACGCGATGCCGAACGGAGACACGGCTTCCCGTACCTGCAATCCCGGCGCTGCCTCCTGCAAGGGATGGTCGGCGGCGCGGAACAGGTAGGGGCTGGCGAACATGCCGCAACGCTACACGGGTTGACCCTGCCGGGGATAGCGCCGAAGTGCCGCGCCACTGCATCCCCAAGGGACACCCGACATGCGACCCCAAGCCACCTGGACCGCTTTCTTATTGATGTGCTTCGCCCTGGTGGGCCTGACTGGGATGTTTGCCAGTTACGCCGTCTCCATTCCGCTAGATCGCACCCTGGCTCGTACCGCCGTGCTGGATGGGGTGCTAGCCGAGGGACGGCAGCCCGATCCCGCGCGGCAGGCAACGCTTCGCATGATGCTGGGGCCGGAGGTGGGACCTCGCGTGCTGGATGGCCCGGGCGAACTGTTCGACCGCGTTGCTGCCCAGCGTGAGGTCGTGCTGCAAGAGGGCACTCAGGAGGAGCGTAGCGTTGTTCACCGGGTCCGCGTGCTGGTGGCGGTGGTGACTATCATGGCTGGATTGGTGGGAAGCGGAATTATGGGCCTTGCCCGCCGGGCGCCAGTCGAGACCGCCTGAGCCGACTTTTCTGCTGCCATGGTACCATAGTACCTCACCGGATATGCGAGGGCACAGGCTCGCATTCCGGAGTGGCTGCATATTGAAGCAACCATCTCCGAAACGCTGGCGGCACGAAGGACCGAGGAAATGAGCGATCCTTGCGACGGCTCATCCCTGACGTGGCAAGGCGCACGGCGTGGCCAAAGGCGCTGGCGCTTTCCCGCCTTATAGGGCCATGAGGCGATGGTTACGCTAGGCCCAGCTCCTTCCGGTAGCGGGCGAAGCAGGCGGCGCCGCATTCCAAGCGCATCAACGCTCCCTCGGCCAGCGCGGGTGCGAAGTCGGGGTTCATGGCGACCAGCGGCTTGCCGGCTTCCGCGTTCCAGGCCTCGCTATGTTTGACGTCCAGGATCGCATGCAGGTCGAAGTAGTGACGCTGCTTGCCGCTGATGCCGAGCCGGCGCAGCCCGAGGCCAACCAGTTTGGCGCGGGCCGGTGCTGTCTGCTCGATCACGCCCAGCGCGCCCACGGAGTGGTAGGCGTAGCGACGGTTGGCTGCCAGGCCGCTCATGGTATTGGCTAGAGCCAGGCTTTCCCAGACCGTAGTTTCCACCGTCGGGGTCAGCTTGAGGTGTCGGGCCAAGCCTTCCAAAAGAGGGCCGTGCATGCCCTTTGCATTGCCGCGACCCATCTCATCCCAGTAGTTGCGGGCCAATTCCAGCTTCGGCTGGGTGGGCAGGCGGAGTTGCGTCATGGCGGTCAGGTCTTCAAACCCGGCCTCGCCCGCGACTTCCTGTTGCAGGAACCAGCACATTTCGTCCATCGTCGCCTGCTCGGCGAGGTAGGGGAACAGTGGGTCATTCTGGCCGGGACCGGTAAGTTCCAGGTTCTCGAACCAAGCGATAAAGCCATCGGGATCGCGCGGCGCCTCCGCGGCGCGTGCGGACACCTTGGCGCGCATTTCCTCTAGCCAGCGCCCTTCCTGGACCAGCAGATCAGCGGTTTCGGCGATCTCTGCTTCCCAGCCCGGGCCGGGCAGCGCGGGGGTGAAACGGCGGGCGTTCAGCGCGGCAAGCGTATGGTGCCAGCGGTCGTCGGACGACACGCCGGGGTGCAGCGTTCCATCGGGCATCGGGGCGTTCCTTTGTCGGTGTGTCTGGCAGGCGCCGTCTTTGCGGCTTATTGTTTAGTCACTGTTAACAGTATGGCAGCAATGCGGTCGGTGGCGGTGTAGGCCCCGCCTTCCAACTCCTCACCAAAAACGTCGGGGTCAAGCTCCCGGTAGGTCCAATCCGTCTTCGTCCCGGCAAATCGGGTCGCGGCGGCGTCACGGAAGGGATCAATCCCATTCACAACCGCGGCACCGGTGTAGAGCAGCAAGGTGCCCCCGGGCGCAAGTCGGTCCAGTGCCGCATCAAGGATCGCGAGCGACAGCCCGGCGCCCAGCGGGCCGCCACCGTGGCGGTAGGCGCGCTCGCCGGGGTCAACTAGGTAGGGCGGATTGGCGACGATCAGGTCGAAGCCGCCGTCCACGCCTCCCAACAGGTTGCTGTTGACCGCGCGGACTTCGACGCCGCCCAGCGCGGCATTGGCGCGGGTCAGGCGCAGGGCGACATTGTTGATATCCACGGCCAGGACCTCCGCGGCTGGGTGCGCCCGGGCCACCAGGATTGCGCCGGGTCCGGCGCCGCAGCCAACATCTACCGCCCTCGTTACCGGCGCGGCTGGGCGGTAGGCAAGAATGGCATTGGCGAAGCGGTAGGTGTCTGGTCCGAAGAACACCGCATCCGCCGCAGTGGTCGGGTAGGCGGAGTGCAGGAACAGTTCTCCGTCCAGCGTGGACAGGCGGACCAAACTGCGGTGGCCGCCGGGATGGTCGGCCAGCACAGCGGCGTCCCGCATGGCGCTCAGGATGGCGGACGGCACTACGCCGTCCCGGAATGGGCGGCTCCAGCCGAACACGCCGCGCAGGTCCGCAGCCCACTCGGCGCCAGGACGGGCATTTACCCGGGCGATGGTTGCGGGGGTCGGCGTGACGAAGCTGTAGCCGGTGTCCCGGATAGCTTCCGCCAAACGGATCAGGGCGGCGTCGAAGACGTCCAAGGTGGCGGAATTGTCCATGGACGTTCACGAACGTGCGAACATGGAACGGGTTGCGCCGTCACCGCACCGTCAACAATGGCTCCAATGCCCCGATGACCCCGTTGATGAGTATCTGTATGCCGATGCACAGCAGCAGGAAGGCCGACAGCCGCGTAACGGTGCGGCTGCCGGTACGGCCGAGCAGGTCGGACAGCCGGTCCGCGTAGCTGTAGGTCAGCCAGATCACCACCGCCATTGCCGCCGCGGCCAGGCTGCAACCGGCGTAGAACGGCGCCCATGCCAGCCCCGACGCCGGGTGCCCGGCGCCGAGCGCCACGGCCACGGCGATGGTGCCCGGCCCCGTTGTGAAGGGCAGCGTCAGCGGAAAGAACGCCACATCGTCCGCAGCTCCGGCGTCGGCGGCCTGCTCCTGCTTGCGCCCGTCCCGCTTCTCCGGCGCGTTGAGCAGCTCCCAGGCGAACAAGGACAGCACGAGGCCGCCGGCGATGCGCAGCGCCGCCAGGCTGATGCCGAATAGCGCCAGCACGTAGGACCCGGCCCACAACGCACCGAGCATGACCAGCAGCGAGTAGGTGCCGACCCGCCGGGCCAGCAGCGCGCGCCCGGCATGAGTGCGGTCCGCCGTGGCTTCCCGGAAGATGAAGGCGCCGGAGATAGGGTTGACGATGCTGAACAGCGCCGGGAACGCCAGCAGGAAGGCAGCAAGCACCTACTTGCGCAGCCGCAGCGGCAGGTTGGTGCGATACACCACGCGCTTGAGCGCGAAGGCGCTTTCCACGCCGCGCACGCCGGGCATGCGGGTCAGGCGGGTGCGCAAGAACTCCTCATAAGCGCCGAGGTCCGGGGCGACGACGCGCAGCAGGTAGTCGCTGGCGCCGGACATGACGTAGCACTCCATGACCTCCGGCAACTCGGTGACGGCCTTCTCGAAGGCAGCCAGGTGATCGTCGGTCTGGGCCTGCAGGCGGACGGACACGAAGACGTTGACCGGCAGGCCGACGCGGTCCTGGTCCAGCAGGGCGACGTAGCGGCGGATGATGCCGTCATCCTCCAGCAGCTTCTGCCGGCGCAGGGCCGGGCTGGCCGACAGGCCGGCGGCGTCCGCAAGCTCTCCGCTGGTGGCGCGGCCGTCCCGCTGCAGATGTTCCAAGATGGTGTAGTCTATGCGGTCCAGGCGCATTTCCGAGAGCGATCCTGCCATGATGCACTGCAGCATTAGCGTAATCAGCCAATTGCCGCCCCACGCTACCGCAACAATGGCAGCACTTGCCAGCCGTCCCGGCGCTATGCTGCGGATTGCAAGTCCTGTGAATGGGCCTGTGGGCAGTGGGGAGCGGCGTCATGGACATTGGCTTTGCGACAGCGACCACCCTGGACAGCCGCTATCATGATTTGGACAGGCCGGTGCTGCTGTCCGGCGTGCAGGCGCTGGTGCGGGTGCTGCTGGAGCAGGCCCGTTTGGATCGCGACGCCGGGTTGAACACTGGCGGGCTGGTTTCGGGCTATCGCGGATCACCGCTCGGCGGCGTGGACCAGGAGCTTTGGCGGCGGGAGGCGCTGCTGACGGAGCACGGCATCCGCTTCCAGCCTGGCCTGAACGAGGACCTGGCCGCGACCATGCTGTGGGGCACGCAGCAGGTGGACACCTTTCCCGGCAAGCGGGTCGATGGGGTGTTCGGCATGTGGTACGGCAAGGGGCCGGGCGTGGACCGCAGCGGCGACGCCTTCCGTTGCGCCAACATGATCGGCACCTCGCCGCATGGCGGCGTGCTGGCGGTGTCGGGGGACGACCATGCCGCGCATTCCTCGGTGTTTCCGCACCAGACCGACGGCATCTTCCAGTCCGTCCATATCCCCGTGCTGCAGCCGGCGGATGCGCAGGACATCCTGGATCTGGGCCTCGCGGGGATTGCGATGTCGCGTTACGCCGGGGTGTGGGTGGCGCTGAAGACGATTGCCGAGAACGCCGAGCAGCATGCGGTCGTCACCGTGCCGAGCCAGCGCCATTTCGTCCGCCCGGACATCGCCCTGCCGACGCACGGGCTGAACATAGACCCTGCCCTGCCCTGGCCCGCCGAGCGGGTAGAGCTGGAGCGGCGCATGGTGGTGGAGCGGCTGCCGGCGGCGCTGGCCTGGGCGCGGGCGAACCGGCTGGACCGACTTATGCACGGGCGCCGGGATGCGCCGGTCGGCATCGTCACGGTGGGCAAGGCGCACCATGACCTGATGCACGCGCTGCGCCGCATGGGGCTGGACCGTTCGCCGGACATCGCGGTGTTCAAGGTTGCGCTGTCCTGGCCGATTGAACCGGTGGGCCTGCGGGAGTTCTGCGGCGGCAAGCGGGCCGTGCTGGTCGTCGAGGAGAAGCGGGCCAACGTGGAGGAGCAGCTTCGCGCGGCGCTGTATAACCTCCGGGACCGGCCGCCGATCCAGGGCAAGCAGGACCTGCAGGGTGCCGCGTTGCTGCCCGCCACGATGGAGCTGTCGCCGGAGCTGGCGATGGCGGCGCTGGGGCGGTTCCTGCGCGACGCCGGGATGGAGGTGCAGGCCGAGGCGCCGCATGCCGCACCGGAGCGTTTGCCGGGCCTGCTGGCCCGCGCGCCGGCGTTCTGCGCGGGCTGCCCGCACAGCACCAGCACCCGGCTGCCGGACGGCAGCCACGCGATGGCGGGCATCGGCTGCCATACGATGGCGCTCACGACGTCGGCGGCTACGCGGACCTTCTCCCAAATGGGTGGGGAGGGCGTGCCGTGGATCGGCCTGGCGCCGTTCACGGACATGCCGCACATGTTCGCCAACATGGGGGATGGGACCTACACCCACTCCGGCCTGCTCGCGATCCGGCAGGCGGTCGCGGCCCGGGCGAACATCACCTATAAGCTGCTGTATAACGATGCGGTCGCCATGACCGGCGGCCAGCCGGCCGAGGGCGGGACGGACGTGCTGTCCATCGCGCGGCAACTGCATGCGGAGGGCGTGGGGCTGCTGGCGATCGTGGCGGACGATCCGGCGCGGCTACCCCCGGCTGCGGCGCTGCCGCCGGGCACCCTGCGGCACGGACGCGACGAGATGGACGCGGTGCAGCGCCGGATGCGTGAGCAGCCCGGCGTCAGCGCCATCATCTACGACCAGGTCTGTGCCACCGAGAAGCGCCGCCGCCGCAAGCGCGGCAAGCTGGCCGCCACCGAAACCCGCGTCGTCATCAACGAGGCCGTGTGCGAGAACTGCGGCGACTGCACCGCGCAAAGCAACTGCATCGCCATCGAGCCGGTGCAGACCGACCACGGACGCAAGCGCCGCATCAGCCCGACGAGCTGCAACACCGACCTGTCCTGCCTCAAGGGCTTCTGCCCCAGTTTCGTGACCACCAAGTCGGATGCGCCCATCGGCAAAGTGGACCATGCGGCGGTCTGGGCCGCGCGGGAGCCGGAGTTGGCGGCGGGGCTGGCCGATCCCACGCTGCCGGGCGTGGAGCAGCCGTGGCGTGGCCTGTTCGCCGGCATTGGCGGCGGCGGGATTGTGACCTGCGGCGCCATCGTCGCGATGGCGGCGCACCTGGAAGGGCGGCAGGTCAGCACGCTGGACTTCACCGGGC
>CAXTCI010000246.1:0-7089 GCA_964242325.1 uncultured Acetobacteraceae bacterium
CTGCGCGTGCGGCTCGGCACCCTCATTGTCCATACACTGCCGCAGCCAGCTCCGGCTGGCAGCGCTGCTGCACTCGTTGTGATGAGGTTTGGCGCCGAAACGCTGTCTGGCATGCCGAAATATCATCGAACTTAGTATTACGTTAACAATATTGTTTCATTTTCACTTGACGTCTTAATAATTATTCGCTAAACATTTGTTAATAGGAATGCTGACGAAGGGGTATTTTGGGCATGGTTCGATTGTTCTTGGCTGGCATGTTGGTGATCGCCGGCGTTGGCGCGGCGCAGGCAACGCCAGTGACTGAACTGGTGACGAACGGCAGCTTCGAGGCTTCGTCCTACACGGCCAACCATGAGTTCAGCAGCCGGACCGGCACTCCGACCGTCGGCAGCCCAGCCACCACCCAGGGCGTGACTGGCTGGACCGGCGGCGGCTTTGCCCTCTACTTCTTCGCCGGCACGCAAGCCACGACCCCGGCCATCACTGAATTCAACGACGGACAAAACTTCCTGCGGTCCAACGTCCTCCTGAGCCCGGATGGCGGCAACTTTGTCGCCTTGGACGGCGATACCTCGGCCAAAAACGGCTATGAGGCATCTGTGTCGCAGACGATCAACGGACTGACGGTCGGCGTCCAATACGACTTGAACTTTGATTGGGCCGCTGCCCAGCTGCAGAACCGGACCGGCGACACGACCGAGCAGGTCAAGGTCCAGCTCGGCAACAGCATTCAATACACCCAGGTCGTCAGCAACCCGTCCGCTGGCTTCACCGGCTGGTTCCAGCAGCAGTTCCGCTTCACCGCGACCTCTGCCAGCGAGGTGCTGTCGTTCCTGTCCATCGGCACGCCGGTCGGACTGCCGCCGCTGGTCCTGCTCGACGGGGTTTCGCTCAAGCAGGCCGTGCCGGAGCCGGCATCCCTGGCGCTGCTGGGGATCGGCCTGCTGGGACTGTGCGCCATGGCCCGCCGTCGGGCGTAGCGCAGCCAGCCCGGCGCCAGGGAGGTTGCCCCGGCCGCCGTTTTCCCGCAGGTAGACGGTCCGCTGAAAGGGCCGCCATGCTGCAACCACCCCCCGCCTACCCCGGCATGGCCGAGGATGAAGTTGACACCCCGGCGCTGCTGATCGACCTTGACGCGTTCGAGCACAACCTCGACCGCATGGCCGAGCTGCTGCGCCCCACCGGTGCCCGGCTGCGTGCTCATGCCAAGACCCATAAATCGCCCGTCATCGCCCACCTGCAGATGGCCCGCGGCGCCGTAGGCCAGTGCGTACAAAAAGTGGCCGAGGCCGAGGCGCTGGCCTGGGGCGGCGTGCCGGACATCCTGGTCAGCAACGAGGTCGTCGGCGCCCGCAAGCTGGCCCGCCTGGCTGCCCTGTCCCGCATCGCCAAGGTCGCCGTCTGCGCCGACGACCCGGCGCAAGTCGCAGCCCTGGCCGCCGCCGCATCGGACGCCTGCGTGCGCCTGACGGTCCTGGTGGAAATAGACGTCGGTGCCGCCCGGTGCGGCGTCGCGCCCGGCCCGGCCGCGGTGGCCTTGGCGGAGGTGATCGCCGCCTCGCCGCACCTGCGCTTCGGCGGGCTGCAGGCTTATCACGGCAGCGCGCAGCACGTCCGCGACCCGGCGGAGCGCGCGGCCACCATCGCCACCGCCGTGGACAGCACCCGCCGCACCCTGGAGCAATTGCGCCAGCGCGGCCTGGACTGTGCCATCGTCGGCGGCGCCGGCACCGGCAGCTTCGAGCACGAGGCGGCAAGCGGTGTGTTCACCGAAATCCAGGCCGGCAGCTACGCCTTCATGGACGCGGATTATGCGCGCAACGGCGGTGGCTCGGCGGCAGGGTTCCGCCATGCGCTGTTCGTGTTGGCGACGGCCATGAGCGCGGCGCGGCCTGGGCTTGCGGTGCTGGACGCCGGGCACAAGGCAGTGGCGGTGGACAGCGGCCTGCCGCTGCTGTGGGAGCGCCCTGGCGTGCGCTACACCGGCGCGTCGGACGAGCATGGCAAGCTGGAATGGGACGGGGCGGCGACGGGACCGCGCCTCGGGGAGAAGGTCCGGCTGGTGCCCGGCCATTGCGACCCGACGGTGGACCGCCACGACTGGTATGTCGGCGTGCGCGGCGGCCGGGTGGAGTGCCTGTGGCCGGTGGCGGCCCGCGGCGGCATGTCATGACGGGGTATTCGCCGGGATCGCTGATCGAGCCGGGGATGCGCGTCATGCACCCGGACCGTCCGGACTGGGGCGTGGGCCAGGTGCAGTCCGCCATCGGCGACCGGGTGACAGTCAACTTCGAGCACACGGGGAAGGTGTTGGTGAATGCCGCGGTGGTGGCGCTGGTGATCCTGGACGACGATCGGGAGTAGCATGCGTCTTTTTCTCTCCCTCCGGGAGAGGGCCGGGGTGAGGGGGCGGGCAAGGGCCTTACTTCCCCAAAGCGGCACCGATCCTGCCTTGCCGACCATGCCTCGCTACGCACCCAAGACCCCCTCACCCCAACCCTCTCCCGGAGGGAGAGGGAGCAGGCAGCCTTCCAGCCATGCAGCAGTCCTCTGTTTCACTTGCCGGAATGGTGGGTTGAACCCGACCCCGGCAGCGCCGACACTATAGGGATGATTGATCCGTTCGGCCGCGCCATCACCTACCTGCGCGTTTCCGTCACCGACCGCTGTGACCTCCGTTGCGTGTATTGTATGTCCGAGAACATGACCTTCCTGCCCAAGGCGGAGGTCCTGTCCCTGGAAGAGTTGGAGCGCCTGTGCGCTGCCTTTATCCGCCTGGGCACCCATAAGCTCCGCATTACCGGCGGTGAGCCACTGGTGCGGCGCGACGTCATGACCTTGTTCCAGCGCCTCGGCGACCGGATCGGCCATGGGCTAAGCGAGCTGACGCTCACCACCAACGGCACGCAGCTGGCCAAGCACGCAGAGGCGCTGGCCGCCGCCGGTGTTCGCCGGGTCAACGTCAGCCTGGACACCCTGGACCCCGCGCGGTTCGCCGCGGTCACCCGCTGGGGCAAGCTGGACAAGGTGCTCGAGGGTATCGCCGCGGCGAAGGCGGCCGGGCTGCACGTCAAGATCAACGCTGTCGCGCTCAAGGGCGTGAACGAGGACGAGA
The DNA here is from genome assembly GCA_964242325.1 of uncultured Acetobacteraceae bacterium. Lineage (GTDB taxonomy): Bacteria > Pseudomonadota > Alphaproteobacteria > Acetobacterales > Acetobacteraceae > DASWOJ01. Next base: position 3,119 of record CAXTCI010000246.1, read on the forward strand.
TCACCGACATGCTGGCCTGGTGCGGCAAGCAGGGCCACGACCTCTGCTTGATCGAGACCATGCCGATGGGCGACATCGGTGGCGACCGCACCGACCAGTATCTGCCGCTGTCGCTGGTGCGTGCCCGTTTACGCCGGGACTGGACGCTGCTGGACACGGCTTACGAAACCGGTGGCCCCGCCCGTTATTTCGACGTGGCGGAGACCGGGACGCGGGTGGGCTTCATTACACCGATGACCCACAACTTCTGCGAGTCCTGTAACCGCGTGCGGCTGACCTGCACGGGGACACTGTATATGTGCCTGGGCCAGGACGATGCCGCGGACCTACGCGGCGTGCTGCGCTCCGGCGCCGACGATGCGGCGCTGGACGCGGCGATCCAGGACGCGATCACGCGCAAGCCAAAAGGACACGACTTCGTCATAGACCGCCGCCGCCCGGCGCCGGCGGTGGCACGGCACATGAGCCTGACTGGCGGCTAGTATCGTCCATCTATCAACTCGGAACGCCGGATGCTGCATGGCAGCCGTTTGCGGGCGGCAGCTTGCAGCTTCCGCAACTTTGTCTCTGGCCATGATCGAACCGGGTGTCAGCCCGTCCGCACATAGGCGCGTTCACCGGTGCGGCTGCAATACCAGACGTCCAGCAACTGTCCGGTGGTTGGGTCCAGGAAACGCTCCTCCGTCTGCTCCCAGCCCGGTCCGGCGGGCTGCTCCTCGGGCCGGCGCTTGTAGCCGCCACCGCGGAACAACAGCCATGCCAGGATCGGGCCGAATATGACGACGGCCCAGATCAGAAGGGCAGCCATCACACGGGTTCGATGACCGCAGCCGTGCCGTAGGCGACGATCTCGCTCATATTCTGAGCGATCTCCGATCCGTCGAAGCGCATCATCACGACCGCGTTCGCGCCCATCGCCGTCGCGTTCTGCACCAGGCGGTCCAGCGCTTGCCGCCGGGCCTCCTCCAGCATCTGCGTGTATTCCTTGATCTCGCCGCCGACGATAGAGCGCAGGCCCGCCATGAAGTTGCCACCCAGGCCCCGGCTGCGGACGACAACGCCGAAGCACTGGCCCATCATCCGCACGGTGCGATGCCCGGCGACGTTCTCGGTCGTGACGACGATCATCCTGGCATGCCCAGTTCCAGTTATTGCAGAACCATATTGATCTCCGGCGGCGGTGCCGGCAAGGGCTAGCCGTCGCGCGGCTCGCGCCGAAGTTCACACACTGGCCGCTGAGCTTCCTTTGTTCAGGCCGAAGCCTGCGATGCCAACTCCGGCCATGCCGCGCCCCGATGATCCCGCGGTCTGCTGCTAATGCTTCAACACGTCGGCCAAGCTGACCCGGCCGCTGCCAGGCTGCAACGGCTGTGGCTGCTGCGGGCCGGGCGCCCAGCCGGTGACAGTCGCCATGCGTAGGGTAGCCGGCGTTCGCCCTCCGTCCTGCGGCAATGCGGCCAGAGCCGCCGGGAACAGCGCGCGCGGCGGCACGCGCCGGTCCCGTAACGCCACCGCATTGCCCTCTCCGGCGGCGCGTAGGTCGTGCAGCAGCCCAAAGGGGCTGGCATAGGCAATGGCAATGCTTTCCACGTCCGCCACCGGCAAGGCATAGCCCGCACGCTGCAGCAGTCCCGCCAGGTCGCGCAGGTCCGGAAACGGCGACACGCGCGGGGAGACGCCACCCAGCATCTCCGCCTCGGCACCCGTCAGCGCCGTGCGGAGTTCCGCCAGGGTGCCCAGGGCGGGGAAGCTGGCCAGCAGCAAGCCGTCGGGCTGCAACGCCTGGCGCAACTGGATCAGGGCGCCCGGCAGGTCGTTGACCCAGTGCAGCGACAGGCTGGCCACCACGAGGTCGAAGCTGGCCGCCGCAAACGGCAGCCACTCCTCGTCCGCGGCGACGCAAGGGGCGCCGTTGCGCCGGGCCATCGCCGGGGACAGGTCGCAACTGACGGTCTCGATCCCCCGCCCACGCAGCAAGGGCGCGACGACGCCACGCCCGCCCACATCCAGCGCGCGGCTGAACCGGCGAGTGGTATCGTCTAGTCGGTCAAGCAGGCGCTCGGCGGCGTCCTGCAGGATCGGGACGACTGCGTCCACCGTTGCGGCGGCGCGGTCGCGGTGCAGGCGCACGGCCCGGCGGTCAAAGGGGGCTGCGTCGGTCATGTCCTCCATGTGCGTCCGCACCGGCCCGCCGCCAAGGCTGCACCCAATGCTGGACGGGGACGTGCGCCACCCGGTAGTTTGCTTCCGTGTCCGCATCAGTCCCGTCCCCCGCCGCCGTCCGCGTGCTAGCTGCCCTGCGCCGGGCCGGCCGCGTTGCACTGGACGTGCTGCTGCCGCCGCACTGCCTGACCTGCGACAGCCCGGTGGAGGCGCCGGGCCAGTTTTGCCCGCGCTGCTTCGGCTGCACCGCCTTCATCACCGCACCGCTATGCCACTCGTGCGGCAGGCCGTTCGAGGCAGCGGGGCAGGGCGGCCTGGACAGTGTATGCGAGGGCTGCCGGGCTTACCCGCCGGCCTGGAGCGAGGCACGGGCCGCCCTGCGCTACGACGACCAGGCCCGGCGTATCCTGATGCCGTTCAAGTATGGCGACCGGGTGGAGGTGGCGAGCGCTCTCGCGCCGCACATGGCGCGGGCCGGGGCGGGGCTGCTGCGGGAGGCCGACCTGCTGGTGCCGGTGCCGCTGCACCGCCGGCGGCTGCTGTCCCGCCGCTACAACCAGTCGGCGCTGCTGGCCCAGGTCTTGTCGCGCCTGTCGGGACGGCCCGCGGTGCTGGACGGGCTGCGCCGGGTGCGGCCGACGTCGTCGCTCGGCCACCTGTCCGGCGCGCAGCGGCGGGCGGAACTGGCCGGCGCGTTCCAGGTGCGCGCATCCCGGGTGCCCATCCTGACCGACGCACGGGTGCTGCTGGTGGACGACGTGCTGACCTCCGGTGCAACGGCTGACGCCTGCGCGCGGGTGCTGCTGGCGGCCGGCGCCGCCCGGGTTGACGTGCTGGCTGCGGCGCGCGTGTCAGACCCGCGCTCCGCCTAGCGGTCCTTGCACTGGCGCCCATGCAGCCCCAAGACTTGCGCATCGAAGGAGAGCGAATTGGCCGCTATAGACGTCTACACCCAGCCCTGGTGCCCTTACTGTGCCCGCGCCATCAACTTGCTGACGAAGAAAGGCGTGGCCTACCGCGAGATCAACGCGCCCAACGGCACCGCCGAACGTGCGGAGTGCGAGGCGCGGTCTGGCCGGACCACCGTCCCGCAGATCTTCATCGGCGACCGTCATGTCGGCGGATGCGACGATCTCATGGCGCTGGACCGTACGGGCGGGCTGGACCCGTTGCTGGCCGCGGCCTGAACCTGGCGTCTCGGTTTCCCTATCGAGCCCGGAGCGGCTTGCATTCGGTCCCTGACCCGGCCTACCCGCCGTTTCGGAGGCGACTTGCACACCGCCCTGGATTCGCCATGTTACATTTATGATCCACTATCAACTGCGATGCAGCGAGGACCATAGTTTCGACGGCTGGTTCCGGGATAGCGCTGCCTTCGACGCCCAAGCAGAACGCGGCCTGGTTGAATGCCCGACCTGTGGCGACACCCGCGTGAACCGCGCCCTAATGGCCCCGCGCATTGGGAAGTCCCGCCCAGTGCTGGACGGCAAAACTGGTGAGCCTGCTGCTGATCCCGTGCCGGTGCCAGAAAAGCCGGTCGCCGACAAGGATGGCGTCTTGCCGGATAAGGTGCGTGCGGCCCTGCAACGCCTGCGGGCGGAGGTGGAGCGCAACTGCAGCTACGTCGGTCCAGGTTTTGCCGACGAGGCCCGGCGCATCCACCGGGGCGAGGCCGAGTCCCGCGGCATCTATGGCGAGAGCACGCCCGAGGAGGCAGAGGCCCTGGCCGATGACGGGATCGAGGTCGCACGCATCCCGTGGCTGCCGCGCGCGGATAGCTAGCCGGCTGGTTGTTGGCCCTGCCATTT
>CAXTCI010000247.1:0-6998 GCA_964242325.1 uncultured Acetobacteraceae bacterium
TCGCCGTCCCCGAAGCCGGCGCCGGCAACTCCAACTCGGGCACCGACGTCACCGACGACGCCGCCTACCCCCAATGGCTGGCCCAACAGCTCACCGCCGCCCAAGTCGCCGGCGAGAAGATCGCCTTCGTCAACACCTGGGACAGCAACGGCGGCGGCAACTACGAATTCACCTCCGCCTCGGACAACAAGCCCAACGAAGCCGCAGCCTGGGCAACTTACTTCGGCGCCCAACAGACCAGCCCGGCAACGTCCACCGCCATCCCGGCCACAACGACCCTAGGCTCCGGCCCCGACACCCTGGCGCTGCAAATGTCGGAAGACGCCTGGCAAGGCGACGCCCAATACACCGTCAGCATTGACGGCACCCAGGTCGGCGGCACCCAAACGGCAACCGCCTCCCACGCCGCCGGGCAAATGCAACTGGTTGACGTCCTGGGAACTTTCAGCACCGGGCTGCACACCGCCACGGTCACCTTCCTGAACGACGCCTACGGCGGCACCCCGGCCACCGACCGCAATCTGTATGTGGACAGCGCCACCGTTGACGGCACCGCCGTGCCGTCCAGCAGCTTGGCCCTAGTGAACGCAGGGCCTCAAAGCTTCTCGTTCACCAAAGCCTAGTCCGCCAAAGCCTAACCCGGCATGAACACCAGGACGACCCGCCAGCCCCGCGCTTACCCGCCCGAAGCCGCCACGGGCGCTCTGACCAGGGCTGGCGCCCCAAGCCGCCCATCCCAAATCCGCGCCGCCTCCGCCTCCAACCCGTCCATCCCAACGCCAAGCGCCAGCAATCCCAACCCAATAGTCGCCACCGCCGTAGCCGCCCCGGTGCCACCTGCGCCCCGCCAAACCTCCGCCAGCCCCGGCTCGCCCCCGCCCATTTCCTCCGGCACCCCAGGCGGCACCAACCCAATCTCCCCACCGCCCAAAGCCCGGTCATACCAGTGCGCCGCCACGGCCTTCACCGCCGACCGCTCCGCCTCCCCGCCTCCACCCTTCACGACCACCAGCCGCTCCCGCCCCAGCCGCTCCGCCGCCCCCAAATGCAGCGCGATGTAGCCAGGGTGAAAAACCCCATCCACCCCCGCCCGTGCATCGAACGGGTTCAGCAGCCGCGCCGCCGTATTCAACGGCGACCGCAGCCCCAGCAAGCGCCGCAGCCGCAACAGCCGGTCCAACTCCGGGCAAAGCGCAGTCAACGACAAATAAGCAAATCCCATCTCATCCAACAGCCCAACCGCATCCGCCCGGTCCACCGCCGGCCGCAGCCCCAGAGCCGCCAGCCCATCCGCCACCGCCGCCTCCCGTCAGTACTCAGTGTTCCCTTGCAACACCACCCGCTACCCCGACCGCCACAGCCCCAGCGCCGCCAGCAGGAACCAAGGCTCCCCCCGCGACCGCCCCGCTCCGTAGGACGGCCAGTCCAGCTCCACCGCCCGGCACCCCTCCGGCAGCCCGGCCCCCAAGCTGGCGCGCCCGGCATCCACCAGTCCCGCCATCTCGTCCGGGTCCTCTCCGCGATACCGCAGCAGCATCAGGAACGCGCCGACCTGGTGCGGATCGGCGTCACCCCCCAGCACCATCCCCAAGGCGTCCCGGGCTTCATCCCGCGTCAGGTTGCGGCTACGCCCCGGCCCCCGCCCAAGAGTCCGCACATACTGAGCAAACCGATGCTCATCAGCAACAGCAGCCCGGTCCTCGAAAACAGTCTGATCCAATGCAAATCCCATCAATCGCTAAACAAAAGGCGCCCCTTCCCCCTCTCCCTCCGGGAGAGGGTCGGGGTGAGGGGGGCTTAGCTGCGAAGCGGGACACCAACCTCGCCGCAGGACCATGCCCCGCACACGCCAAGGTCCACACATGCTCAGCCCCTCAACCCAACCCTTTCCCAAAACGAGAGAGCAGCCAAACCCACCACCCCATCAAGCCGCCCGCACCTGCCGCACCACGTCCTCGACATCCGCCATCGCCACCACGGCACCGATCAGCACCAGCGTCGGCCCACTCAACCCGGCAGCAGCCACCGCGTCAGCAATCCCACCCAAGGTCCCCGGCATCCGCCGCTCGCTGTCCAGCGTCGCATTCTCCACCGCAATGGCCGGAGTATCCGCCGCCATCCCGGCCTCCAGCAGCCGCGCCGCCAGCAACGGTAAGGTCCGCACCCCCATATAAACCGCCAGCGTCCCCCCAGCCCGCGCCAAGGCAGACCAGTCATGCTCCGGCAACCGGTCATCAGCCCCATGCGCGGTAATCAGATGCAGGCTGCGCGAAGCCCCGCGATGCGTCAGCGGAATGCCCAGCCGAGCCGCCGTCGCCAGGGCCGCCGTGATCCCCGGCACCACCTCCGTCGGCACCCCAGCAGCACGAAGGCTCTCAAGCTCCTCGCCCCCACGCCCAAACACAAAGGGATCGCCACCCTTCAGCCGCACCACATGCGCCCCGGCCTGGGCATAGCGGACGATCAGCGCATTGATCGCGGCCTGGCTCATGACATGCCGGCCGCAACGCTTGCCTACGTCCACCCGCCGCGCCCCAGGCCGGGCAAGGTCCAAAATCTCCATGCCGACCAGCTTGTCATGCAGCACCACGTCGGCGTCGCGGATGACCTGAACCGCGCGCACGGTCAGCATGTCCAAAGCCCCAGGCCCGCACCCAACCAGGCTGGCCCGCCCGCCCCGGCGCGGCGCCGGCTCCGGCAGCGTCCCCAGCATCACGCCGGCAGCCTGCGCCGCGGCCTGCGTAGCCACGTCGCTTGCCCGCGCAAGGCACAGCTTGATCCCTTTCAAGTCCCCCGCATCTGCCGGCCCGTCAATGCGCCGCACCGCCGCTCCCTGGCCCTCCAGGTAGGCCGATGTGGAACGGTCTCCCCCCACCAGCAGGACACTCTGCCCGGCAAGGCCAAGGGTAAACGGCATCGAAGCAGGCAACACGGTGGAATGCGACACGCACGGAGTTCCTCAACAAGCCATGAACGTCTTTCGCCGGGCAGGCCTGGACATGGCAGTATCCGCCCAAGCCGCCGCTTGCGCGCTCGTTAGCACCCGGGCCGGTGACGCCGGAAGCCTGATATATGGCATGCAGGTCGCAAAGTGGCACCCCTGGCGCGCATCCTGCACACATCCCCACCGCACGGGTCCAGCGCTGCCCAAGGTGCAGGCATTTAGCTGACGGAGCCTCGAATCCAGCCCCGCCGCACGATGGCGGCATCACCGCCACCGAACAGGAGGAACGAGAAGCAGATCGTGCAACCTCCGTTACCCTTCCAGGCCAAGGCCGGAGCCTTCCCGCCCTCGCTTCCGCAGGACGAGGTGCCAGGAAGGCCGTTCCCCGCCAGCCCTCGCCGTCTGACCCGGCGCGAGCCTTCATTGACCCTGCTACGCTGCCGCCAGGAGAACGACCTCATGCACCCAAAGCCCCGACGCGCCCTGCTCGCCGCCGCAGCCGCCCTCCCTGCCGCCCCGGCCCGCCGCAGCCCGGTCATCCCCGGCATCATAATGGAGGGCCACATGGACGCCCTACCCAGCCTCCGCCTCCGCGTCGCGGCAGCCTAGCGGTTGTCATCCACGGTAGCCGAAGTCCCCGACCCCCGCCGTTGGATCGGCCTGGCCCTGGTACTGGCAGCGGCGTTCCTGACATCGTTCGACTTCTTCGTCGTCAACGTCGCGCTGCCGGCCATGCGGCTGGACCTGGACGCCCGCCCGTCGGAGCTGCAGTTCGTCGTCGCCGGCTATGGTCTGGCCTTTGCGGTGCTGCTAGTGACCGGCGGCCGCATGGGCGACCTGTATGGCCGCCGGCGGATGTTCGTCTGGGGCATGGCCGGCTTCACGGTGGCCTCCGCCCTGTGCGGCCTGGCGCTGACGCCGGGCCAACTGATCGCGGCGCGGGTGCTGCAGGGCCTGACCGCGGCGGTGATGAACCCGCAGGTCCTGGCCATCATCCGCGTGACCTTCCCAGACGGCGAGCGGGCCCGGGCCATCGGCTGGTTCAGCGTGACCATCGGCGCGGCCAGCATCGCGGCGCAGCTCGTGGGCGGCGCGCTGATCGAGTGGAACCCGCACGGCCTGACCTGGCGCCCGATCTTCCTGGTCAACGTGCCGATCGGCGTCGTCGCAGCCATCGCCGCCCGGCTGATCCTGCCAGAGTCCAGCGCCGCCGGACCGCACAGCCTGGACCCAGGCGGCATCCTGCTCGGCACCGGCGCGCTGCTGCTGCTGTCCGTGCCATTGGTGGAGGGGCGCGAGGCCGGCTGGCCCACCTGGTCCCTCTGGTGCATCGCCCTGTCCCTGCCGGTCATGGCGGCCTTTGTAGCCTACGAGTGGACGCTACAGGCACGGGGCCGGGTGCCGCTGGTAAACCTGCGGCTGTTCCGCGACCGGGCGTTCTCGCTGGGGCTGGTGATGGCGGTGACGTTCTTCGGCGGGCTGGCGTCGTTCTTCCTCAGCATCACCCTGTTTTTGCAGCAGGGCTTCGGCATGGGACCGCTGGCGACCGGGCTGACCTTCGTGGCGTTCGGGATCGGCTTCGTCACCGGGTCGCGCCTGTCATCCGGAGTGGCCCGCCGGCTCGGGCCGTGGGTGATCAACCTGGGCACATCGCTGATGGTGCTGGGCCTGGGCTGCATCGTCGTGCTCGCCAGGGCCGCGCACGGAGTGGCGCTCGACGGGCAGCTGCTGGCGGCAATCCTGGTCATGTACGGGCTGGGCCAGGGCCTGGCGCTGCCATCCCTGGTAGCGACTGTGGTCGGCAGCAGCCGCATCCCGGCGGCAGACGCCGGGTCGGCATCAGGCGTGTTCTCCATGGTGCAGCAGATCGCCTTCGCCCTGGGAGTGGCGGCCATCGGCGGCGTATTCTTCGGAGTGCTGGGCGAGGGCACCAGCCACGCCGACTACGACGCGGCGCTTGCGGCAGCCCTATCCTGCAATATGGGGCTGCTATCGGCCACCTTCGTGCTGGCGCTCTGGCTGCCTCGGACTAGGACCCGGTAGCGGCGGACGGATTTGAACCGCCGACCAAGAGATTATGATTCTCCTGCTCTACCACTGAGCTACGCCGCCAAGCCGGGGCGCGGATATGGCAGGGGTGCAGCCCCGCGTCAACGCCACTTCACCGCTTCCCTTCTCCCTCCCCCTCCGGGAGAGGGCCGGGGTGAGGGAGAAAGCAAGCATTGGCCTAGAAAGGGAAGCCATACCTAAAACAAGCCTGGTCCTATGAAAACGATGTTCCGGCCGGCAACCATCCCAGCCCCGACCGGGAACGCGAAGGCAGCACACCCGCAACTCTCCCACCCCGCGGGCGTCCTGCTCCATGCATCAACGAGACGCCAACCATGCGCAGCGCCGCCATCCTAATCGCGACCGCTCTCGCGTCCCTGCCGCTCACGGCAGGCGCGCAGTCCGCCACCACCCAATCCCGTGACGGTCTCGGCACCGGCAGTCATCCCAACAGCCCGACCAACGCGTCCCCTGCCGGGACCGAGAACGCAACCAGCGGCCCGCAAAGTCGGCCGGCCTATCCCAGCGGCTCCGACACGCCAAACCCCGGTGCCGCTTTCGTCCGCAACCAACCAGTGCCGGCCACCGGCACTGTTGCAAGCCCACCCGGCGCGCTATCCACTACCACTACAACGCAGGACGGGCAGACCACAACCCGCCCCGGAGGCAGCCCCGCCACGACGGAGGGTGCCGCGCCGCCGCCTAAGCCGTGATGAACCCGCCGCCCAACACCCGGTCTGCCGCGTAGAACACGCAGGCCTGCCCAGGCGCCGCCAGCGCCGGCGCATCCAGGCGCACGGTGGCACCCCTAGAAGTCACCTCGACGATAGCACCATGCGGCGCCTCACGTGCCCGCAGCTTCACCGTGCAGCGTAGCGGCGTCTCCGGCGGCTCCAGCAGCCAGTTCACGTCTCGCAGCCGCACCTCCTCGGCGCCGGCGCTGCGTGGCCCGACCACGATGCGCCGCCGTCCCGCGTCCACCGTCAGCACCGCCTGCCGTGCCCCGCCGTCGAATGACGCATTTCCCAGCCCCCGCCCCTGTCCGACCGTATAGCGTGCGATGCCCGTGTGCTGTCCCAGCACCCGGCCATCCCGGGATACGATCTCGCCGGGCAGTGCCGCGTCCGGACGCATCCGCGCCACGGTGTCGGCATAGCCACCCTCGGGGACGAAGCACAGATCCTGGCTGTCCGGCTTCTCCGCCACCTGCAGGCCCAGCCGCGCGGCATGGGCGCGCACGGTTGCCTTGTCCGGCATGTCGCCGAGCGGGAAGCGTGAGTAACCCAACTGGTCCCGGGTGGTGGCGAACAGGAACCAGCTCTGGTCCCGCGCCGGGTCGGCGGCACGGTGCAGCTCCGGCCCGTCCGGTCCATCGACGCGGCGGACGTAATGACCCGTCGCCATCGCCTCCGCCCCCAAATCGCGCGCCAGGCCCAGCAGGTCGGTGAACTTCACCGTCATGTTGCAGCGGACGCATGGCACCGGCGTCTCCCCCGCGGCATAGCTATCGGCGAAGTCCCCGATCACCGCTGCCCGGAACCGCGCTTCCGCATCAATCACATAATGCGGGATGCCCAGCCGGTCCGCCACGTCCCGCGCGTCATGGATATCCTGTCCGGCGCAGCACGCGCCCCGGCGCTTGGCGGCGGCGCCATGGTCATAAAGCTGCAAGGTGACGCCAATCACCTCGTGCCCGGCCTCCCGCAGCAGCCCGGCAACCACGCTGCTGTCCACGCCGCCGGACATCGCGGCGACGATCCGCATGAACGGCGCCCTCTACCCTTGCGCGTTGCGCGTGGCGGCCGGCAGCTTCACCACCAGCCCATCCAGCGCCTGCGTCATCACGATCTGGCAACCCAAACGCGAGGTCTGCTCCAGCCCGAAGGCGAGGTCGAGCATGTCCTCCTCGTCCTCGGTCGGCTTGGCCAGCTTGGGGAACCACGCGGGATCGACGATCACATGGCAGGTGCTGCACGCCAGCGACCCCTCGCACGCGCCCTCGATA
>CAXTCI010000248.1:0-6901 GCA_964242325.1 uncultured Acetobacteraceae bacterium
GATCGCAGACGACCGGGTTGAGTCGCAAGACGACTCCTAGACTGAGACATCACCTGGCTTGCATCTGTGCCGAAACCCCAGAGGTTTGCTTCGGGCTCGATGCTCGGTTGCGGCAGAGGTCAGCGCGGAGTGGGCGCGCCAGTGGCAGGCGCGTCGGCATTCGGCGCCGTAACCGCCCGTGGTGCCCCAGTGCCCAACAATCCACCGAATGTGGCCATGCTCCCTTGCGGCGCCGGCACGGTCTGATGCGGAACGACTCCGACGACGGCACCACCTTGTCCGACCGTCTTGGGATTGCCGGGCGCGATGTAGAAGGTGTGGCGCCGGGGCGCTTCCTGGGCGCCGGCGCCGACCGGGGCCAAGCTGGCGGCAAGGGCCAGAGCAAGCGTCAGTCCTGAACGGGTCGTCATGGGACCAAACCTCATGGGTGTATGTGCCGGGAAACGCCAGGTCCGATCCGGGGTTCCAGAGCCAGCCCGGCAACTGGATGCCAGGAAGCCCTTTGAGCCTCCGTTGATGACGGGCGTTGCGGGGTTGGCGTCCATCGGCATCGGGCGCATGTGCTGCGGGCAACCCTGCCGGAGGCGATCCCCATGCAATCACATCCTGGAGACGTCCTGCTCGTCGTGGACGTGCAGGTGGATTTCCTGCCCGGCGGCGCGCTTGCGGTGCCGGACGGGGATGCCGTGATCGCGCCGGTCAACCGGATCGGCGCGGCGTTCGGCCATGTCGTGCTGACGCAGGACTGGCACCCGGCGGGGCATGCGTCGTTCGCCGCGAGCCATCCCGGGCGGGCGCCATTCGACGAGATCGAACTGTCCTATGGGCGTCAGGTGCTGTGGCCGACGCACTGCGTCCAGGGCACGGCTGGCGCCGCCCTTGCCGCCGGGCTGGACCTGCCACGGGCGGAGCTGGTGATCCGCAAGGGCTGCCGGGCTGGCGTGGACAGCTACTCCGCCTTTACCGAGGCCGACCGGCGCACCCCGACGGGCCTGGCGGGCTACTTGCGGGAGCGTGGCGCCCGGCGCGTGTTCCTGGCGGGCCTGGCCACCGATTTCTGCGTTGGCTGGAGCGCGATGGACGCCCGGGCTGCTGGGTTCGAGGCTTATGTGATCGAGGATGCCTGCCGCGCGATCGACGCTGCCGGGTCGCTGGACCGGGCTTGGACGGCGATGGAGCAGGCGGGGGTCGGACGGATCGGCATGGCGGCGCTGCCGGGCTTGTAGCACCGGCCGCGGCGGCTGGCGGCCGGGACCTGGATATTCCGGGCGGCGGCAGCCAACGCGGCGGGTCCAAGGTGGTCTTTACGCTGTTTTCATCAGCATCCCGCCAAGATGCGGCACGGACAGGAGGTTCGTGCGATGGGTGATACGGCAGAAAACACTGCAGCGTCGGAGAAGGTGCTGACGCAGGCGGAAATCGACGCGCTGCTCGGCTACAGCGATGGCCCGCAAGGCGGCATGGACCAGTCCGGGATGCAGCGCATCATCAGCGCCGGGCTCGTCAGCTATGAACGTTTGCCGATGCTGGAGATCGTCGTTGACCGCCTGGTCCGCATCATGAGCACCAGCCTGCGCAACTTCACGAGCGACAACGTGGAGGTCGGCATAGACAACATTGCCTCGCTGCGCTTCGGCGACTACCTGAACAGCATACCGCTTCCGGCGATGCTGGCGGTGTTCAAGGTGGAGGAATGGGACAACTACGGCCTGATGGTCGTGGATTCTGCGCTGATCTACTCGATCATAGACGTGCTGCTCGGCGGGCGGCGCGGCACGACGGCCATGCGGATCGAGGGCCGGCCCTACACCACCATCGAGCGCAGCCTGGTGGAGAAGCTGATCCGCGTGGTGCTGCACGACGTGACCGCCAGCTTCGAGCCGCTGACGCCGGTGACCTTCAAGTTCGAACGGCTGGAGGTGAACCCGCGCTTCGCCATCATTTCCCGGGTGTCCAATGCCGCCGTGCTGGTGAAGCTGCGGATTGACATGGATGACCGCGGCGGCCGCCTGGAATTGCTGCTGCCCTATGCAACGCTGGAGCCGGTGCGGGAGCTGTTGCTGCAGCAGTTCATGGGGGAGCGCTTCGGCCGGGACAGCATCTGGGAAACCCACTTGGCGGCGCAGTTGTGGGACACCGACGTGGACCTGGACGTCGTGTTGGATGAGCAGGTGATGCGCTTGTCGGACGTGATGTCGCTGAAGATGGGCGACCGCATCATGCTGGGCACGGCGCCCGGCAGTCCGGTGCGGGTCCGCTGCGGCTCCGTGCCGCTGTTCGAGGCGCGGGTGGGCCGGCGCAAGGACCGGATGGCGGTGCGGATTGACCGGGAGTTCAGCCGTCCGGACCGGCCCGGACGCGGAAGCAACGTTCCCGCCTGACGGCTGCGGGCGCATTGCGGGCTGCGCCGCCGGCAGCTTGACCGGTGATGCGGCAGTCCGGATGGTCGGCGCCATGGACAAGGCCCCGAAGCAGCTCCGCCTGATGGCGTTCGACATGAACACCGTTGGCCATATCCAGCAGGGCATGTGGACCCATCCGCGCGACCGCTCGGTGGATTACCGCAGTCTTCACCACTGGACCAGCTTGGCCCAGACGCTGGAGCGCGGGCTGTTCGACGGGCTGTTCCTGGCGGATGTGCTGGGCGTTTACGACGTGTATGGCGGGTCGGCCGGCCCTGCTGTCAGCCACGGCGTGCAGGTGCCGGTGAACGATCCGCTGCTGCTGGTGCCGGCGATGGCTGCCGTGACCCGGCATCTCGGGTTCGGCGTCACGGTCAACCTGACCTACGACCCGCCGTTCCCGTTCGCCCGGCGGATGTCCACGCTGGACCACCTGACCGATGGGCGGATCGGCTGGAATGTCGTGACGGGCTACCTGGACAGCGCCGCCCGGGCGATGGGGCTGCCGCGTCAGGTGGCGCATGACGACCGTTACGACGTGGCCGACGATTACATGCAGGCGGTTTACAAGCTGTGGGAGGGAAGCTGGGCGGACGACGCCGTGCGGGTGGATCGTGGCGCGGGGGTGTATGCCGACCCGGAACGCGTGCGCGCGGTTCGGCATGACGGCCCGCATTATCGCATGGACGCCATCCACCTGGCCGAGCCGTCGCCGCAGCGGACGCCGGTGCTGTTCCAGGCGGGGTCGTCTGGCCGGGGCAAGCGGTTTGCGGCAAGCCATGCGGAATGCGTGTTCCTGAATGGGCAGGCGGTCCCGGCGTTGCGCGCCATCGTGGACGACGTGCGCGCCGGGGCCGTGGCGGCGGGGCGTGCGCCGGGCGACGTGCTGGCGTTCGTGGGCGCTTCGCTCGTGGTCGCTGAGACGGATGCGTTGGCACAGGCGAAGCTGGCGGACCTGCGGCGCTACGCGTCGGGGGAGGGGGCGCTGGTGCATGCCTCGGCCAGCATGGGGATAGACCTGGCTGCCTACGGGATGGACGAGCCGATCCAGGTCGTGGAAACCCAGGCGATCAAGTCCAACCTGGAGGCCCTCGCCCGCAGCGCCCCCGCGATGACCAAGCGCAAGCTGCTGGAGCGCATGGTGCTGGGCAGCCGGCAGGCGCCGGTCGTCGGGTCGCCCGGCACGGTCGCGGATGCGTTGCAGGAACTGGTGGAGGGTGCCGGCGTGGACGGTTTCATCCTGTCCCGCACCATCGTGCCGGACTGCGTGACGGATGTGGTTGATTTGCTGGTGCCGGAGCTGCAGCGGCGGGGCGCCTATAAGGAGGCTTATGCGCCGGGCACGTTGCGGCGCAAGCTGTTCGGGCGGGACTGGCTGCCGGGGACGCATCCGGCGGCGGAGCACCGGTGGCCGTCTGCATGATGTAACTGGCGGTGTACAATAGGCGCATTTATACCGTTCGGGCCAGTACTGGAGGCACGCCGATGATCAAGTTCTACTACCATCCCTCGCCGAATCCCCTGAAGGTCGCGCTGTTCCTGGAGGAGTCCGGGATGCCTTACGAGGTCGTGCCCGTGGACACCCGCCGGGGCGAGCAGTTCTCGGCGGATTTCCTGGCGATCAACCCCAACGCCAAGACCCCGGCCATCACCGATGGCGACGCCACGGTGTTCGACAGCAACGCCATCCTGCTTTACCTCGCGGAGAAAAGCGGCCAGTTCCTGCCGGGGCCGGGCGATGCGGCGCGGGGACAGTTGCTGTCCTGGCTGATGTTCGTCGCCACCGGCATCGGGCCGTATTCCGGCCAGGCCGTCCACTTCAAGCACTTTGCCCCGGCGCCGAAGGATTATGCGGTGAACCGCTACACCTTCGAGGCTGAGCGGCATTACGGCATCCTGAACGCGCAGTTGGCGAAGCATCGCTACATGCTGGGTGACACCTACACCATCGTGGACATGGCGGTTTGGGGCTGGGCGCGGGTGGTGCCGTTCATTCTGGGCCAGGACGCCTATGCGGCGATGCCGAACCTGAAGCGGCACCTGGACGAGATCAACGCGCGCCCAGCGGCAGAGCGCGCCGAGGCGCTGAAGGCCAAGTATCCGATGAAGGCCGAGATGGACGACGAGGCGAAGCGGCACATGTTCCCGCAAAACGCGCGGCTTGCCGCGGAGTAGGGCTGCTACCAATGGAGAGCGGCTCACCGAGGCCGCTCTCCTGCTTGCAGGCTTTGCCGCGGATACCGTCCTGGCCCACGGCATCACGTCCGCACCACCAGGTCCGACACCCCGGCTCAAGCGGTCGCATCAAACGATCCGCATCCCGCTTGGCATTCCACTCGGCACCTCGCTCGCGTGCGAGCGGGATGCCGTCCACACCTGGATCGCTGGGCCGCACGGAGCTTGCGGTGGCGTTCAAGGGTTGAAGGCTCCTGCCGCATAAAAACTGCGCCTAACCTTTGGCCACGTTCCAGAACAGCGGCGCCTGGCCCTTGAGATGGCCGGTGATGCTCGATCGCCAGGCGGCCGACTGGAAGTACTGGCCGAGCGGGACGAACATCGCATCCGTAAACGCCTCGGTCTGCAGGGCGGCGGCAAGGCGCTTGCGCTCGGCAGGGTCGTCGCTGTTTATCCACTGCGTCCGGAGCCTTTCCGCCGCCGGGTTGTCCGGCCAGCCATACCAGGCGGTTCCCCCGGTGCCACGCATGGCCGGCGCCGAGAGCGGGTCCACCCAGTCGAGCGCTGGGAACGACGTGCAGAACAGCGACCAGCCGCCCTTGTCGAGCGGCTCCTTGCTGGCGCGGCGCTGCACCACCGTGCCCCAGTCCATCGCCGCGTCGTCCAGGTTGACGCCGATCCGCTTGAGCGTCGCGGCGACCACCTGGCTCATGGCGTCGTAGAACGGCTGGTCCGTCGGGTGCAGCAGGGTCAGCGGCTCGCCGGCATAGCCTGACGCCGCCAGCATCGCGCGCACCTTGGCGTCGCCCGGCCGGCCGGCCACCCGGTCCATGCCGGCGTCGTTCGCATAGGTCGTGCCCGGCAGGAAGCAGCCCACCGGCGCGTTGTAGGTCGAGGCGTCGTCGCCCATCACCGCCTGCATGACCTCGCGCGGGTCAATCGCCGCCAAGATCGCCTGGCGCACGCCGCGGTTGGTCGTCGGTCCCTGCAAGTGGTTGAACCGCAGCACCGGATACAGGCCATAGGGGTCCAGCCGGCCGACCACGACGTTGCGGTCCCCTCGCAAGACAGGCAGCAGGTCGGGGATCGGCATCTCCACCCAATCCACCTCGCCCGTGCGCAGGGCGTTCGCCGCCGTGCCGGGTTCCGGGATGATGCGCCATTCCACCCGGTCCACCAGCACCCGCTTCGCCCCGGCGACGCTGGACGGCGCGTCGTCGCGCGGAACGTATCCCGCGTGCTTGGCGAACATGATGCGGCTTCCGGGGACGTATTCGTCGGGCATGAAACGGAAGGGTCCGCTGCCTACCACCTCGGTGATCTGCTTGAAGGGATCGGTCGCGGCGATGCGCTCCGGCATGATCATGGCGGGGCTGGGCTGCGTCTTCGCCAGCGCCGTGAGCAGCGGCGGGAATGCCGTCTTGAGCCGGAATACGAGCGTGCGGTCGTCTGGCGCCTCCAATGCGTCGAGGCGGCCGGCGACCGTCTGGCCCAGCCCGTCCCGCTGCATCCAGCGGTGCAGCGATGCCACGCAGTCGCGCGACAGCACCGGCGTCCCGTCATGGAAAACGAGTCCCGGACGCAGATGGATCGTCCAGCGGCGGCCATCGTCCTCGACCGTGTGTCCCTCCGCCATCTGCGGCTGCGGGGCCAGCGCGTCGTCGGTGCCGAACAGGGTGTCGAACACCATGTAGGCGTAGTTGCGGGTGACGGTCGCGGTGGTCCAGATCGGGTCGAGGCTGGTGAGGTTGGCCTGTGGCACGAACACCAGGGTACGGGCGCCGGCTGGCTGGGCTACGGCCGGGCAGGCCAGGGGCGCTATGGCCGCCGCCCGCAACAGGTCGCGTCTCAGCATGGGCGGTGCCTTCCCGGGGTTATGTTTTGCCCGAGACTATCAGCGGGTGGCATCGGCCAGCAATGCCGTGGGACCTGCGCCCTCGACGCTGCCGGGCCGTGGCAGCACGCCAGCCCGGCGGCAGGCCGCGTCATACCAACGGCCTTTCGCAATGACCTTTATGCTGCCGAGCCGACATTGCGAGCCGCTTGCGGCGCGGCAATCCAGGGCCGCCGGCATGGTCGTTGCCGCCTTGGATTGCCGCGTCGCTGCGCCCCTCGCAATGGCGGAAACGGTCGGAGCGGAGGCCGGTTGGTGTCATACCAATCGCCGTTTGCTTTGACCTTATCTGGCGTTGGCGGTCTTGGCAGGGCGGACAACCTTTGGCGCTTTCGCTCATAACGCAGTGCTGCGGGGTGGCGTATGGCGCTTCGCTTATACGCCCTACGAGGTTTGCCGGGAAATGGTCAGAGCGGATGGCGGTTGGTAT
>CAXTCI010000249.1:0-6850 GCA_964242325.1 uncultured Acetobacteraceae bacterium
CACTTCCACTACAACCCGGCGCACATGCTGGCGGTGACGTTCTTCTTCACCACCACGCTCGCGCTGTCGCTGCACGGTGCGCTGGTGCTGTCCGCCGCCAACCCCGGCAAGGGCAAGGTCATCAAGACCGCCGAGCACGAGAACACCTTCTTCCGCGACACCATCGGTTGGTCCATCGGCACCCTGGGCATCCACCGGCTCGGCCTGTTCCTGGCGCTGTCCGCCGGGTTCTGGAGCGCGGTGTGCATCATCATCAGCGGCCCCTTCTGGAGCCGTGGCTGGCCGGAATGGTGGGGCTGGTGGCTGAACCTGCCGATCTGGAGGTAGCGCCGATGACTTTCTTCATGCGCCTCTCCGCCCAGTCACCGTCATTGCGAGCCTCTGCGGCTCGGCGATCCAGCGGCATTCAGGACCGTGCCTGCGGCCCGTGGATCGACTCGTCGCCCCTCGCAATGACGGGCATGGCTGAATCACCGTTCCCGCTATATAACAAAGAAAGCCGGGAGGAACCTCATGGCTGAATACCAGAACCTTTTCACCCGCGTGCAGGTCCGCGGCCCCGTTTATGCCGGGGTGCCGGTGACGGCGACGAGCTGGACCCGGTCGGGCAAGCCGTTCTATCTGCACCTGTTCGGCGTGCTGGGCGATGCGCAGGTCGGGCCGATCTACCTGGGCGCCACCGGCGTCGCGTCCGTTATCTGCGGCTTCATCGCCTTCGAGATCATCGGCCTCAATATGTGGGCGTCGGTGAACTGGGACATCGTGCAGTTCGTCCGCCAGCTATTCTGGCTGGCGCTGGAGCCGCCGGCGCCGTCATACGGCCTGCGCCTGCCGCCGCTGGCCGAGGGCGGATGGTGGCTGATGGCCGGATTCTTCCTGACCGCCTCCATCCTGCTGTGGTGGTTGCGGGTGTATCAGCGGGCAAAGAGCCTGGGCATGGGTAACCACGTCGCCTGGGCCTTTGGCGCCGCGATCTGGCTGTATTTGGTGCTGGGCTTCATCCGGCCGCTCCTGATGGGGTCGTGGTCGGAGGCGGTGCCGTTCGGCATCTTCCCGCACTTGGATTGGACCGCCGCGTTCTCGCTGCGCTACGGCAACCTGTTCTACAACCCGTTCCACATGCTCAGCATTGTGTTCCTGTATGGCTCGACCCTGCTGTTTGCCATGCACGGCGCGACGGTGCTGGCGATCACCCGCTATGGCGGCGAGCGTGAGTTGGAGCAGATCGCCGACCGGGGCACCGCATTCGAGCGCGGCGCCCTGTTCTGGCGCTGGACCATGGGCTGGTGCGCCAGTGCCGAGAGCATCCACCGCTGGGCCTGGTGGTTCGCCATCCTGACGCCGATTACCGGCGGCATCGGCATCCTGCTGACGGGCACGGTGGTGGACAACTGGTTCCTATGGGGCCAGAAGCACGGAATTGCCCCTGAGTATCCAGCAGTCTGGGGCGCGATCCAGGATCCCACGCTGACGACCCCGGGCTTCCCGGCACCGCCGGTCAACCCCTTGGCGACCCCCACCGGCATCCCCGGTGTGGCGCCGCCGGCAACAGGAGCGCCGCAATGATCCCCGGTATCAAGCTCGGTTTAGGCGTCGTCGGCGCGGCCGCGGCGGCGTTGCTGGGCATCGCGATGCTGTCGAAGTTTGAGACCCCGGGCCAGGTGAGGATACAGCGCGGCTTCCGTGGCGTCGCGATGGAGACCAACTACAGCCGGGCCGACCTGGTGAAGTATGTCGCCGCGAACAAGGTGCCGGCTTCCCTGCCGCAACTGCCAGCAACCGGGCCAAAGGCGGCGCAGGTTTACAAGAACGTGCTGGTGCTGGGCGATCTCAGTGTCGGGCAGTTTACCCGGCTGATGGTGAGCCTGACCAACTGGGTGGCGCCGCAGCAGGGCTGCGCCTACTGCCACAACACCGCCAATATGGCAGAGGACACGTACTACACCAAGATCGTCGCCCGGCGGATGATCCAGATGACCCAGGACATCAACTCGACCTGGGCGCCGCACGTCTGGGGCGTGGCTGCCGGGGGCGGCAACGGCGTCGGCAACGTTGGCGGGGCAGGCACGCCGGGCGGGGCAGGTGTCACCTGCTATACCTGTCACCGCGGCAACAACGTGCCGACCTACATCTGGTATAAGGACCAAGGCCCGACGCCGCAGAAAGGCGGCGTGCTGGAGGTGTCCCAGGGCAAAAACCTGGCGAAGGCGTCGGTCGGCGACAGCAGCCTGCCTTACGACCCATTCACGCCGATGCTGGAGGGCGACTACCCGATCCGCCAGCAGGGCGAGACGCCGCTGCCGTCCGGCAACCGCCACTCGATCAAGGAAACCGAGTGGACCTACGCGCTGATGGTCCACTTCGCGAACTCGCTGGGCGTCAACTGCACTTACTGCCACAACAGCCGGGCGTTCGGTGACTGGAGCCAGAGCACGCCGCAGCGCGTCTCGGCCTGGCACGGTATACGCATGGTGCGGGACATCAACACCAATTACATGGACCCGCTGCATGACGTGTTTCCAGTGGGGCGGCTCGGCCCCACGGGAGACTCGCCCAAGGTGGCCTGCGCGACCTGCCATCAGGGGGTGTTCAAGCCGCTATATGGCGTGAATATGGTCAACGCCTTCCCCGAGCTGAAGCAGCCGGGGCCGGAGGCCGGGCTGGTGCAGACCAGCCTCCAGGTAGTGAACCCCGGGGTTTACCCGGCAGGGGCGCGGACAACGCCGCCAATGCGGCCCACACCGGTCAACTGACCCCGCCAGTGGGCGGGCAGGGGCCTGGCCGATTGGCCAGGCCCTTGTTTTGTTGAGAGCAGATTGAAGTCAGATCCAGACGCACGGCGACCGGATCTGAACCTGTAAGTTCCTGTTCGTAAACAGAAAAGCTGGGTCAGTTCGCGTCCAGCCTGGACGTAAGCTGATCTAGGCCAAGCTTTGTGTTCAGATCGGTCGGCTTGACCGCTGGGCAACCTTCCCCACCCTTGGTCTATATGGGATTGCTGGCCGCATGGGTTTGCCCTGCGGCATGGGTGGTGTATCTCGTGCACTGGCAGCGGCCGCACGGCTTGGGAAGGGCTTGATATGGACAGTATGGAGGTCAACAAGGCGGTCGCCGCCGTGCTGATGGCGGGGGTCGCCTTTCTGGGATCGCAGTTGCTCGCGGATGCTCTGGTGAAGCCGAAGCTGCTGCACGAGACGGCAATCAAGATAGACCTGCCGGAAGCCGGCGGTGCCGCCGTCGCCGCCAAGACGGAGCCGGAGCAGCCTATCGCCGTGCTGCTGGCCTCTGCCGATCCTGGACGGGGCGAGGCCGGGGTGAAAGCGCAGGGCTGCGTGTCCTGCCACAGCTTCAACGAGGGCGGCAAGGCCGGCGTTGGTCCCAACCTGTATGGCGTGGTCGGCGCTCCGCACGGGCACATGGAGGGCTACGCTTATTCGGCCGTGCTGAAGAGCAAGGAGGGTCCCTGGACGTTGGATGAGCTGAACGAATGGCTCACCAAGCCCAGCGCCTATGCGCCGGGCACCAAGATGAGCTACGCCGGTCTATCTGACGGCAAGAAGCGCGCGGACATCATTGATTATCTCCGCACCTTGTCGCACGACCCGGTCCCGTTGCCGGCCGCCCCCGCTCAGGCCGCCGCAGCCGCGCCGCAGCCGGCTGCCGCAGCCGGAACCGCGACCCCACCGCCAGCTGGCGCAGCCGCCCCTGCCGCAGGCGGCAATGACGCCGTGCCCTTGCTGGCCTCTGCCAGCCCAGATGCTGGCAAGACCGATACCACTAAGCTGGGGTGCATCGCCTGCCACAGCTTTAACGAGGGCGGCCGCAATGGCCTTGGTCCCAACCTGTATGGCGTCCTCGGCGCCGAGCAGGGGGCGCATGCCCAGGGCTACTCCTACTCTTCTGCGCTCAAGGCTAAGGGCGGCAAGTGGGACTATGCCGAGCTGAACAAGTGGTTGCTGAAGCCCAGCGCCTATGCGCCAGGCACGAAGATGAGCTTTGCCGGCATCGCCGATCCGAAGGTGCGGGCAGACGTCATCAGCTATCTGCGTTCCTTGTCGGCAGATCCGGCGCCTTTGCCGAACTAGGAACAGGCCGGGCCGGGCGCGTCCCGGCCCGCTTGGCGCGTTGGCGCCAAGATGCTGTCCTGGAGCGGTAGCCATAGCTCAAAGCGCACTTAGCTAGCCATGTTCCGTTATGGTTGTTCCAGCGCCTCGGCCTGCCTAGGGAAGTTGAAAGTCTCGCTGACCTCCCGCATTGCCGTATCTGTCCGGCAGGCGGCGCGTGGTATTTGCGACCCTGGCTATCGATCTTAGCGGCGTTTGTACGAGCGCTGTTGAGATTAAGGGCGGGTGCTTGGATGGAGATCATCATCGGGGTTGAGCGCCATAGCCGCTAGTGGCAGGAGGGGAAGGGGAGTGTCGCTGATTGCACCGACGCCTGAATGGCCAGGTCCCTTACAGTCACCCTCGGGTAGCCTCGCCGCTGCGCCAATATACCGATCCATCTCGCACCGCACCTGAAAACCTCAAGGTGCCGTCATCCGGTCCAGCAACGTCAACTCGGCTCCAGCCGTAACCCCACTTTGAACCACGCCGGCATCGCTATCCGTACGGGAGACCGAGGAAACCTCATTACAACGCTTGCTCACCGTGCCAAGGCCAGGATCAGCAGCCTGTGCCGTCGTCAGGCGAACAGCGCGACGACTTTGGTGAGCGTCACGTAAACCCCCCAGAGCAGCGGCAGGCCGACGCAGGCCCAAGCCACAACCGCGGCAACCGTGAACCCGCCCCGGCCGATCCCGTGGGATCGGCTCACACCAGCAGCAGCTACCTGGCGCCCGCCCTGTGGCATATACCAACGCTCGGACACTGGGCGGATAAGCAGGTTCGCCAGGAAGCCCAGTGCTAGCAAGCCCGCCAGCAGATACAGGATCCGGTCGTAAACGAGGTCCGGCGCCACCCCGGCAGCGATCTGCGCCTCCCGGACCTGCGTGATCAAGATCGGGCCGATTACTCCCGCTGTGGACCATGCCGTGAGCAGGCGCCCGTGGATCGCACCGACGTACTGGGTCCCGAACATGTCGGCGAGGTAGGCCGGCACGGTGGCAAATCCGCCGCCATACATGGATAAGATGACGCACATCATCGCCACGAACAGCCCTTTGCTGTCGGTGCGCGCGGCCCAAGGCGACAGCGCATACAAGGCGATGCCTAGGGCGAAGAACGTCGTATACGTCAGCTTCCGCCCAATCTTGTCGGAGAACGAGGCCCAGAAGAACCGGCCGCCGATGTTGAACAGCGACAGCAGGCCGACGAAACCTGCCGCGATCGTCGCGACCGAGCGCTTCTGGCCCTCGTCAAGGGCACCGAACTTAACCCCGGTCTGCCCGATCAGCGATCCGCCGAAAATCTCCTGCAGCATGGGGGAGGCAAGGCCGAGGACACCGATCCCTGCCGACACGTTCAGGCAAAGCACCGCCCAGATCAGCCAGAACTGCGGCGTCTTGTGCGCGTCGCGCAGGTGGACGTTGCGGGCGGTCACTAGCCTGCTGGTCGAGGCAGGCGCGACCCAGCCGTCCGGCTGCCAGTTCGCCGGCGGAACACGGTATCCAAAGGCGCCTGCAAGCATGAACATGCCGTAGATAGCCGCCAGCGCCACGAAGCACTGCCATACGCCGACCGAGGTGGCGCTGCGGAACTGGTTGATGAGGAAATCAGCCAACGGCGCCCCAACCAGCGCGCCGCCGCCGAAGCCCATGATCGCCATGCCCGTCGCCATGCCGCGCCGGTCCGGGAACCACTCGATCAAAGTCGAAACTGGGGAGATGTAGCCAAGACCCAGCCCGATGCCGCCGATCAGCCCTGACCCGAGCCACAGCATCCAGAGTTGATGCACGCGAACGCCAAAGGCCGAAATGACCAAGCCGCCGCACCAGCACAGGGCCGCCACGACCCCGGCCTTCCGCGGCCCGGCCTGCTCAAGCCAGCCACCGCATAAGGCTGCCGACGAGCCGAGGAACACGAAGAACAGGGTGTACATGATGCTGAGGTCAGCAATCCGCCAGTCGCAGCTTGTCGTGACCAAGGCCTGCAAGACTGTCGTCCCGGGATCGCAGGCAATAGACTTGGACACACCGAACACCCGCGTCAGCGGCAGCCAGAACACCGAAAAACCATAGGCCATTCCGATGCAAAGATGGATGGCAAGGGCTGCTGGCGGCATGGTCCACCTGTTGAAGCCAGGATTTGCAATCGTTCTGCTGCGGTCAAGCAGATCGCGTGCGGCCACGGTCGCCCCGGCGACACTTGTTTCGTCCATCGGCACGCTCCTTGGCGTTGGTGCACTCGACAGGCCCAGGGCGAGATGGCCCCAAACCCCAAGCTGCCACACGATGACCGGTTGGCGACGGACGGTGTCCGGGCGCCCGGCCGCCAACATCCGGTTCAGCACCACCACGCCGACGGCGGTCTCAGTCTGCTGGGCTGCGAAGCCGCGGGCTCGCAGACGCGGTCCGGTCAGCGCCTTGTAACGACCCATTGTCGTTTCTACTTGGGATCGTTGGCCGTAACCTGTCGTGGCCTGCCAGGTCAGGCAGCCTTGTTCCGCGATCGACGTCAGATGGCGATCACGCTGTACCGACATCCGGTTCACCGCTCGGGACAGATGTCGAGCGTGGTGGGATCACCACCTCGATCTCATCGCCGCGCGCGGCGATTGTCTGGTAGGTGGGGGCGCCATCGTACGCGCCAACGGCCGTCACTTGGACAACGGGATCGTCGATCTGATCGAGCAGCGGGCCTACCTGGGACGGATCATCCGCATCCGTATAGCGAGCCTGCCCGCCCGGCCC
>CAXTCI010000250.1:0-6850 GCA_964242325.1 uncultured Acetobacteraceae bacterium
TTTTGGGCGCCGGACGCCGGTCAGCCCGTCTACTACGCCGAAGTCAGAACCCTAGATCCGCGCAGCATGCAGGCACTGGGCCATTACCAATGCCTCGCCCTGGCGTTCATCAAATACGAGAACGGTGTCATTTATTACGCCCACAAGATGTGGTCGAAATCAGCCGACGGGTCCTGTCACTATGACGACGTCACCTCGAAGAAGGTCGGCAACCATGGCGCTTGCGTAAAAGACTCCGATGCAGGCTTCGGCTTGGCGATTGGCACCGCCCGCATGACGAAGGCAAACATCGACTACCAGCACAGTATCTTCAGGACGATCGACACGAATACTCGCCAAGTCGGCGAGACAGCGGCATGCGTGCCGCCCAAGGGTGTCGGCGCCGGCCTGCACTCAATCAAGATTGAAGACGGGCGATTCAAAGTCATGACCAGCAGGCCGTTGGACTACGAAGTGAACATCGATCCTCAAGATCCAGAGCACCCTCCGACCAAACCGGTTTTCTGACGTGCCTGATAGGAGGTTGGAACGATGAGCTTCCTCGACACCTTCGACGGCACCGCCAACCCGGCGGCGCGCACGGCGCTATTCTTTGGGGCGCTGCGTGCGGACTGGCGGGCGCTTTTTGGCGAACTGCGCGAGACACGGCCTATCCTGGATCTGCCGGTCATGACCGTAGTCACGCGCTGGGCGGACGTGGTGGACATGTTGTCCCGCAACGAGACTTTCCGCGTGACCTACCCCCCGCACATGGACCCATCCGTCGGGCCGTTCATGCTCGCGCGGGACGGCGCGGTGCAGAACTGGCGGGACAAGTCGGCGATGCGCACGCTGTTGCGCTGGGATGACCTACCCACGATCCGCAAGACGGCGGCCGAGATTGCGTCGGCTGCGCTGGACGCTGCCACACCAGGCGCTAGTGGCGTGTTCGACGTCGTCGGCACCGTATCGCGGCTGGTTCCGCTGAAGACCGTCCAGCTCAGCTTCGGCTTCCCCGGCCCTGACGACGCGACCATGCTCGCCTGGTCTCACGCGACGCAGGCGGACATGTTCCACAACCTTACCAACGATCCCGCCGTGTTGCAGACGAACATCGCCGCCGGGCAGGCGATGCAGGCCTGGGTGGCGACGTTCGTCGATGCCCGCCAGCCCTGGGCGGATGCAGCGGGGGAAGACACCGTCTCGCGCCTGCTACGGCTAACCGGGATGGGGCTCTCCGGGCTCGACCGGCAGGGCGTGATCAGCAACGTGTGCGGCCTGCTGGTCGGCGCAATCGAGACGACGTCGCAGGCGATCGTGAACGCGATGGAGCAGATCCTGCTGAACCCGGCCCAGGCGGCGCTGGCGACCAAGGCTGCACAGGCCGGTGACAACACCACGCTTGACGCCATCGTTTGGGAGGCGCTGCGCTTCAATCCCATGACGACCTTCGTCCTGAGGGTTACGGCGGAACCGGCGGTGATTGCACCGGGCTCCGACCACCAGGCCACGGTGCCGGCGGGCCGGGTCGTGGCGGCAGCAATCGGCTCGGCTATGTTCGACCCGGCGGTGTTCCCGGCGCCAGACGACTTCCAAACCCGCCCGCGCGACCTCTATCTGCACGTCGGCTTTGGGTCGCATATCTGCCTTGGCCAATACGTGGCCTACCAGATCGTGCCGGAAACTATACGGCAGATGCTGCTAGTGCCGGGCCTGCACCTACTGCCCGGGAGCGGGAGCGCCGTGGACGATTTCGGCGGGCCGTTCGCCGAGTCGTTCAAGCTCGGCTACGGCAGCAACTGATGTCGCAGCCGGGCCAACAGTAGGAAGCGACTTTGTTGCATCGAAGGGCGACACAGTCGCAACGTCAGCTAAAGGCCGAGGTAGATCCTCTGCACTTCGGGGTCTTTTGCCAGCGCGGCCGCCGGGCCGTCGAGCACGGTGCGGCCGGTTTGCAGGACATAGGCGTGCTGGGAGATCTCCAGCGCCAGCTCCACCGATTGTTCCGCAAGCAGCATGGTCATACCGTCCGCGTGCAGCCGGGCCAGGGTTTCGTAAAGCGACTCCACCACGGCGGGCGCGAGGCCAAGGCTCGGTTCGTCGAGCAGCAACATGCGCGGCGCGGACATAAGCGCGCGGCCCAGTGCGAGCATCTGGCGCTCGCCGCCCGAGAGCGTCCCGGCGCGTTGCCGGCGGCGTTCGGCCAAACGTGGGAACATGGTGAAAACGCGGTCGAGCTGGCGCGGCAGGTCCGCCTTGGGAGCGAGCGTGGTGGCGCCCAGGCGCAAATTCTGCTCGACGGTCTGCCCGACGAACAGGCGCCAGCCCTCCGGCGACAGCGCCAGGCCGCGGCGGATGACGGCGTAGGCGGGCTGCCCAGTAATCGGCTCGCCCTGCCAGATGATGGCGCCCCCGGCGGCGGGCACCAGGCCTGCGATGGCGCTCAGCGTCGTGCTTTTGCCGGCGCCGTTGGACCCGATGAGCGCGACCACCCCGCCTTGCGGCACTTTCAGCGACACGTCCGCAACGCCCACCAGATCCCCGTAGCGAACCGAGAGGTTTCGAACCTCGAGCGCGATCATCCAGCTTTCCGCGACAAGCTGCGGCCGAGATAGGCGGTCACCACCGCCGGGTCCTCGACAACCTCGCGGGGAGCGCCGGCCGCGATGACGCGGCCCTGGTGAAACACCACGGCGCGATGCGCAAGCGTCAGGATCACCTCCATGATGTGCTCGACGATAATGATGGTGATCCCGCTCTGGTGGATGCGGCGGACCAGTTCGATGGCGGCGCGGACCTCCACCGGGGTCAGGCCTGCGAGTGCTTCGTCCAGCAACAGGAGGCGAGGCTTGGTGGCGAGGGCGCGGGCAATCTCAAGCCGCTTGCGACCCGGCGTGCCCAGGCTGCGCGCGCGGGCGTTGGCCTGGGCGGCGAGGCCGGTGAATGCCAGCACTTCGGCCGCGGCGGCTTCGGCGGCGGCGCGTCCGGAATGGCGTAGGAAGGCGCCGATAAGCACGTTCTCGGCGACGCTCATGTCCTCGAAGGTCACGGGAACCTGGAAGCTGCGGGCGATGCCCAGGCGCGCGCGCATTTCCGGCGTGGCGGCGGTGATGTCGGCGCCATCGAACAGGATGCGGCCCCCGCTGACCGGCGTGTCGCCGGCGAGGGTGTTGAAGAAGGTGCTCTTGCCGGCGCCATTGGGGCCGATCAGGCCGACAATGTCCCCCTCGGCGACGGCAAGATCCACGCCGGCCACGGCGCGGAAGGCACCGAAGCTCTTCTCGACGCCACGGGCTTCAAGCAGCACGGCGCAGGCCGGGAATGATCGCCGCGAGGCCGCCGGGCCGGAAGCGGGCTATGATGAGGACAACCGCGCCATACACGACATAGGTCACGCCTGTGCCGGAACCGCCGAACGCCGCGTTGGTGACCTCCTCGAGGGGGACGAGGATGAAGGCGCCGATCAACGGGCCAAACAGCGTCCCGGCGCCGCCGAGTGCGGCCACGATCAGCATACGGACTGATACGAGAATGCCGAACGTGCTGTCCGGATCGGCGAAGCCCACCATCAGCGCGTAGAGCGTGCCGGCGATGGAAGTGAAGGCGGCGGAGAGCAGCAGGGCAAACAGCTTATAGCGCCGGACGTTGACGCCCAGGCTGCGGGCTGCGCGCTCGCTCCCGTTTATGGCGCGCAGGTAGTAGCCGATGCGGGAGCGCTCCATCCACCAGGTGACGGCGATCAGCACCGCTAAGACGCCGAGAAACATCCAGTAGTAGATCGCAGGGTCGATGAACTGCAGGTCGGCCACGCTGCGCGGCACCGCGGGCCCCATCATGCCGACGGCCGCGCCGACAAAGACCCAATCGGTCACCAGCAGACGCACCAACTCGGCCGCGGCGATGGTGGCCATGGAGAAGTAGTGACCACTCAGCCGGAACGTAGGCAGTCCGATGACGGTGGCCAGCGCGAGGCTGACGACGACCCCCAAAGGAGCACCGGCCACCGGCGGCCAGCCGAGCTTGGTATAGACCAGGAGTGCCGCATAGGCACCGGAGCCGAAATACACGGCGTGGCCCACCGAGACCTGCCCGGCATAGCCGCCGATCAGGTTCCAGGCGCTGGCGGAAATGGCGGCGAGCATGATCAGCGCTTCGACGCGCTGAACGAACTGGTCCTGGTCGATCAGCGGGAGCACGCACAGCACCACCAGCAGCAGGACGCTCCAGATAAGTGTCTTCATGCGCGGCCCAACAGGCCCTGCGGTCGCACCCACAGCAAGCCCAGGAATAGCGCATAGATCACCACGTCCTGGTAGGTAGCGCCAATAAGGAACGCACTAAGTCCTTGGATCACTCCGATCAGCAGTCCGGCGAACAGCGCGCCGGGCACGCTACCGAAACCGCCCAGACTGACGGTGACGAAAGCGATCAGGGTCAAACCCTCACCGACAGTAGGCGAGACGTAGAAGAATAGCGCGATCAACGCGCCCGCGATCCCGGTACTGGCGCCGGCCAATGCCCAGGCGAGGGTTTGCATCGGCTCGGGCCGAATGCCCACCAGCATAGCGGCCGAGCGGTCCTCCGAGACGGCCAGCAGGCGACTGCCGAGCGTGGTGCGGGTCAGCATCAGGTGCATGCCGACCGTGAGCAGCAGCGCCACACCGCCCGCCAGAAGGCGCGCGCCTTCGAGGCGCAAACCCGCGAATTCGAATGTCCCCCCGGTCAACGTATTGGGCAGGGTGCGGAAGTTGCTCGTGAAGGCCCAGAAAGCGCCGTAGCGTAGCAGCAGTGCGAGGCCGAAGGTGGATAGGATCTGACCAAGCATCGGCCCGCGCATGACATGCCGAATCACGGCCAGGTAAGTGACCGCACCCAGTGCCGCCAGCAGCAAGGCAGCCAGCGGCACCCCGAGCCAGGGACCGGCACCGAGCAGGCTGTAGGTGAAGAACGCAACATACATGCCGAGCATGACGAAATCGCCATGCGCGAAGTTCACGACGTTCATCATCCCCCAGATGAGCGTGAGCCCGGATGAGAACAGCGCGTACACCGCTCCCATCAGCAGCCCACTGACGATGACCTGCAGGAGGATCAAGTTGGTCTAGTGCGCCCAGCCCTTATAGGGCAGCTTGGGTTTCTGCGTCGCGTATTTGGCGGGCCATACGACCACGTAGTCATTACCGATGAGTTGTTCGAGCAGCGTGGAGCCCAACACGTTCTGGCCCTTCTCGTTGAACTTGACCCCGTCATAGGGGACCATGAGCTGTTCGGACTTGAGGTCCGTGGCCTTCAGCGCGACCTGTATCTTAGCGGGGTCGGTGGAGCCGGCGCGGTTGATCGCGTCACACAGGACGAAGAAACCCTCCATGGCGCGCGCGGAGACGTCATCAAGATCATGTCCGCTGCGTTCGTGGAACATTTTGTTCAAGACGTCGTCCACGCCGCCGGGCTTGCCCACGTCCCACGAGCTACGGCTGATGACGCCTTGAGCCAGGTCGTGCACCTCCTTGATGAAGGCGGAGTCGGCGAAACCGCTATCGTCGCCTATCAGGATCGGCGGCTTCCACCCCAGGCTCTGCATCGTCTTGGTGAACAGGATCGCGTCCGAGGTGTAGCTGACGAACACAGCAACGTCGGGGTTGGCTTGCTTGAGTTGCAGGACCTGCGCGCTCACGTCCGAGCTGCTGGCGGTATAGGCGATGCGAGTGCCGACTTTGAAGCCAGCGGCCTCGAGCTCCTGAACGATGGCCCCACCGGTGGAGGTGCCGTATTCGGTGTTCTCGTTCACCATGGCAATGCTGTCGATCGTCATGCCGCCCTGCTTCAGGCCGGTCAGGAAGTCGGCATAGGCCTTGCCGAAATCCGGGCCGATCGGCGTGGTGCGGAAAAACCACTTGAAACCGCGTTCGGTCAGGCTGGGGGCCGAGGTTTCGCCGGAGACGAAGGGAATGCCGTATCGCTCGGCGACGGCACTGGCGGGCAAGGTGGAGCCGGATTGGTAGGCGCCAGTCAGCGCGACCACGTGGTCCTGGGTGATCAGGCGCAGCGCCTGGCTTTGCGACGTTGCCGGGTTGCCTTGGTGATCGGCGAAATCCAGCTCCACCTTGCGGCCGCCGAGGCCCGGCAAGCCCTTGCCGTCCCCAAGCGGCAGGGAAGCCAGACCGGGGTGCGGGTTATTGATGACCTCGGCAGCGACCAGGATAGCGTCCCGCTCGGAATCACCCTGGGAGGCGCTGGCGCCGGTCAGCGGAAATATGGCTCCGATCTTGACGGGGGGCTCCGCTGCGCGCGCGAATGTAACGCCGGCCGCGAGCATGGACGTTGCAACGAGCAGATGTTTCAGAACGCGCATGGATGTTTCCTCTCGCCGGGTCTGTTGCCCGGATACTTGGGAGGACTATCCACGTGGGAGCCTGGGGCAGCAAGCCCTGACGTCTGGCCGTCCGTCGTCACCCGGTCCGGCCGGAAGCCCTGCGTCGCTTTTGCCGCACGGAAGAAGGCCTTGGCGGCCGCCATGTCGCGACGCCCACTCAGCATCGTGTCTATCGGGCATGCCACGCGTTCCCTACAGAGCTTGGCCAAGCCGCTGACGAACTGCGCGAGCCCGCGCGCGCTGAGGCGCCTCACCCTCGGAGAGGGCACGATGCGCCGAAATCAGGATGCGACCCGGAATTCGAAGACCGGTCTCGGTCGCCACCGGGACGTTTATGGCCTGACCGGCGGCAAGGTCATCCCGTGAGTGGCGACTTGCGTCAGAGCGGATTGCTGCCGCTCGATCGCTATGCCGCGCTTGGCGATGGGCGCAGCGTAGCGCTGGTCGGGGCTGACGGCTCGATCGACTGGTGGTGCCCGGCGTCGAT
Organism: uncultured Acetobacteraceae bacterium; assembly: GCA_964242325.1. Classification (GTDB taxonomy): domain Bacteria; phylum Pseudomonadota; class Alphaproteobacteria; order Acetobacterales; family Acetobacteraceae; genus DASWOJ01. Next base: position 6,840 of record CAXTCI010000250.1, read on the forward strand.
CGATGGCGCTC
>CAXTCI010000251.1:0-4484 GCA_964242325.1 uncultured Acetobacteraceae bacterium
CGCCTGCGGCGACGGTTCGACAGCCGCGCCGTCTCCGGGCAAACTCCCCGTACTTGGACGTGAAGGAGCCCCCGATGGACCATGACCTCATCCTGCGCAACGGCCGCGTGCTGGACCCGGGAACCGGACGCGACGAGGTGGCCGACATCGCCTTTGCCGGTGGCAAGGTCGCCGCCATCGGCCCCGGCCTGCGCGGCCGGGCGGAGCGGGACGTGTCCGGCTGCATCGTCATGCCCGGCAACATAGACCTGCACGCCCACGTGTATTGGGGCGGCACCTCCATCAGCGTGGACGCCGACCAGCTTGCCCGGCGCTGCGGCACAACGACCTGGGTGGACGTGGGATCGGCCGGGCCGGGCAACTTCGCCGGCTTCCGCAAGCACGTGATCGAGCCGAGCCGCACCCGCATCCTGGCCTACCTGCACGTCAGCCACGCCGGCATCTTCGCCTTCTCGAAGTCCGTGATGGTGGGCGAAAGCGGCGACATGCGGCTGATGGACACCGAAACCTGCGCCGCGGTGGCGCGCGAGCACCCGGACGTGATCCGCGGCATCAAGGTGCGGGTGGGCGCCAGCACCAGCGGGGTGAACGGCATCGCGCCGCTGTATCACGCGCTGGCCGCGGCGGACCGGGCCGGGCTGCCGGTGATGTGCCACATAGACCGCCCGCCGCCGCGCTACGAGGACGTGCTGGCCGAGCTGCGGCCCGGCGACATCCTGACCCACTGCTACAAGCCGTTCCCCAATGCGCCCTGCTACGCCGATGGCCGGATTAAGGAGGCGTGCTGGCAGGCGCGGGAACGCGGGGTGATCTTCGACATCGCGCACGGCGCCGGGTCGTTCGACTTCGGGGTGGCGGAGGCAATGCTGGCCGGCGGCTTCCCGCCGGACGTCATCAGCTCGGACGTGCACGTGCTGTGCATTGATGGCCCGGCGTTCGACAACATGGAGACGATGAGCAAGTTCCTGTGCCTCGGGATGCCGCTGCCGGACATCGTGCGGGCCGTCACCGCGGCGCCGGCCGCCGTGCTGCGGCGTCCGGACCTGGCGGACCTGTCGGTGGGCAGCACCGGGGACGCGACGGTGATGCGGCTGGAGGAGGGGCGATACACCTTCACCGATGTGTCCCGGCAGACCCGTGCGGGCCGGCAGCGCTTCGCGCTCGACAGCATGGTCGTGGCCGGGGAGTTGTGGCACGCGGCGGACAGCCAGGTGAAGGCGGCGGAGTAGGACTACCGGTTCCGGTTGAAAAGTGCGCCGATGCCTGCCCCCTCTCCCTCCGGGAGAGGGTCGGGGTAAGGGGGTCTTGGCTGCGGAGCGGGGCATCGCCGGTGCAGATGGCACATCGCCCACCACAGGCCGAGGGCCGCGCTTGCCCGCCCCCTCACCTTAGCCCTCTCCCGGAGGGAGAGGGAACGAGGGCGGTCCTTCCATCACGTGCGTTGGCCGTGACCCACTGGTTGCGTCGTCATCGCCGGGCTGGCAGGCTTCCCGCCGCAAGGACGCTTCAAAGCGTCCAGCCGGGAGGAAGCATTATGAAGCGATTGCTGCTGGGCCTCGTCATGGCCGGCTCCGTCACCCTAGCCCAAGCCGCGGAGCTGCCGCGAGCCGATCCCGCCAGCGTAGGATTGGACCCGGACCGGCTTGCCGCCATCACCCGCCTGCTGAAGTCCGACGTTGACCAGCATGTGCTTCCCGGCGCCGTGCTGCTGGTCGCCCGTCACGGCAAGGTCGCCTATGAGGAGGTGGTCGGCAGCCGCGATCCCCAGGCCCCCGCCCCCGCGGCGCGCGACGACATCTACCGCATCTATTCCATGAGCAAGCCGATCACCGTCGCCGCGGCGCTGATGCTGGTGGAACGGGGCCGGATCGCGCTGGACGAGCCGGTGTCCAAGTACTTGCCGCAGTTCGCCTCCATGCAGGTCGGCGTGCCCGATGATTCCGGCGGCGGCATGCACCTGGTCCCGGCCGAGCGGCCCATGACGATCCAGGACCTGATGCGGCACAGCGCCGGGCTGACCTACGGGTTCTTCGGCAGCTCGCCGGTCAAGACGGCCTACGTGCAGGCTCATTTGAACGCGGGCGACCCGGACAACGCGGCCTTCGTGGACCGTCTGGCCAAGCTGCCCCTCGCCTACCAGCCCGGCACCACCTGGGATTACAGCTATGCCATCGACGTGCTGGGGCGCGTGGTCGAGGTCGTGTCGGGCCAGTCGTTGTATGATTTCGAGAAGGAGAACCTGCTCGACCCCCTCGGCATGACGGACACCGCCTTCGGGGTCGAGGACCCATCGAAGCAGGGCCGCATCGCCGAACCCTTCGCGAATGACCGCTCGTTCGGCGTGGACGCCGACTTCAGCGATCCCCGCCATCCCGTCCGGATGCAGTCGGGCGGCGGCGGCATGGTGTCCACGGCGCGGGACTACGCGCGGTTTTTGCAGATGATGCTGAACGGCGGCACGCTGGACGGCCACCGCTACCTCGGCCCGCAGACGGTGCGCTTCATGACGTCGGACCAGCTTGGAACGGTGAAGCCGGGTCCGCTGTATCTCCCCGGCCCCGGCTATCGGTTCGGCCTGGGCGTCGCGGTGCGGACGGATGCGGGCGTGGCGCCGTTCCCGGGTAGCGTCGGCGACTGGTACTGGGGCGGGGCCGGCGGCACCTACATGTGGGTGGACCCGGTGCAGGACATGGTGGTGGTGTTCATGATGCAATCGCCGAAGCAGCGGCTGCATTACCGGTCGGTGATCCGCGATCTGGTGAACGCGGCCATCGTCAGCGATGCCAACGGCCCTACGCACTGACCGGCTACGGGCAGCGGACGTAGGCGGCACAACGTACGGCGGAAAAGCGTCAGCGCCTTCCGCCAAGCCGCAGCACCAAGCTTCGGCAAGACACTGTCACTTTTCCGCCCTACGTTTCGCCGATTACTACGACAGGCCCACCCGCCAGCGTGACGCTTTCCGCAGCGGCGGGTATGGGGACTCGCTAGCCGGGCGTACCGCGTCCTTCGCCCGCACCCCGCGCACCTGCTCCAGGTAGTCCCACGGTCCCATCGATTGCCCCGGCGTGTTCACCCGGGCCAGGTACATCCCACGCTTCACCCGCCCACCGGCCCGCAGCGACGCATTGCGGACGAAGATGTTGCCCACCGGCGGCTGCTGCGTCTGCTCCATCACGCGGCCGACGTCCAGGCTATCGGCTGCTCGCACCGCCCGCGGATAGGGCAGCACTACGCCAAATGTGCGGGTCGGCAGCATCGTCGGCAACTGTCCCGGCGGCATCACGCTTGGGCCGGCCATGACGCTCGGCTGCATCGCGGCACATCACATGGCTGGGCTGACCCGCTGGGAACGGCACGACGTTCAAAGCAGCTTGACAGGCAGCGGCATGCCAGCCAGCCTTTGTTCAACGCGCGGGGCGAAGCCGCCCACGCAACGCGCTCGACAGGGTGGAACACCAGTCAGCGGCGACGACACCACTCACGGCGAGGCGCAATCCTGCGTTCGTCATGGAGATGCCGCAACCCGTGCTCACCGCACCCAATCGCGTTCTGACTGTCTATTCCGATGCCGCACTGGCGCGCTGGCGGTCGTGTGCTGCCGCTGGGCGACGCGCGTCGGTGCTGACATCCATTGCCGGGGAGGCGCGCTGACATGGACCTGGGTTTGAAGGGCCGCCGCGCCCTGGTGACGGGTGCGACCAAGGGGATCGGACGCGCCATTGCCGACTGCTTTGCGCAGGAGGGCGTATCCGTCGCTATCTGCGCCCGCAATGACGCCGAGGTCACGCAGGCCGTCGCCGCCCTGCGCGGCATGGGGGTGGAGGCGTTCGGTCAGGCGCTGGACGTTTCGGACGGCCCGGCGCTGCAGGGCTTCGTCACCGCCGCCGCCGAGGCACTGGGCGGGTTGGATATGATCGTTTCCAACGTCAGCGCCCTGGCGATCAGCGGCGACGAGGCGGCGTGGCGCTCGGGGTTCGAAACGGACCTGCTGGGCGCCGTGCGGCTGGTGGACGCGGCGATGCCGCACTTGGAGCGGTCGGATGCCGCCTCCATCACCTTCATCTCCAGCGTGTCCGGGCGCGAGATAGACTTCGCCGCCGGGCCATACGGGGCGATGAAGGCGGCGCTGGTGCATTACGCCCAGGGGTTGGCGTTCCAATTGGCCGGCAAGAACATCCGGGCCAACACGGTGTCGCCGGGCAACACCTACTTCCCCGGCGGCGTGTGGGAGCGGATCGAGACGGGGAACCCCACCCTGTTTGCGCAGGCCATGGCGCTGAACCCCACCGGGCGCATGGGCCGTCCGGAGGAAATGGCGCGTCCAACCGTGTTCCTCGCCAGCCCGGCGGCGAGCTTCATCACCGGCACCAACCTGGTCGTGGACGGCGCGCTGACCCGCGGGGTGCAGTTTTGACCGGGCGCGTGGCGTAGCGCACGGGTTCGGCGCTCAATCTGACCTTCGACCTGCTCGCCTTCATCAG
>CAXTCI010000251.1:4584-6826 GCA_964242325.1 uncultured Acetobacteraceae bacterium
CGTAGCGCACGGGTTCGGCGCTCAATCTGACCTTCGACCTGCTCGCCTTCATCAGCGTCAGGGGGCTGGGCGTCATCACCAGCAAGAGGGGCGTGTTCAACTTCGCCCATGGCGAGTTCCTGCTGCTGGGCGCCTATGCCGTTTGGCGGGCGCAGGAGACGGGGCTGCCGGTGTGGCTGGGCATGGTGGCGCCGCCGTCCGTGGTGACGCTGACCAGCCATGCAGACGTCGTTGCACACCGCCGCCAGGCAGGCCGCCCCATGCCGCAATTTGACGCGCAGATCGCCGCCGCAGATCGCTGCCATCACACGTTCGCGTGGCGCCGTCCTTGCGACCTGCAATGTGTGGAACTTCGAGGGGTGCGGGATAACGGTGGTCAACCCATGGACGGACACCGGGAACGGTTGATTGGTTCAGGCCGCTTCTGGCCATAATCCTTCCTGGCCCACCAGGCGCCGAACTCATTGGCATACGCAACTTGGTGCGTCATCCGCAGCAGGTGTGCCTTCCAAGGCAAAACCGGCAAAGCGGCGCGACATGCCGCATCAACCCGCCTGGGCTAATCTCAGGTTACGTGCAAACCTGCTCACAAAGGACCACTCGGCGCGGCACTCATCACCGCCGACCGCCGGACACAGCCACGTATTACCAGGAGAACCAGGCATGACGACGCTGACGGTCAAGACGCCCACTCTCGACGAGATGCGCGATGTCGCCTCCGAGCTGGGCTTCGCCAACATGAGCGATGGCGACCTGCAGCTTCATCTCAAGATGCTGGAGGGTGGGTTCCAGGCCTACAACCTGGTGGACCAGATGCCGGATGAGCTGCCGGAGGTGCGCTATCCCCGCACGCCGGGCCGCCGGCCGCTGCCGGCGGACAACCCATACGGGGCCTGGTATGTGAAGGGCGCCATAACGGGCGCTGCGGACGGGCCGCTCAAGGGCAAGGCCGTCGCCATCAAGGACAACATCTGCGTCGCGGGGATGCCGATGATGAACGGCGCTTCCACGCTGGAGGGCTACGTGCCCGACGTGGATGCGACGGTAGTGACGCGCATCCTGGACGCCGGCGGGACGGTGGCGGGCAAGACGGTGTGCGAGCACTTCTGCTTCTCGGGCGGCAGCCATACCAGCAGCAGCGGGCCGGTGCACAATCCGCACCGGCACGGATACTCCGCCGGCGGCTCGTCGTCCGGCAGCGCGGCGGTGGTGGCGGCGGGCGAGGTGCCGATGGCGCTGGGGGGCGACCAGGGGGGGTCGATCCGGATACCGGCGTCGTTCTGCGGTGTTTATGGCATGAAGCCGACGCACGGGCTGGTGCCGTATACCGGCATCATGCCGATCGAGCTGACGATAGACCACACCGGGCCGATCACCGCGACCGTTGCCGACAACGCCCTGCTGTTGGAGGTGCTGGCAGGCCCGGATGGGCTGGATCCTCGGCAGTACGGCGCCGCCTCGAAGCCATACCGGGACGCGCTGGGCAGGGGTGCCGCCGGGCTGCGGATCGGGGTGGTGAAGGAAGGCTTCGGCTGGCCGCAGAGCATGGCGGCGTCGGATGCCGTGGTGCGCCAGGCCGCCGAACGGTTCCGTGGCTTGGGTGCCACCGTGGAGGATGTGAGCATCCCCATGCACCTGCTCGGCAGCGCGATCTGGCTGCCGATCGCGGCGGAGGGTGCGACGGTGCAGATGATGCACGGCAACGGCTTCGGCTTCAATTGGCAGGGGCTTTATGTCACCAGCCTGCTGGACGCGCATAGCGCCTGGCGCACCCGGGCGGACGAGCTGTCGGACAGCCTCAAGAATACCATGCTGCTCGGGCACTACATGACGACCCGTTACCGCGGGCACTACTACGCCAAGGCGCAGAACCTGGTGCGGCGGCTGCGCGCCGCGTATGACGAGGCGCTGTCGCGCTACGACCTGCTGCTGATGCCGACGCTGCCGATGACCGCCACGGCGCTGCCGGCACCCGACGCCCCGGTGGACGAGGTAATTACCCGGGCCTTTGAGGTGCTGCCCAACACCGCCTCTTTTGACTGCACCCACCATCCCGCCATGAGCCTGCCCTGCGGCACCGTGGATGGGCTGCCGGTCGGCATGACGCTGGTGGGCGGGATGTTCGCGGAGGAGACGATCTACCGGGCCGCCGCGGCGTTCGAGGGCGGGGTGGAGTGGAAGGGGATCACGGTATGACCGACGTCGTCGAGCTGACCATCGAAGGCGTCCAGGCTGCTTTTGC
>CAXTCI010000252.1:0-6810 GCA_964242325.1 uncultured Acetobacteraceae bacterium
GTAGTTCCGGTGCCGCCGGTTCCGAGGCCGCCGGCACCGCCAACGCCAGCGCCCTCGACTCCATCACCGCCTACGCCGACGCCACCCACTCCAGCGCCGCAGGCTGCCCGGCCCGCGCCCGCCGCGCCGCCGCGGCCGGCACCGGCGGCCGGGCAGGCGAGCAACAGCACGACCAGCCGTGCCGCGCCGTCACGCACGACGGCCGAGAACAGCAGCACCCTTAATGACGTGCTGTCGCGGCTGCGCTCGCAGCAGGCGCAATCCGGCCAGCGCGAAACCCGGGCAGCAACGGCCAGGAGCGGACCACCTGGAGGCGGGAGCCCATCCGGAGTGGAGAACGCTTCCCTTAGCGCTTCCGCACGCGGCGCGATTGGCGACCGTTTGCGCGAGTGCTGGGAGGCTGACAGCGGAGCGAAGGATTTTGACAAGCAGAAGGTTCTGTTGCGTGTGGAAACAGATGCAGACGGTGTTGTTCACAATGTGACACCGGCGAGCGGCTCAATCGGAACTGGAGTCGCCCGGGCCTTTGCGGAGCGGGCTATCCGTACGGCCTTGGCAGCACGATGCAGCCCGATCCCTCTGCCGCCAGGCCTGCCGCGCAAGGATCATGCTTTTGAAATCATGTTCCGGCCTTGAGCGCGGCGCCGCTTCTGCTCCCTTCCCCTCCGGGAAAGGGCCGGGGTGAGGGAGGCCAACGGCGCGATGTGTTCCGGCAGCGGCCGTTCGTCTCTCCAGATGGCGAATTCAGCCCTTGCGGCCTTTCCCTCACCCCGGCCTTTTCCCGGAGGGAGAGGGAGCAGCGCCACGCCTGATTGCTCCGGCCTGGCCCGGCCATCTCCACATTTCCGCCATTACGCTCCGCCCATAAGGGCGCGAAGGAGACTGCCGTCATGACCACCTCCGCTCCGACGAGCGCCGTCCTGGGCGCCCTGATCGCCCGCCGCACCCTGCTTGCCGGCCTTGCCGTGTCGGCCCTGCCGCTTGCCGCCCGCGGCCAAGGCGCCGGCGGTGGCGTCGGCGCCGGCAACCAGCAGCCGGAGATCACGGTGGACCGCGCCCGCACCGCGCCCATCCCGATCGGCATCCCGAACTTCCCCGGCAGCCAGCTCGGCACCGACATGGCCGGCGTGATCACCCGCAACCTCGACCGGTCCGGCTTGTTCCGCCCCGTCACGGGCGCGGCCGGCGGCGACACCGGCGACACCCCCAACTTCCAGGCCTGGAAGACCGCCGGCGCGCAGGCGCTGGTGACCGGCAAGGTGGAAGGCGGCGGCAATGCCGTGCGGGTCGAGTTCCGGCTGTATGACGTGCTGCCGGGCCAGCAGATCCAGGGTACCGCCTACACCACCACCAGCACCAACTGGCGCCGGATCGCCCATATCATCAGCGACGTGATCTATGAGCGCCTGCTGGGCGAGAAGGGCTACTTCGATACCCGCGTCGCCTACATCGCCGGCACCGGTCCGCGCGACCGCCGGATCAAGCGCCTGGCGATCATGGACCAGGACAGCGCCAACAACCGTTATCTGACCGATGGTGCCTGGTTGGCGCTCACGCCCCGGTTCCATCCGACCAAAGACCAGATCGTCTATATGTCCTACCAAAACAACCGTCCGCGAGTTTACATCCTGGACGTCGGCACCGGCTCGCAGCATCTGCTCGGCGAATACGAGGGGATGACCTTTGCCCCGCGCTATTCCCCGGACGGCAACCAGATCGTCATGTCGGTGGCACGTGGCGCCGGGTCGGACATCGTGGTGGCGGGCGCGGGCGGCGGCAGCGGCCGGCAGCTCACCAACAGCGGCGCGATCGACACCAGCCCGTGCTTCAGCCCGGACGGGACGCAGATCGTGTTCAACTCGGACCGCGGCGGCGACCAGCAGCTTTACGTCATGGACGGCAGCGGCGGCGGCGTGCGGCGCATCAGCTTCGGCCGCGGGCGGTATGCCACGCCAGCCTGGTCGCCGCGGGGCGACCTGATCGCCTTCACCCGGATCAACGGCGGCACCTTCGGCATCGGCGTCATGCGCCCGGACGGCTCCGGAGAGCGCATCCTGTCCGAAAGCTTCTCGGTCGAGGGGCCGACCTTCGCGCCCAACGGCAGGGTATTGATGTTTTTCCGCAGCAGCGCGGCCGGGGCTGGCGGTGCCGGCTACTCCTCGCAACTCCGATCCATAGACATCACTGGCTTCAACGAGCGTTCCGTGCCCACGCCGACCGACGCCTCCGACCCGGCATGGTCCCCGTTGCAGGCTTGACCCCGGACCCCACCGGCCCTATCGCGCCGGGTGACGCCACCACTGGCGGCCCTCGCGCGGGCGCCGCAACGAGGAGCCCCCATTGATCAACATCAAGTCCGCCGCAATCCTAGCCGCCCTGGCGCTGCCTGGCCTGCTTGGCGCCTGCGCCAATAAGACCGACGCCGCGAACTCCGGCGGGTCGGGTGGCACCTCTGGCCTGGCGACCAACGGCCCAGCGCCCGGCAGCCAGGAGGACCTGGCCCAGAACGTCGGCGACAAGGTGTTCTTCGCCACCGACAGCTCGACGCTCAGCGGCGATGGGCGGACGACCTTGGACCGGCAGTCGGCGTGGCTCGGGCGGTATCCGCAGGTCCAGGTCCAGATGGGCGGCAACTGCGACGAGCGTGGGACGACCGAGTATAACCTGGCGCTCGGCCAGCGCCGGGCCAACGCTGCGCGCGACTACCTGGTGGCGCATGGGGTGTCGTCGGCGCGCGTGACGGCCATCAGCTACGGCAAGGAACGCCCGATCTCGGTCGGTTCGGATGAGCAGGCATGGGCACAGAACCGCAACGGCACAACCTCGGTCCGCTAGGGCCTGCCATGCGCCGTGCCGTCCTGGCGACCGCCGCCGGGGCGTTCCTGGCGGCAAGCGCCGCCGTGCCGGCCTGGGCGCAGATGGACAGCCGCGAGGGCATTGCGCTGCAGAACCAAATCCTGGAGCTGCGGCGGGACTTGCAGTCGCTGCAAGCCGGGCGCGGCAGCTACGCGCCGCCACCGGTGCCGCGCGACGCCAACCGCGGGGGAAACGACCTCACGCCGCAACTGCTCGACCGCGTGCAGTCCCTGGAGGAGGAGGTGCGCCGGCTGCACGGTCAGTTGGACGAGCAGGCCAACGCGCTGCGGCGGCAGAACGACGACCTGTCGAAGCAGATCGCCGACCTGAGCTTCCGGCTTGGGGGGAATACCGCGCCGCGCCCCAGCACGCCGGCTCCGCCGCAGCAGCAGGACCCGGCGCCACGGACTCAACCGCCGCCACCCGATGCCCCGGCCACCCCGGGCCGCCGTCCGGCTGAGCTGGCGATGCAGGAAGGCAATGCCGCCCTCGCACGGCGCGATTATCCCGCGGCGGAGGCTGCCGCACGGGAGGTGCTGGGCAACAGCCGCGCGGGTCCGCGGGCGGGGGATGCGCAGTTCCTGTTGGCGCAGTCGCTGGCCGGCCGCCGCGATTATCAGGCCGCGGCCGTGGCGTATGACGACGCCTACAACCGGTCCCGCACTGGCTCCCGCGCACCGGATGCGCTCCTCGGGTTAGCTGGCTCGCTCAGCGCGCTGGGTGAGCGCCCGGCGGCGTGCGCCACCCTGGAGAAGCTGCGGGCCGAGTTCCCGTCGCCGCGTCCCGAAGTGCGGGACGCCGCTGCAACCGTGCGCAACCGTGCGGGCTGCCACTGATTTCGCGGCATCCACTGCCTTCTTCGATCACCTGCCATCGCGGCCGCATCCGTGGCGTGGCGCGTCCGGGACGGCGTGGTTTGAGGGCGTGACCCCCGGCCCGCTGTGCCGAAAGCGGTCGTCAATGGCAGTGTGCTAGGGTCGCATGCCGGTGCAGTCGGCGGGCCTTATTACCCCACCGGAATTCGCGGCGATGATGGCGCCGCTCGGCCCATTCGCTGGGGACAGGCGCTTGGCCGTGGCGGTGTCTGGCGGCGCCGACAGCATGGCCTTGGCGCTGCTGCTGCGGGGTTGGGGACGGCCGTTCGCCTGCGTCGTGGACCATGGGCTGCGGCAGGAGTCGGCGTCGGAGGCCGACCTGACCATGCGCCGGCTGGCCGCGCTGGGCATCCCCGCGCGGCTGCTGCGGGCCGACTTGTCGCATGGTCCCGGCTTGGCCGAACGTGCGCGTGCCGCACGGTATGCCCTCCTGGGCGTCGCCTGCCGCGACGCCGGTTTGGCCGACCTCGCTTTGGGCCATCACCTGCGGGACCAAGCCGAAACGCTGCTGCTGCGCCGGGCTGCAGGCAGTGGATTGGCCGGGCTGTCCGGGATGGCGGCGGTGGCACACACCGACTCCATGCGCCTGATCCGTCCATTGCTGGCGGTTCCGCCGGTCCGGCTGCGCGCGACCCTCCGGGCCCAAGGGATCGAGTGGGTCGAGGACCCGAGCAACACCGACCCGGCGACCCCGCGCGCCCTCCTGCGGGCCGGCTTGCTGTCCGACCCCGCCGAACCGCCGCGGCTGGGTGCGGAAGCGCGGGAGTACGGCGCGGCTCGGGCAGCGGCCGAGGCGGAGGCGGCAGCAGAGCTAGCCGCATCAGCCTTGATCCACCCCTGCGGCGTGGCGCACCTGCGGAAGCCTGTGGGACCTTACGCCCTTTCGGCCTTGGTCTGGACATTGTCGGGTGCCGCATACCCGCCGCCGTCTGCCGGGCTTCAACGTTTATCCGGCCGCCTGCATGCCGATGCCGCCCATGACGGCACGCTGCATGGCGCCCGCATCATTCCGGCGGGGCGGCTTGGCCCAGGTTGGCTGGTCGGCCGCGAGGCGTCGGCGATGGAAGGCGCCGTTGGCCTGGGCCAACGCTGGGACGGCCGTTTCCAGGCGGCATCGGATGGCGCAGGCTGTGGCATGAGCCTGGGACCCCTGGGAACCGACGCCGCCCGCGTGCGGCGCCGTTCGGCCCTGCCGTCAGCGCTGCTGCAGACCTTGCCAACCCTGCGCAAGGATGGTGCACTCGTTGCCGTGCCGAATCTCTGCTATCCTAATGCGGCGGCTTGCCGCAGTGTCATCGTCTGGTTCCGGCCCGCCCGCCCCATTGCGCCTGCCGCTTTCGTCACGGCGTAGCGGGTGCGGGGATGCGGAGTGGGCAGGGACACACTATCTGCACGTCTGAGTGGTGGCGCCGGCCCATATTGAGCCGGGAAGGAATAGCCGGGTTCGATCCAATGCTGCGCCCAGGACCCGGGTTTGATGACTGGATCGCCAGGATCATATGATGAGCAATTTCGGCCGTAACCTCGCGCTCTGGGTCATAATAGCCCTGCTGCTCGTGGCACTGTTCAATTTCTTCCAACCCAATGCGGCGCAGCATGCGGATAACCGCGTCGCTTATTCCGACTTTATCAACGACGTGAATGCGAGCCGCGTGCGCGACGTGACGATCCAGGGCCGCACCGTTTCCGGTGTCCGCGCTGACGGAACGACGTTCCAGACCTTCACGCCGGAAGACCCAATGCTGGTCAGCCGTCTGACCGACAAGGGCGTTCGGGTGCAGGCCAAGCCAGAGGAGAGCGACAACCAGTTGCTGCACATCCTGCTGAGCTGGGTGCCCATGTTGCTGCTGGTTGGCGTCTGGGTGTTCTTCATGCGTCAGATGCAGTCCGGTGGTGGACGCGCGATGGGCTTTGGCAAGTCGCGTGCCCGTATGCTGACGGAGAAGCAAGGCCGTGTGACGTTCGAGGACGTCGCCGGCATTGACGAAGCAAAGGGCGAGCTGCAGGAGATCGTCGAGTTCCTGAAGGACCCACAGAAGTTCCAGCGGCTGGGCGGCAAGATCCCCAAGGGCGTGCTGCTGGTTGGCCCGCCGGGCACCGGCAAGACGCTGCTGGCCCGCGCCATCGCTGGCGAGGCAAACGTGCCGTTCTTCACCATCTCCGGTTCCGACTTCGTTGAGATGTTCGTCGGCGTAGGCGCGAGCCGCGTGCGTGACATGTTCGAGCAGGGCAAGAAGAACGCACCTTGCATCATCTTCATCGACGAGATCGACGCGGTTGGCCGCCATCGCGGTGCCGGCTTGGGTGGCGGCAACGACGAGCGTGAGCAGACCCTCAACCAGATGCTGGTCGAGATGGACGGCTTCGAGGCAAATGAGGGCGTGATCCTTATTGCCGCGACCAACCGCCCGGACGTGCTTGACCCGGCGCTGCTGCGTCCCGGTCGGTTCGACCGCCAAGTCGTGGTGCCGAACCCCGACGTTGGCGGGCGGGAGAAGATCCTGCGGGTGCACATGCGTAAGGTGCCGCTGGCCAGCGACGTTGACCCGAAGGTAATTGCACGGGGCACGCCGGGCTTCTCGGGCGCCGACCTAGCCAACCTTGTGAACGAGGCTGCGCTGGTGGCGGCCCGGTTGGGCAAGCGGGTCGTGGCGATGACGGAGTTCGAGTTCGCCAAGGACAAGGTGATGATGGGCGCCGAACGCCGCTCGCTGGTCATGAGCGAGGACGAGAAGCGGTTGACGGCCTATCACGAGGCTGGTCACGCTCTGGTGTCGATCAATGACCCGGATGCCGAGCCGATCCACAAGGCGACCATCATACCGCGTGGCCGTGCCCTGGGCATGGTGATGAGTCTGCCAGAGGGTGATCGTCTTGGTTACAGCAAGGCCTGGGCTTTGTCGAAGATCCGTCTGGCGATGGGTGGCCGCGTCGCAGAGGAGCTGATCTTCGGCGCTGACCGGGTCACGAGCGGCGCTTCGAGCGACATCAAGCAGGCAACTGGCTTGGCCCGCGCCATGATCACCGAATGGGGCATGAGCGACAAGCTCGGCATGATCGCCTATGGCGACAACAGCCA
>CAXTCI010000253.1:0-6783 GCA_964242325.1 uncultured Acetobacteraceae bacterium
GCAGGGGCGATGCCGCGCTGCTGTCGCTGCTGGTGCAGACCGCCGAGCGCTGGTATGGGGCCGATGCGGACTGCCCGGCCTGGGATGAGCCGGGCGGGGACGACTTCCAATCGCCTGCACTGATCGAGGCCGAGTGCATGCGGCGCCTGCTTCCGCCCGGGCGCTTCCTGCCGTGGTTCGAGCGCTTCCTGCCGCGGCTCGCCGAGAAGCAGCCGGCGACGCTGTTCCATCCGGCGGCCGTCACCGACCGCAGCGACGGCAAGATCGCCCATCTCGATGGCCTGAACCTCAGCCGCGCCTGGTGCTTCCGCGCCCTAGCCGGCTCCCTCCCGGCAGGGGACGCCAGGGCAGGCGCCATGCGGGACGCGGCGGAGCGCCACCTGGACGCCAGCCTGCCCCACGTGGCCGGCGACTACATGGGGGAGCACTGGCTCGCCAGCTTCGCGCTGCTGGCGTTGGGCGCGTGAAGGGGAAGCTGCCCCACACGCTCCCGGCCCGCAGCCGTCGTGTTGCGTGCGGACTGCTGGCGCTGCTCCTGGCGGCGGTGTCCGTGCCGGCCGCACGTGGCGACACCCGCGAAGTGCTGTCCGGCCTGGTCGGCCGCAGCAAGGCGGAGGTGATCCGGCGCCTCGGCCCACCCTCGGACGCGGTCACGACCGTTGATGGCGAGCGGCTGTTCTACGAAACGCTGGACGCCGGCCTGATCGGCGATCGGAGCGGGCAGGAAACACGCGCCAACGAGCCGAGCAGGCTTGGCCCATTTCCCCGGACCTACTCCTTCCACTGCAAGACGGAGGTGGTAATCCGGGACGGGCGGGTGCAGGCATTCAACCGCAGCGGCAACGACTGCCGTCAATAGGCCTTGACTGCGGCGTTCCGGTTTCCGCCGGCTGCCGCCTAGCCTGCCGCCAAACCCCTGGGATCGCATCCCACCTGTCCCTGAACCCCGCCCGCACCTGCGGGCTGGGGTGCGCGCTCTCCAGCACGCGTAGGCCGCCCAGCACCCCACGCGCCGCGCCTGCCGTCCGCCCCACCAGCACCGCCGTGTCCAGCGCGGCCAGTAGCGGCAGCAGCCCGTCCAACGCTGCCAAACCCGCGGCGCGCTCCACCCCTGTGACCGCCGTGGTGCCGTTCCACCAGGGCACCAGGTTCCACAACACCGTTTCGCTTCGCGGCAGCCCGGCCTGCGCCATGAAGGTGCGGATCGCCGCCGCCGTGGGCGTGTCGTTGTCACGGCTGGCGAAGCCGCCGGGGTGGATGCCCGGCCCCGGCTTCTCCAGCAGGAACAGCACGCGCGCCGCCGCGCCGCCGTCCAGCGGGTCGAAGTCCGGCACCATCACATCCGGACCCCGCAGCCCCGCGGCATAGGCGGCCAGCGGCGCGAGGTGGGGCAGGGACAGCAGAGTGCGGCGGCGTTCCCGTTCCGCCGGGTCACCCAGGACACCCCGTGTTGTGTCGGCCATGGAAACTATGGCGCATCCTGCATCGGCTGGACGGCAGCGCGTGCCAGCTCATGTCCGTCCTCGATGGCGAGCATTCTCAATGCCGCGGACGCGGCGCGTGCCGCCGCATTTGGCCGCATGGGCATTGAGGCAGACCGCCGCCTGTTGGTTGTTTCTGTACAAGCCGAATGCGACCGCATTGCCTGGCGCCGGGCCGGCTGCCCGCACCTTGATCGGAGAAGTTTCACGATGCGCCTTGCCCACCTTGCCCTGGGCTTCGTAGCGCTGGCAGCGGCAAATGCCCAGGACCTGATCGGATGGCATCAGGGACGGGTTTGAAACGAATGGTTCAACCCGGCTCATTGCCCCGACCCGGTGCAGCATCTCCGCATCCCTGACTGTTTCTGACCTTTCACCACAGGCCCTGTGCCCCTCTGCATGGTAGCGCTTTGCTCGTGCCCGCCCTCACCCGGGCTGCGGCGGGAGTGGACGGCATGAAGGTCTCGGTAGTCATCCCAGTATTCAACGAGGTCGAGGGGCTGTCCTCCCTGTATGCCATGCTCCGTGCCGCGCTGGACCCGCTGCCATACCTATCCGAGGTCGTGTTCGTCGATGACGGCTCCCGGGATGGCTCCGCCGACCTGCTGGAGAGTTTCGCGCTCACCGACCCGCGCATCTGCGTCATCCGCCTGCGCCGCAACTACGGCCAAACCTCCGCGATGATGGCCGGCTTCCAGCAAGCAACCGGCGACGTCATCATCCCCATGGACGCCGATGGGCAGAACGACCCGGCCGACATCCCGCTGCTGCTGGCCAAGCTGGATGAAGGATACGACGTGGTTTCCGGCTGGCGCCGTCAGCGGGAGGACAAGGCGCTGACCCGGCGTCTGCCGTCCGTCCTCGCCAACCGGCTGATTTCGTCCGTCATGGGCGTGCACCTGCACGACTATGGCTGCACCTTGAAGGCCTATCGGCGCGACGTGCTGGAGGGGGTGCGGCTGTATGGGGAAATGCACCGCTTCATCCCGATCTTCGCATCGTGGGAGGGCGCGCGGGTGGCGGAGGTGCCGGTGCGGCACCATGCCCGCCGGTTCGGCTGTTCCAAATACGGCCTGGGCCGGGTCGTGCGGGTGCTGCTGGACTTGCTGACGCTGTTCTTCATCGGCCGGGCGCTGGACCGTCCGATGCAGTTCTTCGGTAAGGTCGGCCTCGGTGCCTTGGCGGCTTCCCTGCTGGCGTTCGCTTGGGCGCTGGTGCTGCGCCTCGGCGGCACATCCCTGATCCAGACGCCGCTGCCGCTGCTGGCCGCAACGCTCGGCCTGTCCGGCGTGCTGTTCCTGTTGCTGGGCATCATGGCGGAAATCATGAGCCGCACTTACTTCGAGGCGCAGGGCAAGGCGCCCTACAAGATCCGCTCCGTCACCCATCACGAGGCCACGCCGCCGCGCCTAGTCGCCGTGAGCCGTTGGTAGATGTGCGGCATCGCCGGGTTCTCGGCGCCGGGCAGGGACGCCCGGCCGCAGTTGCAGGCCATGCTGGACGCGGTGGCGCACCGCGGCCCCGACGGGTCCGGGCTGTTCGTGGACGAAGGCGTGGCGCTCGGTCATTGCCGGCTGGCGGTCATTGACCCGGCCGGCGGCGCGCAGCCGCGGGTGGACGCGGCGTCCGGCGACGCGCTGACCTTCAACGGCGAGATCTACGGCCATCGCGCCCTGGTCGATGACCTCCTGCGGTCCGGCGTTACCCTACGCGACCGGTGCGACACCGAGGTGCTGTTCCAACTGATCCGGCGCGACGGCATCCGTGCCGCCGTCGAGCAGGTCGGCGGCATGTTCGCCTTCGCCTACCGCGACGGCCGCAGCGGCGACATCTACCTGGTCCGGGACCGCTACGGCGAGAAGCCGCTATACTACGGCGTCGCCAGGGGCCAGTTGGTATTCGGATCGGAGGCCGGCGCCGTGCTGGCCCACCCCGCGTTCCGGGGCGCGGCCCCAGACCTTGCCGCCGCCTACCAGCTCCTGCAATTCGAGTACGTGCCCGGCGAGTTGTCCGGCTGGACCGGCATCCGCAAGCTGCGGCCCGGCACCATGCTGCACTTCACTAACGGACGGGCCAACGTGGCGGAATACTGGCGCCCGCAGGTCGGCGGCGGCCCGGCTGTCGGCGACGGGGAAGTGGTGGATCGGCTGGACGCCCTGTTGCAGGATGCGGTCGCCCGCCAATGCGTTGCCGACGTGCCGCTTGGCGTGTTCCTGTCGGGCGGGTTGGATTCCAGTCTGCTGACGGCACTGGCGGCGCGCTGCAACCCGGGTATCACGGCGTTCACCGTCCAGGTCGGCGGGCGTAGTTATGACGAAACGCCCCATGCCACCGCGGTCGCCCGCCACCTCGGCGTCGCGCATGAGGTGGTGCGGCTGGAGGATGCGGATGTGCAGGATGCCGCCGCCGGGGTGGAGGGGTCCTTGTCCGAGCCGCTGGCCGACTCTTCCCTGCTGCCGGCCTGGTTGATGTGCCGGGCGGCGCGGACGCGGATGAAGGTGGCGCTGGGCGGAGATGGCGCGGATGAGGTGTTCGCGGGCTACCCCAACTTCCAGGTGCAGCGCCTGGCCGGGCTGATGCACCGTTTGCCGGCCGCTTCCGGCGCCGCACTGTCCGCTGCGCTGGCACGCCTGCCAACGAGTGCCGCATACATGTCGCTGCCGTTCCGGCTGGCGCAACTGTCTCAGGGCTTCGGCCAGATTCCGGCGCGACAGTCCGCCTACTGGATGGCGCCGTTCGGCCGGGCCGGCATGGCCCGGCTGTGGGCGGCGGACGTGGACCAGGATGCGTTGCGGAACCGCGCGTTCGCGGCGCTCGGCCCGCAGCCCGGCGGCGGCGTGGACGGGCTGCTGCACGGTTTCCTGACGGGCTACTTGCCGGATGACATCCTGATGAAAACCGACCGTGCCGCGATGTTCCATGGGCTGGAGGTGCGGGCGCCGTTCCTGGACCGCGCCTTCGCCGAGTATGCCTGCGCCCTGCCCACCCGGCACAAGCTGCGCGGCGGCACGGCCAAGTGGGCGCTGAAGCAGGTGGCACGCCGCTACCTGCCGGACGCAATCGTGGACCGCCGCAAGCATGGCTTCGGCATCCCGATCGGCCCCCTGCTGCGCACCTCCCTGCAGGAACGCCTGCGCGACACCGTCCTGTCCCGTAGCAACCCGGCCGCGGCATGGTTCCGGCGTCAGGAGCTGGAGCGCCTGCTGCAGACGCACCTGTCCGGCACCCGGGACCACGGCAAGCCGCTATGGGCGCTGCATGTGCTGTTCACCGTCGCAGGCAGGCGGCGCGAGGCTCCGAGCACCACCCCGGCCCTGACGGGTGCGGACCGGCCCTTGGCGGAGTTGGGCATATGACCGGGTCCGTTGCAGCGCCGTCCCGTCGGGACACGGCCGGCTCGCCCGACCGGTTCGGCTACGAGTGGGGCTCCTACTCGGACCTTCTCCCGGTTTACGAGGAGCAGTTCCGGCGTTGGACGCCTGGGGTGCCGCAGGAAGGTTGGGCAGGCAAGACCTTCTTGGATGTCGGCTGCGGCATGGGGCGCAACAGCTACTGGCCGATGACGTATGGCGCTGCCGGCGGGGTTGCGGCTGACCTGGACGAGCGCTCCCTGGCAGCAGCCCGGCACACGCTGGCCCCATTCCCGTCAGTGGAGGTCGTGCCCGCCAGCGCATATGAGCTGCCCTACCAGGACCGCTTCGACATCGTGTTCTCCATCGGGGTGATCCACCACCTGCAGGACCCCGGCCTGGCGCTGTCACGCATGGTGCAGACCGCACGGCCCGGCGGACAGGTCATGGTTTGGGTTTATGGTGCGGAGAACAACCGCTGGCTGACGGCCGGGTTGAACCCGCTGCGGCGGGCATTGTTCAGCCGGTTGCCGCTGGGGTTGGTGCATCACCTGTCCCTGTATCCGGCGGGGCTGCTGTGGCTGCTGCTGCGCCTGAGGGTGCGGCCGATCAGCTATTTCCGGCTGATTGCCAGGTTCGGCTTCCCGCATTTGCGGTCCATCGTGTTCGACCAGATGCTGCCGCGCATCGCGCATTACTGGACCAGGGCGGAGGTGGCGGCGCTGATGGATCGGGCCGGGCTTGAGGACGTACGGCTGGATTGGGTGAACGAGATGTCCTGGGCGGCCGTCGGCACGAAGCAGGGCGGGGCCTAGCGGATATGGGTAGGCCGGCTTTTCTAGCACCCGCCAGCGTCATTGCGTCTGCAGGATCGGCTAGCCCTAAGCAGGCTCGCGCGGCTCGGCGCACAGGTGGTCTGCGGTCGAGCCAGGCAGCGCAAACCTGCCTGGGTTCTCCCGGTAAGCAGACTTCGATGAGCCTGCTTAGATCCGATGCTTCTCCTTCAACGACCGGCCATGCGGCGGGCTGCAAAGGTGGCTTTGACGCTGGACAGGCGGTCCACCACGGACACGGGCAAAATACGGACGAACGATTGCCGGAGGCGCTCGGCCGGCGTCCAATAGGTGGCAAGCGGCTGCGCCTCCGGGATGATGGCGTCCCGTGCCGAGCGAGACAACCGTGCCGCCCCGGCGTCGTTCACATACAGGATCATGTTGCAGCCGTACCAGCGCTGCACCTGGGCATCCCCTTTCACGGCGGGTCGGACCAGGTCCGCCGCATGGTAGCCCCGGGCGGCAAACAGCCCGCGCCAAAACGCCAATGGCTGCTCGTTGACGTGGTGCTCCCCGCCTTGCCCCGGCACGGCGGCCGAGAACAGGATCGCGTTGGCGTGGCGGGTGAGGGCGCCGACAAATGCATCGGAGCACGCGGGCGGCAGGTGTTCCGCGACCTCCAGGCTTTGTACCAGATCGAACCTGCGGTTCAGGTCAATGGGAGCAGCCAAGTCGGATGGCAGGAACGCGCTTTCCGGGATGAGGAGGCGGCTGCGGTCCACGTAGGGTCCATCAAGGCCGAGGATTTCCGCCCCGGTGCCTTGCCACGCTTGCAGCCAGGCGCCCTGGCCACAGCCGAAGTCCGCGATACTGGTAATGGGCAGGGCCGCCGCGACCAGCGGCACGATCCGGCCGGCCGATCGCGCCGCGAACGAGTCGAGGAAGGAGTAGAAGGTGCTGCCATATTCGTGCACGCGGGTCATCCTGGCCGGTGGGATATCTAACCTGCCATGATTGTTTCGTCTGCAAACAAGGGAGAGGCAAGCTTAAACATCCTGGTCCGCTGCCGGGCCATGTCCCGCACGACCGCCTTGTGGATCGCCTATCTTGCGCTCGCCGCCCTCCTTGCAGTGCCGTTGCTGCTGGTTGAGGTTCCGCTTGCTTCGGACACACTGAACC
>CAXTCI010000254.1:0-6726 GCA_964242325.1 uncultured Acetobacteraceae bacterium
AGCACCTCGCGCCGCAGCCGCACCACCTCCGGGTCGTCGCGGTGCCGTGGGTAGGGCAGGGGCATTATTCCGCCGCGGTCTGGTGTTGTGTGCGGCTGGCCAGCAGGCGCCGGGTCAGCGGCAACAGGGTGCGCCCGTATTCCAGCGCGTCCTCAAGCGGGTCGAAGCCGCGGATCAGGAAGGTGGTCACGCCCAACGCGTGGTAGTCGAGGAACGCCTCCGCCACCTGCTGCGGCGTGCCGACCAGCGCCGTGGTGTTGCCGCGCGCGCCGGTGACACGGGCGATGGCGGTGTAAAGCCGCCCCTCCGGACGGTCGCCCAGCGCCGCGGCGGCCAGCAGCCGTTGCGACCCGGAATTGGCCGGCGCCCCGACCGCCGGACCCAGCGCGGCTTCCCCGCGCACCTCCAAGGTGCGGGCGAGGATGGCCTCCGCCCGCGCCCAGGCCTCGTCCTCCGTCGCGCCCAGGATCGGGCGGAAGGACAGGCTGAACCCGACCTGCCGCCCGTGCTTCGCCGCTTCGGCCCGCACGCGGCTGGTGATCTCGGCGACCTGTGCCCGGGTTTCGCCCCACAGCGCATAAACGTCGGCGTGCCGGCCCGCGACGCGGATGGCGGCATCGGATGCGCCGCCGAAGTAGATCGGGATGCGCGGGCGCTGCACCGTCTGCACCGCGGGCGAGGCGCCCTGGATGCGGTAGTACGTGCCCTCGTGGTCCACCGGCGCGTCCGCGGTCCAAACGCGCTTCAGCACGTCCACATACTCGTCGGTCCGGGCATAGCGGTCGTCCTTGCCCAGCCAATCGCCGTCGCGCGCCTGGTCCTGATCGTCGCCTCCCGAGATCACGTGGATGGCCGCTCGCCCGCCGCTGAGCTGGTCCAGCGTCGCAAACGCCCGCGCCGCCGTGGTGGGCGCCTGGAACCCCGGCCGGTGCGCGACCAGGAAGCCGACCTGCTTCGTGTGTGCCGCGGCGTGGGCCGCAATCTGGAATCCGTCCGGCCCGTTGCTGTGCCAGCCGATCAGCACGCGGTCGAAGCCGCCGTCCTCCGCCGCATGGGCCTCGTGCGCCTGGGCCGCAGCCACGAGGTAGCCAGGGTCAACCGCCGGGCCACGCGCTGGGTGGACTTCCGACTGCTCGCGCGGCTGGATCATGCCGATAAATTCAAGGGTCATGCTAATCCTCCTATTGGCCAAGTGCCGCACGGCCGGCGGCGGTAAAGGCGGCGTCGGGCTGGGGCGTGTGGACACGGGCGCACAGCACGTCGCGCAGGTGTCGCTCCAGCGGGTTGGCGCGGGACAGGCCGTGATTGCCCGCAAGCTGCATAGCATGCTGCACCGCCTCGATGGCATTCTCGGCAGCGACCGTCTTGAGCAGGCCACTTTCGGCCGGCGTCGGCGGGCGGCCCGCGTCGGTGTCAGCAGCGGCGCAGGCGACCAGGCGGCGGTTCGTCAGCAGCAAAGCCTCGATCCGGCCCACCGCTTCCTGCATCCGCGGCAAGGTGGCCAAGGATGTGCCGAGGTTGGCCGGCACGCGGTCCCGCAAGAAACCGGTGGTCCAGTCCCGCGCCGCCTCGGCGACGCCGGTATATAGCGCCGCGATCAGCAGCGCGTTCCAGGCGGCGGCCTCCGGGTCCGGACGTGCCCAATCCGCCGGGGCGCGCAGGTCCACGGCGTGGTCGGCGGGCACGGTCACGCCCTCGAACACCACGTCATGGCTGCCGGACCCGCGCAGGCCAAGCTGATCCCAGGTTTCCTCGATCCGCACGCCCGGGGCATGAGCGGGCACCAGGAACAGCCCCATGCGGGGCGCCTCTTCGTCCGTGTCCGGCGAACCTCTCGGTTCGATGTCCAGCGAACCTCTCGGTTCGATATCCGGCGAACCTTTTGGTTCGACGTCCGGCGAACCTCTCGCCTCGACGCGGGCGAATACCAGCATCCAGGTCAGGCCGGGCGCTCCGGTGCTGTAGATCTTGCGGCCGCTGATGGACCAGCCATTCGCCGTGCGCCGCGCCGTGGTGGCGGGCAGGCCGCCACGGGCCGGGGTGCCGAGCGCCGGCTCGACCCGCAGCGCGTTGATCAATGCCCCAAATTGCCCGGCGCCGCGTCCGACCAGCACGCGCAGGTGCTCCGGCCAGTCCGAGCGCGCCGCAGTCCGCAAGTGCGTCAACTGCATCGCCAGGATCAGCGCCGTGGAGGCGCAGCCCTGCCCGGCCCGCCGCACCAGGTCCGTCACCCGTGCCAGCCCGGCTTCCTGCCCGCCGTCCACGGTGCGCGCCGTCAATGCCAGCAGGCCGTCGGCGTGCAACGCGTCCAGGCTGTCCCATGGGAAGGCGCCGATGCGGTCCACCTCCGCGGCGTGTTCCGCCAACTCCGACGGGATCTCGTCGGCTGCGGGCGCGCGTAGGATCAGTCCGTCCATCACACATCTCCCAAATCGAATGAGCGGTCCCACAACGGCGCCACGTCCACTGGGCGGGGCAGCAGCCCGGCGCGGTAGAAGACGTCAGCCACCGCCTGATGCGACGCAACCGCGGCGTCGTCGGGCGCGACCAGGCGCCGGGGCTGGCTTTCCCCGTCCAGCAATTCCTGCACGGCAGCCGTCGGCACGCCGATCAGGGGGGCTTGGGCCGCGGCGTACTCGGCATGGTGCGCGTCTATCCAGCGGAAGGCGCGGCCCAGCCGACGCAGGTGCTCAGTAAGTGCGGCGCGGCGGAGCGGATCGGCCAGGGCCTCCGGCGCGGCGAAATAAGGGTAGTTGCCGGATAGGATGCCTGCCGCCGTTCGCAGCACCCGCGCCCCGGCCCGCTTCGCCAGCGGCACCGAGTAGCCGTAGATCGCCCAGGCATCCAGGTTGCCAGCCCGAAACGCCGCCTGCCCGTCCGCCGGTGACAGGTTCACCGGCTGGATATCGGACCAGGATAGCCCGGCGTCCTCCAGCATCCGGAACAGGTAGTAATGCGTCGTGGTGGCCCGGACGTAGCCGACGCGCTTGCCGCGCAGCTCGGCGATGGACCGCACGGTGGAGTTGGCCGGGACCAGCACTACCTGCTCGTTCACGTCGCCGCGGGCTACAGCCACGATGCGGACGCGGGCACCGGACAGCGCTGCGAAGGTAGGAGGAACCTCGCTGCCATATGCAAGGTCGAGCGAGCCGGCCGCTACGGCCTCCAGCATCAGGTTGCCCGATCCGAACTCGGCCCACTCGGCACGGTAAGGGCCTGCGTCCAAGCCGGCCAGGCGCAGCAGGAGCTGATCGCCCGCCTTATACTGCGCCAAGCGCAACGTTGTTCCCTGCGCCCAGGCCGGGTAGGCGGCCAGCAGCCCCGCAGCCAGCATGGCCCGCCGCGCGATCACGCGGCCTGCTCCCGTACGCCCAACTGGTCCAGCAGGCGCGCGCGCAGCCCGGCGAAGGCCGGAGTGGCGCGTCCGCGGGGTCGCGGGGCGTCGTTGGGCAGGTCCAGCACGATCCGGCCACGGTCCAGCACCAGCACGCGGTCTGCCAACGCCACGGCCTCGTCCACGTCATGCGTGACCAAGAGAGTCGCCGGGCGGTGCTGCGCCCACAGCTCCAGGACCAGCGCATGCATCCGCAGCCGGGTCAGGGCGTCCAAAGCCGCGAACGGCTCGTCCAGCAGCAGCAGGCCCGGCGCCCGCACCAGGGCACGGGCCAGCGCCGTCCGCTGCGCCTCACCACCCGACAAGGTAGCGGGCCAGGCGTCCAGCCGGTGCTGCAGGCCGACCTCGGCCAGCGCCGCCTCGGCCCGTGCCCGCGCGTCCGGCCCGGGCAGGCCCAGCACCACGTTGCGCCACACGGTCTTCCATGGCAGCAGCAGGGGTTGCTGGAAGGCGACCGCGACGGGATGCGGCAGGTCCACGACAGCGTCGTCCGGCGCCGGGTCCAGCCCGGCCAAGGTGCGCAGCAAGGTCGTCTTGCCCGACCCGCTGGCGCCCAGCAGCGCCACAAACTCGCCCGGCGCGATGTCCAGGTCCAGCCGGTCCAGGACCGGCAAGGGGCCGCCGAAACGCCGGGTTAGGTTGCGGACCCGGGCGCCGCCGGAGCGGGGGTCACGAGGGTGTTGCGAGCCATCCATAGCGTTCAAGCCCCCACCATCTGCGGCCGCCAGGCGAGCAGCCGGCGCTCCAACAGGCGCACCAGGCTGTCCGCGCCCAGGCCCAGCAGCGCATACACCAAGAGACCCACCAGGATCACGTCCGTGCGCAGGAAGTCGCGGGCGTCGTTGATGAGGTAGCCGATACCGGCTGTCGCGTTCACCTGCTCGGCGACCACCAGGGACAGCCAGGCCACGCCCAGGCTGTAACGCAGGCCCACCAGCGCGGAGGGCAGGGCGCCGGGCAGGATCACATGCCAGACCAGCCCCCAGCGGTCCAGGCCGAACACCCGGCCCATCTCGGCCAGGCGCGGCTCCACCCCGCGTATGCCAGCAAACAGGTTGAGGTAGATCGGAAAGGTGGTGCCGAGCGCCACGAGCGCGACCTTCGGCGTCTCACCAATGCCGAACCACAGGATGAACAGGGGCACCAGTGCCAGGAAGGGCAGGGTGCGGAGCATCTGTACCGGCGCATCCACCACATCCTCTCCCAGCCGGGACAGGCCGGCTGCCAGCGCGAGCAGGACGCCGGCCACCAGGCCGATGCCAAGCCCGGCCAGGACGCGGGCCAGCGACACCAGGATGTGCCAAAGCAACTGGCCGGACGCCAGCAGGTCCCATGCCGTCAGCAGGATCGTGCTGGGCGCCGCCAGGGTGCGCGGCGACAGCAGCCCGGCCGTGGACGCCGCCTGCCACAGCAGCACGAGGACGAGTGGGGACATGAACCTGCGGACTCGCGCCCAAGGGCGGCCCTTCGTCCCCTCCGGCTTGTGCAGATGCGGCACGGCCGGCGCGGTCGCAGGCAATGGTCGTGCGGTGGTCGTAAGGGGCATGGGGCCGGGATGTCCAGGAAGGATGACGCCAAGCATGGCCGTGGCCCGCCGCAGTGTTCAACAGCAACGTTCAGCAAACTTCCGGTCCGTCCAAGCACACACGTTCGTCCAAGCAATCCGTCGCAGTGTTCCATTCTTCTGTTCGGCCCGGACGTTTGCAGGCGGTGGAGTTCATGGACCAGGACGCCGGCGTGCAGGATCGGCCCATTTCACCAACTCATGCCATCTGGCCGCCGTCTCGGAGCATGGGATGGTGCCGAAGCCGGTCTGCATAGATGTCCAAACTCCGTGGCTCCGGCTTCCGCAACCGGCCGAGGCAGCCTGACCCGCCTTCGGCAAGGGGCGTCAGTTACAACCCTGGTACGGCCTGGGGCTTGCTGCTGGCACATCGGGCATGCGCAGCGTCAGGGAAGGGATCGGGGTCAGGAGGATCGCGGATTGACGAGGTTGACCGCAAGCTGCTGGCCCTGCCGCAGCAGAACGCGACGCTTGCGATGTCCGAATTGGCCGAGCAGGTCGGCCTGTCCGCAACGCCCGTGCGGAAGCGCATCCAGAAGATGGAGCAGGCCGGGGTTGTTCTGCGCCGCGTGGCCCTTGTGGACCCCGAGCAGGTTGGCGTCGGCCTGGTCGTGTTCGTGGCCATCGAGGCGCAGGAGCAAACGCCGGACTGGCTGGCCAACTTCGCCGCCGCCGTGGCGTCCATGTCGGAGGTGATGGACGCCTACCGCATGGCAGGCGAGGTGGATTACATGCTGCGGATCGCGGTCGCCGACATGGCGGCCTTCGACGGCTTCTACAAGCGGCTGATCGCCGCCGTGCCTCTCAAGAACGTCACGTCTCGCTTCGCCATGGAACGGCTTGTGGATCAGTGGTGGGCATCAGCGCTATTCAACACAACAAAACATTGATAAAGCAAGGTTTTCCAAGGTCCGGCACCCGCATTGATTGCCAGACTCCCAAGCCCCAGTTCCGTGGGTAGGATGGGCTGGCACTCCACGGCTGGCCCGACGCGTGCTGTGTGCGCTCACGCATCAGGCAGGTGCCCACGGCGTCCCTAAAGCGCACTGACCGTGAACGATCCGGTTGAGGCTACCCTATGTCAGATGGCTGCGATCCGGGCCGGCGTGGCGAAACCAGACGCCAGAAGCAACAGCGGTCGTCAGCATGACCCCATACACGACCAGAGCCAGCCCGAGCGTGGCGAAGGCCCAGCCCAATGACCCCGTGACCGACAACACGGCCCAGCCGCCGCCCACTGCGATAATCATCCGGATCAACCCGGCCAGCAACGGCCAGCTAAGCCGCCCGGCGCCTTGGGAGGCGAAGTACAAGGACAAGCCAAGGCCAAAGAAGCCGTAAGTCGGACCGACGGTGCGCAAGTAGGCAACACCGGTCTCAAGCATGCTTGGACTGCTGCCGAACAAGCCTAGCCAAGCTTCCGGCCAGATCGCCGCCGCGATCCCGATGGTTTCGGTAATCACGAAGGCCAGCGCCCCACCCGTCAGCGCAATCCGCAGCGCCCGCCGCTGCTGGCCCGCACCGATGTTCGTGCCGACGAGCGCCACCATGGGCGCGCCCAGCCCGAAGACGAGCGGGATCAAAAGGTATTCGAGGCGTGCCCCTGTGCCGTAGCCTGCCACGGCGTCCGGGCCGCCCGCGGTGCCGACAAGCGCCGTGGTCAGCGCAACCGTGAACGTTGTCTGCAGGGTGCTGACGGCGCCCACGGCGCCGCAGGACGTTGGGCCAGGCGAGCAGCAGCAGCGTTGGGATGATCGGGCCATAAAGC
>CAXTCI010000255.1:0-6653 GCA_964242325.1 uncultured Acetobacteraceae bacterium
CGTCCACATCGACATCGGCGGCGGCGTCACCGTCCATGCCTCCATCACTAACGAGGCTATTGACGACCTGGCGCTGAAGGTCGGCGACGATGCCTCGGCGGTCATTAAGGCGTCCGATGTGATGGTGGCGAAGTAGGCCATGCCGGGAGCGCGAGGAGCGCGGTGGTGGCCCAGCGCAGGCTTTGGGCTGCTCGCGCTCCTTGCGCTCCCAATGCACGCCCCTGGGCAATCCGCGCCGCCGGCGGTCGAATTGGCGCTGACTGGCCGGGTCGAGCACCTACGCACCCTAACCCTGGCCGAGCTGCAAGCGATGCCTGCCGTCACGGTGAGGCTAGCTTCGTGACCGGGTAAGGTCCGCAGGCGGGCAGGTTCACTGGCGTTCCATTGTGGGCATTGCTGCAAGCGACCGTGCCAGTGGATCTGCTCAAAACATCAAATAGGGCGTCTGAGCCCTGCTGCCGGGAGTCTGCAAAGGATCGGGTGCTGCACTAGCCTTCCTGGCTGCCAAACGCCTGGTGGGATAGCGGACTCTTCAGGCCCCCCTCCGACCTATATTCCCTGCACCACCCCTTCATCCGAAGGAGCGACGAGTGCGTTTGGCCGTCTGAGCGGGGAGGTGGTGGTCCGAGCAAGCGTGCCAAGAACCTGGCGTATTGCCGCCGGCACCGGTTCGATGATCGTGGTCTGAAGCCGTTGCCGCAAGCGCGGGGCCATGTCGCTCAACGGGCCGCCGCCGATGACGACCGCCTCGGCCCCGTCCAGTTCGATGCACCGTGTCGCTGCCAGGGCCAACTCGTCGTACTGGTCGGCCGGGTTGGCGGCCAGAGCCAACGGGTCACGGTTGGCCGGAACCCGGACACCGGTGAAGGCGGCATCCAGACCGAGGCGGCGCACGCCAGCCTCGATGGAGCGGACGAGACCCGGCGTGGTAGTAGCGACCCCAAAGCGCCGTCCGCCAACTGCAGCTTCCTGTATGGCAGCCTCGCCGGTTCTCGACACGGGAATGGATAGTGTCTTTCGTAGCCTGTGAGCGCCGGGGCTGCCGAAAGCGGCCACGATCACTGCGTGGCTCCCCTGGTGTTCTTCCATGCCGACGCGCCTCCAGCGTCTTCTGCCCGACAGGCGGATGTCGTGGACCGCATACGACGGCGAGCACGTCGCCACCGAAGTGCGCGAGTTCATCGTCCACTTGGAGGCGCTGCGGTTCGCCCTGGACATGGCGTCGCACCGCGTCGTAGCAGCGCGCGTACTCCGAACGGCGCGGTCAGCCCCGCACAGCACGGTCGACCGCGAACGTCGCCATGTCTTCCGTGGTCACCTCACCGGCACCGGCACGAGGCCCGGTCACGGGCGCGGCTGACCCGGCCAGTAGATTGCGAGAACCCCGATTACGCCCTCGTCCTCGTTGCGCCCCGTGTCGGAGTCCACCTCGAAAATGACGCAGCGCGGCCGGTTCCGTCATGCAACAACGCCGATCAAAGGGTTTACGAAGCGGCATTGGCCGAAGCGACTGGGGGAGGTGCATACTTCTGCACCGTCTTGAACCGGCTCAGCAGGTAGTCGCCGGACTTGATCGGCGCATAACGCGGTGGGTTCTCGGGCGACGACAGGCCGGGCAGGCAGGCCACGGGCGCATCGTAATCGAGGTTGAAGAAGGTCGGGATCGAGTAGCGCTCCCGGCCGGCGCGGTTTACCACCCGGTGCAGGTTGGAGGTGTAAAGGTCGTTGGTCCAGACCCGGAACAGGTCGCCGAGGTTGACGACGAAGGTTCCCGCGATGAACGGCGCCGACACCCACTCCCCGCCGCGGAGCTGCAGTTCCAGCCCGCCGACCGGGTCCTGCGTCAGCAGGGTGATCATGCCGTAGTCGGTGTGCGGTGCGACGCCGAAGGCATTCGCGGCGTCCGCCAGGGTTTGCGGGGGATAATGGAACAGCCGCGTCTGCACCATCGGCTTCTTCGTGTGTCGCACGAAAGTTTCGGCATCGGCGCCCAGGCTGACCGCGAAGCCACGCAGCAGCCGCTTGCCGAGGGCCAGGGTGGCGTCGAAATAGGCCTCCGCCGCCTCGCGCAGCCACGGATGCGCCGCAGGCCAGCGGTTAGGGCCGTGCAGCGGCAGCCCGGCCGCCACCGCCGGGTCGTCGAGTGGCAGGTCCAGCGCGAACTCGTAGCTTTCCTTCAGGTCGGGGGCATAGCCCGGGTGCTGGTTGATGCCCTGGCGCATCCAGCCGCGGCGGAAGCGGGCATCCATGACGTCGGCCTCCCGCTCGGCCTCGGGCAGGGCGAAGTAACGGCGGGTAGCGTCGAACACGGCGTCAACGACCGCTTGCGGCACGCCGTGGTGGGCGGCGTAGAAGAAGCCGGTGCCCAGGCATGCAGCCCGCAGGTCGGCCGCGAAGCCGACCATGTCGGTGTCCATGCGGCGCAGGTCCAGCACCGGCACCTCCGCCTGCGTGGCGGGCCGGGGGGCGCCGGGCAGCGCGGCTGGAATTTGGGAACCGTCCATTGTCATCTCTCCTGCCATCCGGCGGTCAGGCACCGGTCACGCGGTCGCTTGTCGCCTGCATCCAGAACACGACCCGGCGCTGCACCCTGTTCACCAGCAGGTGCAGGCCCACGCCCATCAGCGACAAGATAAGCAGGATGGCGAAAACGCCGGGCATGTCAAAGTTGAAGTTCTTCTGCAGGATCAGGTAGCCCAGCCCAGCCTGCGCGCCCACGAACTCGCCCACGATGGCACCGATCACCGACAGCACGATGGCGATGTCCAGCCCGGCGAAGATGTAGGGCAGCGCCGCCGGCCAGCGCACCAGCCGCAGCCGCTGCCATGGCGTGGCGGTATAGGCCATCAGCAGGTCGAGCTGGTCGGCCGGCGCCGCGCGCAGCCCGACGATGGTGTTGGCCAGCACGGGGAAGAACGCGATGGTGGCGGTGATCACGATCTTGCTGCTCATGCCGTAGCCGAACCAGATGACGATGATTGGGGCAATGGCGACCTTCGGCAGGGTTTGGAACGCGACGACATAGGGATACAGCACCCGTTCCAGCAGCGGCGAATGCCCAATGGCCGCACCGAGCACCAATCCAACGGCCGAACCCAGCAAGAAGCCGCTGACCGTCTCGGCGAACGTCACCCAGAGGTTCCAGGCGAACCCACCCTCCCACACGCCGGTCCAAAGCGCCGCGGCGATGGCGCTCGGCGCCGGCAGGATGATCGGCGACACGTCGAGCAAACGCACCAGCCCTTCCCATCCGCCGACCAAGGCGACGAACAGCAGCAACGACAGCAGCGCCGTGCCGCGCTGCGGAGACGGCCCGCCGGTCATGCGTCCAGCGTGCCGGTTGAGCCGAAGTGCCGGCGGATGGCGGCGACAATGGCACCGAATGGGGCGGAGTTGATGACGGCCAGCTCCCGCGGGCGCGGCAGGTCCACGGGGATCACCTCGGCGATCCGGCCGGGGCGCGGCGACATGACCACCACGCGGTCCCCCAGGAACACCGCTTCCGGGATGCTGTGGGTGACCAGCACGGCGGTTTTCCGGCTTTCGGACCAGATGCGCTGCAGTTCCAGGTTCATCACCTCTCGCGTCATGGCGTCCAGCGCGCCGAAGGGTTCGTCCATCAGCAGCACCGAGGGATCATGCACCAGCGCGCGGCAGATGCTGGCGCGTTGCTGCATCCCGCCGGAAAGCTCGTGGGGGTAGGTGCCCTCGAACCCGGCCAACCCGACGAGTTGCAGCAGCCCGCGGGCGCGCGGCTCGAACACCGCACGGTCCCGGCGCTGCACGACGACGGGCAGCAGCACGTTCTGCAAGACTGTCCACCAGGGCAGCAGCACTGGCGCCTGGAACACGACGCCGACGTCGCGGCTCGGTCCGTGCACGGGCACGCCCCGCATCGCCACCTGCCCGCCCGTCTGGCGCATGATGCCCGCCAGTATCCTCAGCAGCGTGCTCTTGCCGCAGCCGCTCGGGCCGACGACGGTCACGAACTCGCCGGGGGAGATGGCCAGGTTGATGTCGCGCAATGCCTCCATCGTCTCGCCCGACCGGGTCCGGTAGAGCTTGCCCAGGCCCGTCACTTCCAGGGACGCAGGCGGACTGCCTGCAAGCATGGCGGTCAGTGCGTCTGGCACGTCATGGCCGCTGCCCGGGTCGCTTCGACGTCGAAGGCGTTCACCCGCTCGTAAAAGCCTGGGATGTTCAGGAGAAATGTGGTGGCTGGCAGCGTCTTGGTGATCTGCTTGGACTCCAGCATGAACGCCTCGATGCGTTCGAAGCCGACCGGGTCCACGTTGCCCCAAAGCTTGCCGCCATTCAACGCGAAGCCGTCCCGCAGCGTGTCGAGCTGGGCGTTCAGCAGCCGCAGGTCCCATTTTTGCAGCGTGGCGTCGTCGGCGCCAGTCGGTTTGGTGCTTGGGAAGCGCTCCCACTGGATTTGCCGCACGCAGTCGGGGTTGGCCAGGGCGAACACGGTGGCCCGGGCGGCCCCGCGGGCGATGGCCTCCACCATCTTGGGATCGGCAGCGGCCGTCTTCTGCAAGGTGCTGAGCGACAAGTCGGGATAGCCGCGCCAGTCCGGGGCACGAAGGTATCGCAGGTTCAGCCCGGCATTCTCGAACCCGGCCATCGCCGCCGCCCAATACAGCAACGCCTGTACCTTGTTGGTCCGCAGCGCGTCCACCGCCGGGGCGCCAAGCCCGGTGGCCACCAGCGTCACGTCGCGGTCGGGGTCCATGCCATTCTGCCGCAGGTAGCTCTTCAGGAACGCGATGCCGCCGGTCGCCAGGCTGAACACGCCGACCGTCTTGCCCTTCAGGTCGTGCACGTCACGTATCGCGCCGTCGGCCGGCACGCCCACCGCCCAATCGATCACCCCGTTCGCCATCACGGTGCGGACCGGGATGCTGTTCACCACGTTGGCCTGCACGATGACGCTGGAGTTCACCTCGGCGAAGTCGGCGTTGCCTCCTACCATCTGCTGCAGCGCCTGCAAGGAGGCGCCGACCGGCAGCACCTCCACGTCATAGCCCTCGTCCCGCCAGTAGCCGAGGGCAACGGGAAGGTTGAGCCAGGGATAGCTCAGGTTCAGCACGGTGGTGCCGACCGCGATCCGCACCTTCTTCAGTGGCTGCTGCGCCGGGGGCTGCTGCGCCAGGGCGGCCGGCGCCGGAAGCAGCAGCGCCGCCGTAAGCAGCAGCCGGATGATCCCGCCAGTTCCCATGCCCCCAGTTCTCATACCCTATGCCTCTCCGTCGAAGTGCGCGTCGAGGTCTTGCAAGTAGCGTGCCCGGGTCGGAGCATCGAGGAAGGCGGCCTCGAACCCGTTGGCGATCAGGCTGCGCTGCTCGGCCAGCGACAGGCCCAGCGCGGCCGCGGTCTGCTGGAGGTTGTCGTTCATGTAGCCGCCGAAGTACGGCGGGTCGTCCGAGTTCACCGTGACGCACAGCCCGGCGCGCAGCAGGCGCGCGATATTGTGGTGGGCAAGGTCCGGGACCACCCGCAGCATCACGTTGGACAGCGGGCACACCGTGAGCGGGATGCGCCGCTCAGCCAAGCGCGCCACCAGCGCCGGGTCGTCTTCGCAGTGCACGCCGTGGTCAATCCGGTCCACATGCAGCAGGTCAACGCTGTCGGCAACGTAGGCGGCCGGGCCTTCCTCCCCGGCATGGGCCATCGTTTTCCAGCCCAGGCTGCGCGCACGTTCGAACAACCGGACGAACTTGGCCGGCGGGTTGCCGACTTCGGCGCCGCCAAGCCCCAGGCCGAGCACCTGGCGGTGGTAGGGCGCCATCGTGTCGAGCATCGCCAGGGCGTCCTCCTCCGGCAGATGCCGCTGCGCCCCGAGGATTAGGCCGCCGGTCATGCCATGCGCCTGGCTCGCCTCGGCGAAGGCGCCCAGGATGCCATCCATCATGGCCTCCCGCGGCACTCCGCGCCGCAGATGGGCCTGCGGGCTGATGAACACCTCCGCATGGACCACCCGGTCCTGCCTCGCCCGTTGCAGGTAAGCGGCGGTCAGGTCGTGGAAGTCCCGCTCGGTCTGCAGGACACGCAGCCCGACATAGTACATGTCCAGGAACTCCTGCAGGTTGCGGAATCGGTAAGCCGCTCGCAGCGCCGCCGGGATAGCATAGTCCAACGGCACCCCGTTGCGGGCCGCGAGGCTGAACAGCATCTCCGGCTCAAGCGCGCCCTCCAAGTGCATGTGGATTTCGGCCTTGGGGGCAGTCGCGATCAAGTCCTGTGACAACGGGTGTCTCCTATAGGATTATTGCATGGATAATTTATGAAATTATCAAAGTTTTAGTGTTTGTCAGAGATCAATGGGTTTTATCAAAGGTTTACGTCTGACCAATGATTGTGGGCACATCATTCAGGTTCAGGTTTGCCAGTAGATCAGGATTCTTCAACGGCAACCCTATGACGCTCCAGCAGGCTGTCATTGCATGGAATGATATCGGACAGACACTTAGAGGCGGTTTTCACTACTACTCTGGGTTGAATAGATCTGCTCTGCCAATGTGTTGTCGGGTTCCCTATTTGCTTTCTCCTAACGAGGAGAGCAGCGGTGAACGAGAGCATTTTGGAGCTGATTGCGCGGGTGATCGAGTGGTGCGAGCCAGCGCGGGACGGTGGTCGTGGCCACCCGCCGA
>CAXTCI010000256.1:0-6522 GCA_964242325.1 uncultured Acetobacteraceae bacterium
AGGTGCTGTTCGAGCTGGCGGTGACCAAGGCCTGGCTGCGCCAGGTGATCGTCGGACTGACGCTGATCTGCCGCGGCTCGTATCGTGGCGTCGTGGAGTTCCTGCGTGACCTGCTGGGCGTGTCGATCAGCATCGGCTGTGTTCACAACGTGCTTCAGGCGGCCACGCGGCAGGCCGGCATCATCAACCTGTGTATCAGTGCGGGCAAGGGACCCAGGAAGAACTTGCCTTTTCAATGTTCTGTCGCGCTGATCAGCGCTGAAACCCACCGCTGATTCACAGTTCACACCTATGTCTCCTCGCGGGAGCGTGCCGGCAAATCCTTTCAGAAGATGCTCAACCGCGGGCTCGCAATTCGCGGTGCATGATCTTGCCGGTCGCTGTCGTCGGCAGCTCATCGGTGAAAGCAATTAGACGCGGATACTCGTGTACGGCCAGCCGCGACCGCACGAAGGACTGGATGTCCGCTGCGAGCTCGTCGGATGCCGCCATGCCCGGCCGGAGCACGATCCAGGCCTTGACCGCTTCCGTCCGGACGGGATCGGGCACGCCGACAACGGCCGCCATCGCGACCGCCGGGTGCTGGACGAGGCAGTCCTCAATCTCGCCGGGTCCGATCCGGTAGCCGGCGCTGGTGATCAGATTGTCGGCCCGGCCACCAAACCAAATGTAGCCGTCGGCGTCCTGGCGCCCGCGGTCGCCCGTCAGCAGGAACTCCCCAGCGAACTTGGCTGCGGTCGCCGCCGGGTTATTCCAGTAGCCCAGAAACATCACCGGATCACCCTTCCGAACCGCAATCTCGCCAATCTCGCCCGCGGGCAGCGGCGTACCCGTCTCATCCACGATCCGCACGTCATGCCCTGGGCCCGGCCGGCCAAGGGAGCCCGGACGGACCGGAAACAGCGCGCCGCAGTTGCCCGCCACCACGTTACACTCGGTCTGGCCGTAGAACTCGTTCGGCGTGCAACCGAGCGTCGCCTCCGCCCACTCGAGTAGCCCGGCCCCGAGCGTCTCGCCGCCGCTGGCAATGCTGCGCAGCCTGACGCCAGGGTGCGAAAGCCCGGATTGGCGGATCAGCTTGAGCGCGGTGGGCGGCAGGAACGTGTTCCGGACACGGTGGCGCGCCATCAGGTCCAGCGCCGCCTGCGGGTCGAATTTGCGCGCCCGGTGTGCGAGCACGGGGATACCGTGATGCCAGGCCGGCATGAGGACGTCGAACAGGCCGCCGATCCAGGCCCAGTCCGCCGGTGTCCAGAACAGGTCACCCGGCTGTGGCAGGAAGCCTGCGGTCAGTTCGACAACCGGCAAGTGCCCGAGCAGGACCCGGTGCGCGTGCAGCGCGCCCTTCGGGTTTCCCGTCGTGCCCGAGGTGTAGATGATGATGGCTGGGTCGTCCGCCGCCGTGTCGAGTGGGTGGAAGTCCGCCGAGGCGGCACCGGTCGCGGCCTGGAAGTCTGTCACTCCCCTGATCGGGCCGTCCACCACGTAGATCCGTTCCAGAGCAGGGAGCCGGTCGCGGATGCCGGCGACCTTGGCCGCACCGGCCCCATCGGTGACAAGCGCCCGCGCGCCGCTGTCCCCCAGCCGGAAACACAGCGCGTCCGGGCCGAACAAGGTGAACAGTGGCAGAGTGATCAGGCCCGACTTCCAGGCTGCGAGGTGAGCGACGCCGGTTTCAGGCGACTGCGGCAACAGGATCGCCAGCCGGTCACCACGGACCAGGCCATCGAACGCCAGGACATTGGCGAATCGGTTGGACGCCGCGCGCAAATCGTCAAACGACCAGCGGCGGATGTCGCCGGCTTCCCCCTCAACAATCAACGCGAGCCGGCCGCTGCCGTCGGCATGTCTGTCGCAGCAGTCAACGCCCATGTTGTAGCGTTCGGGGATGGCCCAGCGGAACTCGTGGCGCAGCGTCCCGTAATCGGCGTGCCGGGTCAGCATCGTCAGCGGCCGTCCAAGGGGCCGCCCAGACGGCAGCCGCCGTCACCGAAACGCCGGAACGCCTGGTCCGCCGGGATCGTCGCCAGCAGCTTGTAGAAGTCCCACGGCCCCTTCGACTCCGCTGGCGTCTTCACCTGGAACAGGAACATGGTATGGATGGCCCGGCCATCGGGGCGGACCTGGACCGTGCCGAACAGCGGATCTGTGATCGGCGCACGCCGCATCTCGGGCAGCACCTTGCGGGCGTCTGCGCTGCCGACCGCCCTTGCTGCCCGCAAGTAGGCCAGGGCGCTGGAATAGACGCCAGCCTGGAAGCTGGTCGGGCGGGCGCCTCCCATACGTGCGGCGAACCGGTCGGAAAACGCCCGAGTGCCGTCGTTCATGTCCCAGTAGAACGCATCGGTGAGGTAAAGCCCCTGCGCGACCGCGAGCCCGAGGGCGTTCACGTCCGTGACCTGCAGCAGCAGGGCGGCGAGGCGCTGCTTTCCGCCGGCGGTCAGACCGAACTCGGCCGCCTGCTTGATCGAGTTGCTGGTATCCGTCACGGCATTCGCCAGGCCGACGATCTTGGCGCCGCTGGCCTGGGCCGCAACGAGGTAGGAAGAGAAGTCGGACCCGCTCGGCGGGTGCCTGGCGTCGCCAAGAACCTTGCCGCCCATGGCGAGGACGACTTTCGCGGCATCCGCCTCTAGGGATTGACCGAAGGCATAGTCGGCCGTGATGAAGAACCAGGTATCGCCCCCGGCCTGTGTCAACGCCCGTGCGGTGCCGTTCGCCAGCGCCCAGGTGTCGTAGGTCCAGTGGACGGTGTTGGGCGAGCACCGTTCCCCAGTGAGCGCCACGGCACCAGGACCGGACGCGAGGAATGCGGCGCCGGTGCCCCGTGTCACCTCGTTGACGGCGAGGGCGACAGAGGAGAACGGCACGTCGAGGATGGCGCTCACGCCTTCCCGGTCGATCCAGTTACGCGCGATGGCCGAGCCCACGTCGGCCTTGTTCTGGTGATCGGCCGAGATGACCCGGACGCTTGCTTCCGAGTCCTCGGCCTTGAACGTCTCTGCAGCGAGTTCCGCCGCGACGACGGAGCCACGCCCGGTTGCGTCCGCGACGAAGCCGTTCATGTCCGTCAGGACGCCGAGGGTGACCGAGAGCGGTGCAGCCTGCACCGGGAACGACAGGAGTCCCGCGAGGAGAAGCGTTACCCTTCTGAAACACCTGCGGCCCATTTCGCACGTTGCCATTCCCGTTCCTCCTCCTTCTTCGTTTTAGCCGGTCGTTCAGCCCGGCTTCTCGGCGATGTCACTTGCGGGTTCGGTCGCCGAGCGGGCCGACGAGATCGTGGGAACCCCTTGTTCAAAAGCAGCCGCTTGCTGGCGCTTTATGGCACGCTTGAATGCCTCGCGGGACTTGAGCCGCTGCCAGTAGCGGGCCACCGCCGGGGAGAACCGCTCGCTCAAATCGAGATCCTCCGCCAGCATCAGTGCGTAGCCCACGGACACGTCCGCCGCCGTGAAACGGCTGGCGCAGAGATGGTCCGCGGATAGTACTGTGGCATCGACGGCGCGCAACCGCGCGAGGAACCATCGTATGTAGTCCGCCGCAGCCTGCGGCAGCCGTCGTCCCGGCATCTCAAAACGGCTATAGCGCAGTACGATCGTCTGCGGGAACGTCAGGGTCGCTTCGCCGAAGTGCAGCCAGTTCAGGAATGCGCCGTAGGCCGGCTCATCCGGTTCCACATTCAGTGGCGTCGGTCCGTGGCGCGTGACGAGGTACTGGCAGATGGCGGCCGACTCCGTCATCCGGGTTTCGCCGTCGAGGAACGCAGGGACCGTGCCCAGTGGGTTGGTGGCAAGGAAGTCTTGCCGCCGCTCGCGCGGGGGGAAGGGTAGCATGCAAAGCTTGTAGTCGAGCCCTAGCTCCTCCAGTGTCCACAGCGGCCGGAAAGATCGTGCGTTTACGCAGTGGTGCAGGATGATCATTGCAGTTTCGCCGCGAAGGCTGGTCCCAACGCCGTACTGTGGATCGTGCTGATCGCCCGCAGCACGGCTGCTTTATCGCTGGATAAGCACACGGCTTCGTGGTCTTGATGTCCGGTCACACTTAAACGGCGTGGTTCAAACCGTGGTAGCACCAAAACGAGAAGTTCCCTCACCATCAAAGCTCTAGCGGTTTCTAGTGCTACTTGGAATCGGCACTTTCTGACCCACGCTTAATACTGGCCCTTGACCACGGAAGCCCGAAGATCCCGCGCCTCGGCCAGCGAGGTCGCGATTACATTGGTGAATAGGCGCATGTCGGTCAGCAGGGTTGCCAGGCCGAACCCATCGTCCAGCATCTGGCGCACCATCATCGGCGACCCACAATGGATGCCGGCGGCCTTCCCGGCCGCCAGCGTCTTCGTGCGGATGGCGGAGATCGCGTCCATGACCGGCGCTTCCGGCAGCAGCGTTGGCGCGTAGCCCAGCGAGAGGCCCAAGTCAGCCGGGCCAATGTATACGCCGTCGATGCCGTCGACCTCCAGGATCGCGTCCAAGTTTGCCATAGCCTCGGCTGTTTCGATCATCGCAAATGCCATGATAAAGTCGTTGGCGTTCCGGGCGTAATTGGCACCGTGCACCTGCATCGCCCGGGTCGGCCCGAAGGAACGGTTTCCGGCCGGGGCATAGCGGCAAGTCGCAGCGAGGCGCTCTGCCTGCTCGCGGGTGTTGACCATCGGGCAGATGATGCCGGTGAAACCGGCGTCCAGCGCCTTCATGATCGCCCCAGGTTCGTTCCAGGAAACGCGGCACAGGGTGGGCGCATTGAACCCGTCCACGACCTGCAGCATGGCCAGTGCAGCCTGGTATTCGATCAAGCCGTGCTGCAAGTCGATCGTGACCGTGTCGTAGCCCGCACGCGCCATGACCTCGGCCGTTACGGCGGAAGGGATTGAGCACCATCCGTTGACGGCCTTGCCACCAGAGGCAAGGTGCCGTTTTAAGCCACGTTGCGCGATATGCATCCTGAGGTCTCCTCTTGAGTTCAACTGCCGTCCAGAGCTGCGGCGTCAGGAAGGAAGTATTCGGTCCAAGCCTTCGGGCGGGTGCGCAGAGTGCCGATACGGTTCAGGAACTCCGCAAACCGCAACGTGCCTTCGGGTTTGACGTCGAACACCATGTCGGGAAGGCCCAGCAAGGCTACCAGCTCGGCCTGTGCCATACGGTCGTTCGACGCATCAAGGTAGTCCCTCGCTGCTTGTTCGGGATCGCTGCGTATCGTAGCGATGGCTTCCGCGGAGGCGGCTGAGATGGCCTTGACCAGCACGGGCTGCTGTTCGGCAAAGCGGGTTGTCGTGAACATGACCGCCGTTGACAGGGGCGATCCTAGGATGTCGGTCGAACTCGTCACGACGTGCGCGCCGGGCACGTTCTGTAACTCGCGCGTGATGAAGGGCGGCGAAGCGAAATGACTGCGTATCTCGTGACTTGGGTTCATCATGGCGCCGTAAGCGTCGCCATGTCCAAGCTGTACGGCATTGGCGTTGAAACGGCGCCATTGATCGGCGCCATAGGCCCTCTCCGCGGCAATCTCCAACAGAATGGCTTGGGTGGACACCAGCACGGTCGGAACCGCAATCCGGTCGTCCGGCCCGTAATCGGTGACGGCGTTCAGGTGCGGGTCGCGGCTGACTAGGGTAGCAGGCAGTGCCGAGTTTGAAACGATGCCCTTCACGCCACCCCGGGTGCGGTCCCATAGCAGCAGCATGTTGCCCGGCCCGGCATTCACTACGTTTACAGCGCCTGCCAGCATGGCATCGGTCGCGTTGCCGCCACCGGGAAAGTCGATCCACTCCACCTGAGCGCCGGGCAGGCCTAGCCGCTCGGCATGTGCCTCGACCAAGCGCCGCCGTTGCATCAGGTAGGTCGGCAGGAAGTTGATGCCCTGTATGCGCGCGATACGGAGGATTGGCCTGACTTGCGCGCGCAATGCGGCGGCATGGAGCATTGCCGCAGTCGCCGTGACCACAAGTCGGCGCCGCTCCATGATTTCGCTTCCCCCAGTGCCGACTTGCTGCTCAGGGTACTTGCGTCCCAATCAATGGGCAAGCTGGCTGGTCGGGTCGGCAGGACAATCGAGCGTGGTTCAAAGCCGGATGGCTCATACCTGGGTCTGCTGCGGTTCTTCCTGAACCACCGCCACTTCACGCGCAGCCGGCATGCCGAACGTCAGGGCAAGAGCTCACGAGAGCTGATGACCGACCAAGGCCATCCACACTGGCTGACCATGGTGGGTCTGGGACCGCTTCTGCCTCAGCGAGCTTGACCCGGGGCGGCTCGCCGCCGCCCGCGTAAAACACCCTTCCCACCAAAATTCGACCCTCGCAGGTCGGCGGTTTCCGCACGCCTTGTATGACCCAAAAAGGGCTGATTCTGAACCACACCCCTGTCTCGCCAGCTCGACCCAGGCCAGTTCCAGGCATTGTTTCAGCGGTTCACGTCGAGGTTCTCGCAGCAGTGCCAGGGTGTCGCCATTGACGGGGGACTGTCGCAAGATTGGGGGTCAGGCGGCGATTGCCATTGGCGGGTGAGAGTCGTTGGC